>JBJOKQ010000227.1:0-5060 GCA_046046005.1 Bacteroidota bacterium | reverse complement strand
AGAAATAAATCAGCAATTCAGGAAGACAAGCGCGTTTACGATTACGATCTTTTAATTTACGTTGCTAATTGGCCCGAACGTCGTTCTTATGCATGGAAAACGTTGCTGGCTGCAAGAGCTATTGAAAATCTCGCATATGTTGCAGGTGTGAATCGGATCGGTAATGACGGAAACTTCATCTTTCACTCCGGCCATTCTGTCATTCATAATTTCAAAGGAGAAGTGATGACTTCTGCATTGATTTCAACTGAAGAAATTATCTACGCTTCAATTTCCAAACAGGAATTGGATGAGTTCAGAAAATCATTCCCTGCCGGAGCTGATGCAGATGATTTCGATCTGAAATAATTACTGCAGTTCCCACACAACATCAGTATCCCAGCCTGCGCGTAAACGTATCAACGCCGGATAGAAAATCACTTTCTCCGCCTGTTGTTTGAGCGTGTAGCTTCCTGCAGTCCATTTGCCGTTTCCATCAGTGTCTTCAATCAAACGCACACTGTAGTTTCCGGACGACAACAACGGGAAACGATAAATCCCACCCTTGCTGATCACTGTATCGCGCACCGGACGACCTTTGTCATCGATCAACTCCATCACATAATTTCCCTGCAAAGTTGCCGGGAGTGTAATTGACAGATTACCGAACTGTCTCAGCGGTTGAACCGTAATTGTCATGCGCAACGTGTCGTTCTTTTGCCCATACCAATCTGTAATCGCACCGGGCAATAACAGAATCGAATAGCTGCTGTCTTCTTCCGGTGTAAATCCTGCAACAAGAGTACGTTTATCAGAAAGCAGATTAAGTTTTCCATTAAGCGTATCAATTCCTTTACGCACAATTACTTTGCTTTGATTCACATCGCGCACCGGATTGGAAGTGTGCATTTCAAACATTCGGCCCGGAACCAGTTTCCCGCTCGGCGCATTCGTAGCAATGATGAGTTTACGCGCATCATTGGATCCTCCGCGACCTGAAGAACCCTCTCGCAATTTGAGTTCGTAGTCGGCGGAATCAACAACACTTCCATTATCCGTCAATACTAAACGAACAGAATCCATCAAAAGTTGACTGAACCAGACATTGACTGTATCTCCGTTCGTTCCGTAATCAACAAAGGCCTCCATTCCTGAAGGTAATGCGGGCACAAAATTCAATTGTGGGTTCTTCATTGGTAACGCGTACGCAAAACGATAGCGATCCGGAGCAATCTGCGCAGCAAGCATTCGTTGCTGCTTGATCGGTCGTGAACGAAACATCCGGAATCGCAACGAATCCTGAGATGTATTCAGTCGAATAAGTGTATCGGAAAATGCGATGCGCTCTTCACGCGAATTGTAGAGATAATCTTCGCCCTCATCTGCAAGCACAAACATTTTATAATTCGATGCTGCAAGATTGTTGAGCACAAATTTTCCGGATTCATCCGTACGTGTGTAGTAATACGGTTTCTCTTTATGAGGAACACTGTCGCCCGTATTACGGTACAACATCACCAATATATTTTTCTCAGGCCCTCCTGTGTAAGCATTGTTCACCTGACCTTCACAGCTAAGAGAATCAATCACCGGTCCTGTGGAAAATACATAGCGGAAATTGTTGAGCACATTGTTTTCCGTTATATCGCGAATCGCTTTACCGAAGCTGATCGTGTATGTTGTATTCTCTTCCAGCGTGTCTTTGAATTCAATGACAAGATCTTTTTTGCGAATGGTGATCTCCGGTCTTCGTTTTACCGAAGGAGAAATTACCAGCTGTTTGTTCAGATCACTAAGCGCAACATACTCGTCAAATCGAATAACAATTTTGTTCCCTTTGAAATTGGTTGCAGCACTATCAGGCATGTATGCCACAACGCGCGGGGCTTGCGTGTCTTTGTTGCCGCCGTTCGGTGTGACCACTTGAGCACAAGTAGCCAACATCACAGCAAGTATCAGCAAGAACAAACTACGCATGACGATTGAAAATTGATTTACCGATCCAATCGCATAATTGTTCTAATGCTTGTTGATCCGCAATGTCAAAATCATTCACAACATTGCTGTCAACATCCAGCACTGCCATCACATCGCCGTTGCTGTTTAACACAGGCACAACAATTTCCGATTTGCTATCGCTGCTGCAGGCAATATGTCCCGGGAACTGTTCCACATCAGGAACCAAAATTGTTTTCTTCTCTTTCCAGGAAGAACCGCATACCCCGCGGCCGAATGCAATACGTGTACACGCAATAGGTCCTTGAAACGGACCAAGCACCAGTTCATTTTCTCTCACAATGTAAAATCCAACCCAGAAAAATCCGAAAGCCTGTTTCAACGCCGCACTGACATTCGCAAGATTTGCTGTGAGATCATTCTCTCCTTCGCAAAGGGCATGGATTTGCGGGATCAGCGACGCATAGCGTTCTGACTTTCCTGTTCCTGTGATGTGAAGTGATTCGGCCATTACGGCTGCAAAGATCGGAGATTATGTCTTACTGACGCGCAGCCGCAAGTGAAACAATGCTAATAGTAGTTCCGGGAACACCCAGCAATGGAGCAGCACAAGCCTCAATTGTGGCTCCCGTAGTCACAACGTCATCAACCAGAATAATGTGTTTTCCTTCTACACGCTTTTTAATACGCACACCGAAAACTTCTCCCACATTGTCCCAACGCTGCTCACGGTTCTTACGTGTTTGAGAAGCAGTTGCTTTCACACGCATCAGCACGTTTTCGTACATCGGAATTCCCATTGCGTCTGCTAGTCCGCGACCGAAACAAGCCGCCTGATTATACCCGCGTGAAGCCAATTTACTTTCGTGTAATGGAACAGGCAGAATCATGTCTGCTGTTAAAAATGGTGAAATACCGCGCAAAACAGAGCCGTATAACTGTCCCGCAGCAATACCTGCGTCTTTCCTCCCGTTATATTTGAGACTATGAACGAGCTCCTGAACTCTTCCCGAAGCGGAAAACACGAAAGCGGCACCGGCCGAACGAATGGGAATACGCCCCCAAAACGTGCGTATGAGTGGATTATTCTCCGGATTGAGCTCATCATAGCTCCTTGGAAGTTCCTGTTCACAGGAAACACAGAATCCGATCTCCGCATGCAAAAGGTGCCCGTTGCAAACAACACAAAGGTTCGGGTAAATTACCCCGACAAAATCACGTGTAAGCGTCTTTAATTTCTCGGCAAGCATAAATGATTAATTTTGCAGCGAATTCAATCCCGATAAAGAAAAGAATATTTACGAAGATATGAGCGATCAACCGAATAATCAGAACTCCGGAAACAGAAAACTTCACGCCATTTATCTGGTGATTATTTTCCTGCTTGGAGGATTGTGCATTTTTCTCAGTTTCCAGTACCGCGAATTGAAAGTGATTGTTGCTGAACGCGAAATCACCATCAATCAGGTCATCAACGAACGGGAAGATGTAAAGAGTGATCTCGAAGATCTGAAAGCACAGTACGCCGAACTTCAGACTACAGACGCGGCGTTGAATGCAGAGCTCACGGCAAAGCGTGCGTATATCGATTCTTTGCTTGTTGAAGCTGAAAAACATAAAGGCGATAAATTCATCATCGCGAAACTTAAAAAAGAAACGCAGACACTTCGTGAAATCATGAAGGGTTATATCGTTACGATCGATTCACTCAATACGCTCAACAACACTCTGCGTGCCGAAAAGCAACAGGTGCTTAGCGAACTTGACAGTGAGAAGTCGAAAGTTCAGAATATTACCGGCGAGAAAGAAGCGCTTCAGGGTCGTATCGATAAAGCAGCATTGCTTTCAACGCTCAATGTAAAAGCCATGGGCGTGAATAAATCGCGCAACGGTAAGAAAGAATCTGAAACCACCAAAGCAAGCAAAACCGATCGCATTAAAGTTGCGTTTGATGTTGCCGATAATGATCTCACTAAACCCGGCGCACATACGATTTACGTGCGTATCATGACGCCGGATGGTAAAGAACTTACAAAATCTGAAGATCCGGATCATCAGTTCTCGTGGGGAACCAATCGCGGATACTTCGCGGGCAAACGCACCATCGATTATCAGAATCAACCGATGTCGGTGCTCGTTTACTGTGACAAAGCACGTGAAGAAGATGAGTTTCTTCCGGGTCTATATCGCATAGAAATCTGCTGCGATAACGCAATTATCGGAGAGACAACACTGACGCTGCAGTAGTCCCGTTTTTCTTCCTGCAGATTGACCGACGCTGATATCGGATTTGCAACTGCGTCATTCGTTTAGTTGAATTAAGTTCGCGCTTCACTACCTTTATGGAATGAGAACCCTCATTCTGACCGCGTTTTTCCTGCTTTCTATTGTTGCTCCATCGCAGATTACGGAACAATGGATTGCGGAATACGACAACTTCAGCGGAGTTGACAGTGTTACCGCAATGACCGTAGACGGTTCCGGTAATGTGTTCATCACCGGAGCAAGTTGGGACGGATTGAATGATGAATTTGATTACGTCACCATCAAATACAACAGTAACGGAACTCAACTGTGGTTACAGGAATACGACAACTTCAGCGGCAATGATATTGCTACCTCTATAGCGTTGGATCCTTCGGGCAATGTTATTGTTACAGGCATGAGCTGGGACGGTCTCATTGACGAATACGATTACGTAACCATCAAGTACAACGGCGTTAGCGGATCACAGATGTGGCTTCAGGAATATGATCAGTGGAGCGCAAGTGATAAAGCAACAAGTGTAGCTGTTGATGCTAACGGAGATGTGTACGTAACCGGCGCTGCTGATGATGGTTCGATTGATGAAACGGATATTGTAACCATCAAATACAGTTCTTCCGGCTCGCAGATTTAGCTGCAGGAATACGATGAATTCTCCGGTCCGGATACCGGTAAAACCGTGGTAGTTGATGCATTCGGTTATATCATCGTTACAGGTTCTGTGTGGTCAGGCAGTGTTGACAATCACGATTTAGTAACGATTCGCTATTCGCCAAACGGTGCCCAGCAATGGTTGCGCTTGTATGACAACTTTTCAGGTGATGATTTCGGAGCGGATGTTGTAACGGATACATCAGGGA
>JBJOKQ010000226.1:0-5075 GCA_046046005.1 Bacteroidota bacterium | reverse complement strand
GAAGTGGGTGACGTTACCCGCACAATATGCAACACCATCCAACTCGGGCATGCTTTTTACTATTTCATCACGTTCTGATGAAACAGTTAAGTCTGCCTTCAGAACACAATGTCCGTCACCTCTAAGGTTGGAAAGTGTTTCATTTAAACCATTCTCATTACGTCCGCTGATCACACATTTGCCGCCCATTTCGCTGACACTTATCGCAACTTGCCTGCCTATTCCGGATGATGCTCCCGTAATCAGAACGGTTTTTCCGGTAAGATGAAATGGTGTGTTCATATTCAAATCTGAATTACTGGAGGACATACTATGTTATCGGTTTCTGTATAGGCAGCAGCCCACGACAAACCTACTCCGAATCCTGAAAGTAACCATTTCCGATGAACGCCTGTTTGATCTTTCAATTGCGATACAATGGTAAGCGGAATTGAAGCAGAACTGGTATTCCCGTATTCTGCTAATGAATAGGGCACTTTCTCAATGGGCAGTTTCAGTTTTTTTCTGATCGTCTCCAGCATTAGTTTGTTGGCTTGATGAAGAATGTAATAGTCCGGATTATCGGAATTCAATCCTGCATAATTCAACAACTCAGTAATGCTCGGAGGTGCTTCACGTACAGAAAAGTTGAAAACATCAAGTCCGTTCAGCCACAGATTTCGTCTGTTTCTGATCACACCCGGTTCCGCTTCTTCATCTATGAAAGTTTTATCACTCAACGGATTTCTCAATCCTCCGTCCGGAATAATTATTGCCTCGTATCCTGTTCCGTCACTTCTCAAATTGAAATAACTTTTCAATTGAGAATCATATTCAATTGCTGTTGCGGTGCCCGCATCCCCGAACAACGGCCATGTGCTTTTATCTTTCGGTGTTATTCCGCAAGTTGAAATATCACCTGCCAGTAACAACGCTTTTCTGAAGCCTCCCGTGTTCATCATCGAACCGATCACGGACATTCCATATACATATCCGCTGCATCCTAAACTGATATCGAACGCTGCTGCGCTCTTCGACAATCCAAGTTTTCCTTGCAGTACAATTGAAGTCGCCGGTAAAAAATAATCAGGTGATTGTGAAACGAAAACGACTAAATCGATTTCAGATCGGTCCCAACGCAATTTGGAAATTAACTCTTCAGCGGACGCATAGCACAAATCAGATGTTGTCTGACCTTCTGTTGCGACATGCCGCTGTGCAACCCCCGTTGTTTTTACCAGCAAATTCCTTTCCTGTTGTGAAAGGCGCGCATATTCGTAATTGCTTTCAACTGATTTCGGAACTGCTGCCGCAATCCCGGATATCCGCATTCCGGTGACGCTGAATAATGCCATCAGATTGAACGGCTTTTAATCAGATCATATAGATTCTGTAATGTAATGCAGGTGCGCAAATCGGCTCCGGTGAGCGTTACATTATACTCCGTTTCAGATAAAGCGATCAGAATCAAGGCGTGCATAGAACTCCATTCCGGAATTTCTCTGAATCGTGTTTCTGCTTGCAATGAACCGGATGGAATCTCTCCAATCTCTCCTTCAATTTTTTGTATGAAAACTCCGATATCATCCATATCTGTATGCTATATGTTCTGTTCCAAAAATAACAATAATAAAGTTCAGCTTCTCGTAATTTGAGTTATAGTATCACGTCCGGGGCTTTCTGAATTTGAAATTAAAATCGCGCAATTGTTGCCGACCAGGAAAGTCCAACACCGAAACTTGCTAATATTACTTTCATTCCCGGCTTCAATCTTCCCCGTTTCTGTATTTCATACAATGCAATCGGAATGGTGCCATGAACGGTGTTTCCGAAATCAGCCATACAGTGTACGAATTTGTGTTCCGGAATTTCCATCTTTAGTCTGATCTTCTCATTCAGATAAACATTGGGCTGATGAAAAACATACAAGTCAACATCTGAAGGTCCGATCGCCGCTTTCTCGTAAAGCTCAGCAACCATTTCCGGAATGGTCTTGATCGTGAACTGGAACACATCATAACCGTCCATCTGAAGATGAGCTTTGCTGGTAATTACACCGTAATCGTTTTCAATTTCCATGTATGAATCCGCTCCCAATGGATTTCGGGCTCCGCCGTGTTCAATAATTATTTTCTTGAATTTACTGCCGTCCGTTCCGTATACAAATGGACCAAGTGAAGGTTGATCCGTTTTTGTCAACAAGGTTGCAGTAGCCGCATCTCCGAATATAAATCTTGAGCTTCTGTCGCGCGGATGAAGTTTGCGCGTAATTACAGAGCTTGTAAGAAACAGGATATTCTTTGCCTGCATCGAATGCGACAACCCTTCAGCCACTCCCAAACCATATACATATGCGCTGCAACCTAAGTTAATGTCAATTGCGCCGCAATCCTTATTTAAGTCTAAAGCACCATGTATATAACTCGCCGAATTCGGTACATAGTAGTCCTGCTCTTGCATGCATACCACCACAAAATCTATGTCTGATTTCTCAATACTGTGTTCCAGAAATAATTTTTCTGTGGCCGCAATCGCCATGTCGGAGGCGGTTTGGTCGGGGGCTGCAATGTGCCGTTTTTCTACTCCGACACGTGAAATTGTGGTGGCGCCAGCCTCCGGAAAATCAGTAAAAAAATCGTTGTTAGTGTACTGTTTATCAGGAAGATAATAGCTTATCGCACTTATTTTCACGCCCATGGCCAAATATAGCTATTTTTGCCGCCCGGGTAGCCCCAACCTGGTCCTGCGCCGGCAAGCAATCCGGCTTTCGCTAAGTCCTGCGAAAAATAATTTCAACCAAATGTTGTTTATTTCAAGGAATTAGTACCTTTGCCCTCCCCAAAAACCGGATTGGGGTAGAAACTTTTTGCAAAAACGTTGAATAACAAATAATTAGATACACATGCCAACTATCCAACAGCTTGTGCGTAAAGGCCGCTTCAAAGCTCCCAACCGGAGCAAATCTGCGGCGCTCGACAGCTGCCCGCAAAAACGCGGGATCTGTACCCGTGTTTACACAACTACTCCTAAGAAGCCTAACTCGGCTCTTCGTAAAGTAGCAAAAGTGCGCCTCACTAACAAAGTAGAGGTGATTGCTTACATCCCTGGTGAAGGTCACAACCTGCAGGAGCACTCAATCGTGCTGGTACGCGGCGGTCGTGTTAAAGATCTTCCTGGTGTACGTTACCACATCGTACGCGGTGCTCTTGACACTGCTGGTGTTGAAGGACGTAACCAACGTCGTTCTAAGTATGGAACTAAGAAAGCTAAAGGCGGCGCTGCTGCTAAAGGCGGTAAGAAATAATTCAAACTGGTAAACAGAGAAAAAACTTTCGAGTACCATGAGAAAAACCAGAGCAAAAAAACGCCCGCTTCTCCCGGATCCAAAATTTAACGATATCCTGGTAACGCGTTTCGTAAACAACCTGATGTATCAGGGTAAAAAAGGAAAAGCTTATGACATTTTCTATGACGCCATGGAAATTGTTCAGAAGCGTACAGAACAAGACGGTCTTGAGACCTGGAAAAAAGCACTTTCTAACGTTACTCCTAACGTTGAAGTGCGCAGCCGCCGTGTTGGTGGTGCTACTTTCCAGATTCCTCAGGAAATCCGTTCAGAGCGCAAAACTGCACTCGGCATCAAATGGCTGATCAGCTACGCACGCTCACGCAACGAAAAATCAATGGCAGGAAAACTCGCCGGAGAAATCATGGCAGCGGCTAAAGAAGAAGGTGCAGCTTTCAAAAAGAAAGAAGATACACACCGTATGGCTGAAGCTAACAAAGCTTACTCACACTTCAGACTGTAATTGTAACGAGGGGAAATCATGAGCGATCTTAAATATACACGTAACATCGGTATCGCGGCTCACATCGACGCCGGAAAAACCACCACCACAGAGCGTATTCTTTATTACGCTGGGGTGAACCACAAAATCGGTGAAGTTCACGACGGTGCTGCTACTATGGACTGGATGGTTCAGGAGCAGGAGCGTGGTATCACCATCACTTCAGCGGCAACTACTTGCTTCTGGAACTATCGTGATAACAAGTATAAAATGAATATCATCGACACTCCGGGTCACGTTGACTTTACGGTGGAGGTGAATCGCTCATTGCGCGTCCTCGATGGACTCGTTTTCCTTTTCTCTTCAGTTGACGGTGTAGAGCCTCAGTCAGAAACTAACTGGCGTTTGGCTAATAACTATAACGTTACCCGTATCGGTTTCGTTAACAAAATGGACCGTGCAGGTGCTGACTTCCTTAACGTTGTTAAGCAGGTTAAAGAAGTACTCGGCGGTAACCCATGCCCATTGCAGCTTCCTATCGGTTCTGAAGATAACTTCCGCGGTGTTGTTGACCTCGTTAACAACCGTGGTATCGTTTGGAATGAAAGCGATCAGGGTATGACATACCAGGTTGTTCCGATTCCGGAAGATATGCTGGATGAAGTGAAAGAGTATCGCGAAAAAATGCTCGAATCTATCGCCGAATTCGACGATAAGATTATGGAGAAATATTTCGAAGATCCAAACTCAATCACAGAAGCGGAAATTTTCGCTGCTCTTCGTAAAGCTTGTGTTGCGAACAAAATCGTTCCTATGCTTTGCGGTTCTGCATTCAAAAACAAAGGTGTTCAAACCATGCTCGATTACGTGATGGAATTGATGCCTTCTCCGCTTGATAAAGAAAATATCAAAGGAACAAATCCTGATACCGAAGAGGAAATTTCACGTCGCCCTGATGTGAAAGAACCTTTCGCGGCTCTCGCATTTAAAATTGCAACTGACCCGTTCGTTGGTCGTCTCGCATACTTCCGCGCTTATTCTGGTCGTCTCGAGTCAGGTTCGTACGTTCTGAACACTCGTTCAGGTCAGAAAGAACGTATCTCTCGTATCTTCCAGATGCATGCCAACAAGCAGAACCAAATCCCGTTCATCGAAGCAGGTGATATCGGTGCTGCAGTAGGATTTAAAGACATTAAAACAGGTGATACTCTTTGCGACGAAAAAGCGCCAATCGTGCTCGAAGCAATGAACTTCCCTGAACCGGTTATCGGTCTTGCTGTTGAGCCTAAAACTCAGGCGGATCTTGAT
>JBJOKQ010000225.1:0-5095 GCA_046046005.1 Bacteroidota bacterium | reverse complement strand
CGTCTTTGCAAATACTGCCACGATCAATGAGTCCGTCCGGATCATTACCCAGCAAAGCAGGAATCACTTTCTCAATGAGTTCTTTCCCGAAACTGTCTGAAGAATCGCGAGGCAATTCACAAGGAAGATTATCTACCGCCATCACTGTAATCACTTCATTGGCGAATGAACTTTCACTTGGCTCTCCGGTTTGCGGATTATATCCGTAGAACGGCTCAGTAATGGATGACGGCTTTGTTGTTGACGGAATCGAACCGTTAATGTCGCATGTAACATCTGCTATCACACTAACACGGAAATCAGGCGACTTCATATCCGCTTTTTCAAAAAGTTTCGGAGCTCGCGGATCCCAGAATGAGCAATGCGCAATTACATCAGCGTGTGGTGTGAACTTCGCAAACGTACTTCGGAAATCTTCCGGATGTTTATAAAAGCGTTCGCGATCCCATTGTGTTCCGTCTTTCGGCTCATTGTAATCGTATGAATGTAATTGTGTGTAAACAGCTTCCCGGAATGAATAATGCGTAAACTCATACGGCGTAACGCGTCGAATGTGCAACATACCGAGCAACTCAATAGCACCGTTTGCAACACGACCGTTTCCTGTTACAATCAGTTTCATATTCGGCAGTTTCACTTTCTTCAATTCCTCTTTCACTTCCACCATATCGTAACATTGCCACGCCGGACGCAAATCAAACAAACCGAAACGCAATCCGTAACCGCGGATACCATTGTAAGTTCCGACTATTCCTGCGAAATGTCCGAATCCAATAATGCGGTTGAACTGCGGATCTGTCAGACATTCGTAATCAATCATCTGAATTTTCTTCTCAATCAATTGCAGCATCAACCCTTTGTTATGCGGCTGTTTTTTTATCGTGTGTGAGAAGAAAAAGTACTTCTTTCCGGCAATGAGTTCCGCTTTTGGAACTTCTTTGATACCCATGAGCACATCACAGGATGAAAGATCCTCCTGAAGCTGACAGCCAACCGCACGATATTCGTCGTTACTGAACGCGCGCCAATCGCTGGGCTGAACAAGAACTTCAATATTAAATTCACGCTGCAAAAGCACGCATTGCGCCGGTGTAAACGGAACACGCTTATCATGCGGTACTTTTCCTTCTCTGAGAATGCCTATTTTCATAATTCTGAATTAGGTGGCAAATATAAGCTTTAAGCCGCCCGCCACTAATGACAACAACATGAGCCCAGAGTAATAAAAAAAGTGATTCATCTGACAAACAGAGCGATATTCTCAAAATTCCCCTGTTCTAGAGAACATCGGACACCACAGCTCAATACCTTTGTAGCTTAAATCCTTTTTTCAATGTCCTCTCACGGTCATTCTTCAGTACATAGTAAAGTCACAATGGCGGGACTTCTGATTACACTCGGAATTATTTTCGGAGATATCGGAACTTCCCCGCTCTATGTTTTAAAAGCAATTGTTGGTCCGGATAAACCGATTGATGCAGAAGTAGTTCTTGGCGGATTATCCTGTATCATCTGGACGCTCACTTTGCAAACTACATTGAAGTATGTGATGCTCACGTTGCGTGCGGATAACAAAGGTGAAGGCGGTGTATTTGCATTATATGCGCTCGTTAAGAAAACCAAAGTGAAGTGGTTGTTGTTCCCGGCCATGATCGGAGGCGCTGCTGTACTCGCGGAAGGAATCATCACACCACCGATTTCAGTTTCATCGGCAATTGAAGGTTTGCATATGACTGAAACTTTCAAGGATCTTCAAACAGTTCCGATTGTTATCGGAATCATTTCTTTGCTCTTTTTCATTCAGCAATTCGGAACAAACTTCGTTGGGAAATTTTTCGGTCCCGTTATGCTGGTTTGGTTTGTCATGCTGGGCGTACTTGGCGTTTCGGGAATGATGCTTGATGCCAGTGTGCTTCGCGCAATCAATCCGTATTACGCTTACAAACTACTCGCTGCTCACCCGGGCGGATTCTGGTTACTCGGTGCAGTATTCCTGTGCACAACCGGAGCTGAAGCTCTGTATTCCGATTTAGGTCATTGTGGAAGAAAGAACATTCGCATGTCGTGGATCTTCGTTAAAACCATGCTTATTCTGAATTACTTCGGACAAAGTGCTTGGTTGATTTCCCAGCAAGGAAAAGTACTTGGTAAAACCAATCCGTTTTATTCACTTATGCCGGAATGGTTCCTTCCCGTTGGAATCGGCATTGCTACTGTTGCAACAATCGTTGCCTCACAGGCACTCATCAGCGGATCATTCACGTTGATCAACGAAGCTATACGACTGAATTTCTGGCCGAAAGTAAAAATCAAATACCCAACAGACCTTCGCGGTCAGTTGTACATTCCAAGCATCAACTGGATGCTGATGATCGGTTGTATCGGCGTTGTGCTTTACTTCCGTGAATCTGAAAAAATGGAAGCGGCATATGGTCTTACCATCATTCTCGGAATGCTTATGTCGTCACGACTATTGACGTTCTTCATGCGCATAAAAAAATACCCGGCTATTCTGATTCTGACTTTCGTAGCTGTTTATTTGGTAGTAGAACTTGCGTTCTTCATCGCGCAAATGAACAAGTTTGCTCACGGTGGCTGGATCAGTTTACTTATCGCGGCAATTCTCTTCACAGCGATGTTCAGTTGGCATCAGGCTCGTAAAATCCGTAATCGTTATGTGGAATTCACAAAACTGGATGATTACCTGCCTAAATTGAACGAGCTCAGTCAGGACACAAGCGTGCCAAAATATTCTACGCACCTGATTTATCTTACCAGCGCAAATCAACCGGATGAGATTGAAGCGAAAATCATGTACTCCATTTTCCAGAAGCAACCTAAGCGTGCCGATATCTACTGGTTCGTTCACGTTGATGTGTTGGATGAACCTTACAAAATGGAATACAAGGTGACCGAAATCATCAAGAACGATGTAATCCGAATCGACTTCCGCCTCGGATTCCGAATTGCTCCGAAGATCAATCTTATGTTCCGTAAAGTGGTTCAGGATCTTGTTGCCAATCATGAAGTGGACATTGTGAGTCGCTATGAATCGTTGCAACGACAACAGGTAATCGGTGATTTCCGTTTCATTGTAATTGAGAAACACATGTCGTATGACAACGAGTTCCCTGTAATGGATAAGATCTTCCTCGACATCTACAATGTGCTGAAGTTCTTCTCCATGTCAGAAGAGTCTGCTTTCGGACTCGACACGAGTTCTGTGCTTGTGGAGAAAGTGCCAATTGTGATCGCTCCGCCGAAGGAGTTGAACATGAAAAGAATACAATAGACTTTAGACGTTAGACAATAGACTTTAGGCGTTAGAGGAGGCGGAAGCCTTTCTTTTCCGGTAAGTTTTACTTACTTTTAAACGGACGCATTTCTGTGTAGATCTGCATCCGTAACAAGCACACCGTCTAATTTCTTTATGGCAACAAAAGTACCATCCGATCTGGAGATTGCGCAAAGCGCTAAAATCCGTCACATCAACGAAATCGCAGCGAAAGCAGGCATTGCAGTTGACGATCTTGAACACTACGGCAAATACAAGGCTAAGCTTCCGTTGACATTGATCAACGAAGAGAAAATCAAGAAAGCAAAACTTGTCCTTGTTACTGCAATCAGTCCTACTCCTGCAGGTGAAGGCAAAACCACCACTTCAATCGGTCTTACCGAGGGAATGAACAGGATCGGAAAGAACACGATGGTTGTATTGCGTGAACCATCACTCGGACCTGTATTCGGAATTAAAGGCGGTGCAGCCGGCGGTGGTTATTCGCAGGTAATTCCAATGGAAGATATCAACCTGCACTTTACAGGAGATTTCAATGCGATTGAAAAAGCAAATAACCTTCTTGCTGCGCTTATTGACAACAATATTCAAAGTAAGACGCGCAATCTGAACATCGATCCGAGAACCATTGTATGGAAACGTGTAATGGACATGAACGATCGCTCACTGCGCAATATTGTTATCGGATTGGGCGGAACTGCCAATGGAATTCCGCGCGAAGACGGATTCAACATCACACCGGCTTCCGAAGTAATGGCAATTCTTTGCATGTCGAAAGACTTTGCAGATCTGAAGAATAAACTTGGAAATATTTTCATCGGATTTACATTCGATAAGAAACCGATTTTCGCACGTGACCTCAATGCACAAGGTGCAATGGCGTTGTTGCTGAAAGATGCAATCAAACCTAATTTAGTTCAAACACTCGAAGGCAATCCGGCAATTCTGCACGGAGGGCCATTCGCGAATATTGCACAGGGAACGAACACCATCATCGCAACGAAAATGGGTCTTTCATTGAGCGATTTCGTTGTAACAGAAGCAGGTTTCGGCGCTGATCTCGGTGCAGAAAAATTCATGGACATCAAATGCGGTTACGGAAATCTTTCTCCTGACGCGATTGTACTTGTTGCTACGATTCGCGCATTACGTCACCACGGAGGCGCGAAGAAAGAAGAGTACAACACCGCAAGTCTTGATCGTGTGAAGAAAGGTTTTGAAAACCTGGAGAAGCACATTGAGAACTGCAAGAAATTCGGAATTACTCCGGTTGTTGCCATCAACAGCTTCATCAGCGATTCAAAAGAAGAAGTTGATTATGTTGTGGAGAGCTGCGCGAAACACGGAGTAAAAGCAGTGCTGAGCGAATGCTGGGCAAAGGGCGGTGAAGGAACAACAGAACTTGCGAAAGCAGTTGTTGCAACCATTGAAAGCGGCAGCAACAAATTCAAACCGCTTTACGATTGGAATCTCTCTATCGAAGATAAAATCCGCACCATCGCGACTGAAATTTACGGAGCTGATGACGTAGAATACACAAGTCAGGCGCGTTCCGGTTTGAAAGCGATCAAAGAACTCGGTTACGACAAGTTTCCGGTGTGCATGGCAAAAACACAGAAATCATTCTCTGATGTTGAAAGCAAAATCGGACGTCCGCGGAATTTCAACATCACTGTACGTGAATTTGAATTCGCTGCAGGAGCAGGATTTGTAATACCGATTCTCGGAGATATGATGCGCATGCCGGGACTTCCTGCTGTGCCTGCATCCGAAGGAATGGATATTGATAACAACGGAGTA
>JBJOKQ010000224.1:0-5117 GCA_046046005.1 Bacteroidota bacterium | reverse complement strand
TGAGGCAAAGAAAGGCTCCTTTGCGGTTTTAAGCTCTTCAATCTGCCGTTGAAACAGGTACTCATCGTGTGCGCCCAGTTTACCTTGAGGAACCGCTTCATCAAAATCCTCTCCTTCGATAATTTTATCGAACCCGTTGAAGTACATGTATGAACGGATGTTCCCGTAACTCAATTGACCTCCGAACATGAATGAAGTTGTGTACCCCGCTCCTTTGAGATTTTTATTCAAACATGGAAGATGTTCATATTTATCAGGCTGGGTGATGATCGAAGTTTGTGATTGTGCCGGAAAGGCAGAAAATACAGCCGCCATTCCCTGATCAGAGAGGCCTCCTGTTGCGTAGCATTGTGTGAATAATACTCCTTCATTGCATAGCGAATCAAATACAGGCGTTACCCCTTTGAATCCATTGCAACTTTCGACCATGTCTGCGGACCAGCCTTCCAACACCACCAGCACGATGTTGGGTTTTTCGAAACGCAGCACATGCAACGTTGTGTCTTTCTCCGGAGTCATTACTTCTTTAAAGAACTTGTCGCATTCTCCCTGCGTCATCAGTTGCAATGGCTCTCCTGCTTTAGAGTTTTCAATACAGCTGCTTGCCAGATTGAACATTGAGTTCACCGAAACGGTATTCAGGAAATTATTCTTTGAATAGTATGCATCTGCAATATTGATAGGAATGGTTTGAATTCCCCCGCGTATTCCCACCGCAAGTACAACCGGTGTGATTAACGCAAACACAGCAAGCAACCAATAAGGTTTTCTCTGCGGCATCTCGTTTGCCAAAACCATTTTCCTGTAGAGAAACATCGTGAGAATCGTTAATAGAACCGAGCCGCCGAGAGATGAAATCAGCTGCCACGTTGATGCTGTACTGAATACCTCAGCAGGATTTCCGAAAAACCAAAGCGCTTTGTAGTTGAGTTTTGTATGCCATTCATCGTAAATTGAAAGTTCTGAAATGGTCATCACGAAAAACAAAAAGAATAGCAGTGCGTGTGACCAACGCAGGAATTGGTAGAGTAACGGTTTTTGAGTTAAAGCTGCAATCAACAGTAAAAGAAATGGAATGGCAAGCAGGTAACACGCCATTGCTGTATCGAGATACAGCGAATGAACAAACGCAAGTAACACCTCGGTAAATTCACTGTTACCGATTTCTTCTTTGTTCCAAACGAGAAATATCAATCGTCCTGCTGCGAATAGAATTATCCACAACACATAATGCTTGAGTAAAGTGCCGAAGAGGCTCTTGACCATGTATTTTAACCTTTGATTTGTGCAATCGCTGCGTTGCGATCTGCTGCACCGAATACTGCATTGCCGGCCACAACCACGTTGGCTCCGGCTTCTTCGAGCTGTCGCGCATTGCTTGGATCAACACCGCCATCAACCTGAATCAAAGTGTCCAAAAAGCGGGTACTGATCATTTGTTTCAGCTGACGAACTTTCACGTAAGTGTGCGGAATGAATTTCTGTCCTCCGAATCCGGGATTTACACTCATGATCAACACCATGTCGAGTTCATGGAGAATATCCTCCAAAACAGAAACAGGTGTTGAAGGATTCAATACAACAGACGCTTTCATTCCAAGCGACTTTATTTTTTGAACCGTGCGGTGAAGGTGCGTGCAAGCTTCAAAATGCACAGAACACATGTAGGTTCCGTGTTTTGCAAATTCTTCGAGATATAAATCTGCATCCTTAATCATCAAATGCACATCTAAAGGTTTCTTCGCTTCTTTCTGTACAGCTTTAAGAACGGGAAAGCCGAATGAAATGTTCGGTACAAACACTCCGTCCATTACGTCAATGTGAAACCAGTCGGCGTTGCTTTCATTAATAAATTGAATATCTGCATTCAGTTTTCCGAAATCTGCAGAAAGTAGGGAAGGTGCAACCAGTAGCGACATGATGAGTAATTAGGTTGTGCAAAAATAGGAACATTGGGCGATAGAATGCAGAACTCCGGAAAGAGTTCGTTCATTATAACTTAAATTTGCACTATGAGGTTTTATTCGGTATTTCCGGTACTCGGATTGATGGTATGTTTTTCATGCGCACGTAAGGGTGATAATAACCCGGAAGCCTGCAATGGTGATACGCGTCGTGAGGTGAAATTGATGATCGATACGAGAAGTAATCTCGTTGATACAATCCCTGAAACGATCACCATTGAAGATCTTGGTGCCTTAGATGTTCCGGATGATGTAAAATCAGAAACTGATCGTTTGGACCTGGAGCTGAAAACGTACACTGTTCGCGGATATGTTGAAGAAGTTGATCGCAAACACGACGGAGATTATCATATTCTCCTGAAGAGCGGAGAAAAGTATCTCATTTGCGAAGTTCCGAATCCCGATTGCGATTATGCTGAATCAGCGTTGATGCGTGAGAAGTACCGCAATGTGGTTTCTTTCATTGAGACCAACGAGCTTGAAGGACAATATGTATATATGACCGGTGTTGCATTCGTTGATATCGACCACCACTATGCGCGCAAACAGGCAGATAACAATCTCGAATTGCATCCTGTTTTTGACATTCACTTCTGATCAATAAAAAAGTCCTCCCGATTTAACAGGAGGACTTTTTTATTCAATAGGTATTGTTTAGTTGTTCTTCACCAGCTTCACCGTTGCAGTGCCATTTGAATTGGTTACTTCTACAAGGTAAACTCCGTTCGCGAAAGAAGCAGTATTGATTTCCGTACGTCCTGCATTTACTTTCTGATCGTAAACAACAGCACCAACTGCGTTCATGATACGGATTTGTGAAGCGCCATCCTGAATATTGATCTGTAGCAGATCATTAAACGGATTCGGGAAAACACTTACACCGTTCAACGCATTGTTTTCATTGATGCCTGCGCACGGTGTAACGTCTACGTTGATTGTATCTGCAGCCAAACATCCGTTTGCATCTGTGAAAGAATAAACAATTTGATGTGTACCGTTGCCCGCTGTAGAAGGGCTGAAAGTATTTCCTGTTACTCCTGGACCGGAGAATGTTCCGCCGGAAGGTGTTGCAGTAAGTGTGTAGTTTCCATCACTCACACATACGGATGATGGTCCGCTTAACGCCACAGTAGTTGGCGCATAAACATTGATACATGCAGTAGAAACCCCGATACATCCGTTCGTATCTGTTACTGTTACTGTGTGGCAAAGTGTGGATGCAAGACAAACTGTCGGGTTGGCAACTGTTGTGCTGCTTAATCCTGTAGCAGGTGACCAGCTGTAAGCATAACCCGGATTTCCGCCGGTTACAATTGCGTTGTATTGACTGCAATCGTTAGCGCAGATACTATCGTTGGCTGTTGTTACAGTCGGATTACTGTTTACAGTTACGGTAACCGAAGCAGAATCAACACAACCTGTTGCAGAGTCTGTTCCGATTACAACATAAGTCGTTGTTGATGCAGGAGAAACATTCTCAGTTGCGTTTGTGCTTGACAATGCAGGCCAAGAGTATGAAGATGCTCCGGACGCTGAAATTGTAGTTCCGCTACCGGAACATATCGCTGAATTAGCTGCAGTTGCTGCAATTGCCGGGAGTGGATTTACAACTATTGTTACAGTATCATAGTTGAAACATCCATTTAAATCAAATCCCATAACAGTATAAACTGTGGTCGAAGCAGGAGTGAATGGTACACCATCAGTTACACTGTTATCCCACAAATACGTTGCAGCGCCGTTTCCGGTTAGTGTAACATTGGTTCCCATGCACACTGTTGACGACGAAGCTATGCCCGTTACAGTTGGCAATGGCAATACATCAACATTGATTGTTGCCGTAGATGAACAGTTGTTGGCATCTGTCCCCGTAACGGTATATGTTGCACTTGCTGACGGCGTGTAAGGTACACCGTCTGTTACACCTCCGCTCCATACATATGTTGCGGCACCGGCACCATTCGCAATGAAGGCAGTGCCTGCGCAAACAGAATCCGTGCTGACCGTTGCTGTGACAACCGGCAAGGCGTTTACTACAACGGGAACTGTAGCGAATCCAGTAGCTCCGCACTGATCCACTACGTTACAAGTATAAGTTTCATTTGCAGCAGGAGATACCATCGTTGAAGATGCGTTTGGTGAACCAACGGAAGCCGAAGGAGTCCAGGAATACATGTACGGACCTGTTCCGCCGGTTACGTTCATCGAGATAGAAACGGAATCACCGAAACAAACTGAAGCAGGCAATGATCCTACTGCAGAAATCGTAGCTGAAGAACCAAGAGCAATGGTTGGTGCTGAAGACAAATTCGTTTTCGTCCAATACCACATATCAGGATAACCGTAGTGGTAATTGGTGAGTATGTTTGTCGGAAATGTATTTTGTGTGCAGGAGTTGCAATAACGCATATCGCCATAAGTAAAATGTTGGCCGATCTGTGATGATGTTCCAAAGTAATAACCGTCGCCTGCACCTTGGAACAATTCAAGTACATATTGAGTGCCTTGCGCTAACCACAATGGGTTAGAAATGTTCTGATAACTATATTGCGCTGCAGGTCCGCCAACTTGTGTTTGTGCAATGATTGCTTGAGTGGCGAAGTTGAAAAGTGTTACATAGCGTGTTGTTCCTGTTGGTTCACGTTTACCAAAGGCGGTTACGAGAACATCTTCGTTAGGTGTAAATCGGAATCCGCGCTGACTGTTACCAACTCCACCAGCGCCACCACTGGCAACACTGTCAGTTGATGAATGCGGTCCGATAAAAACCCCGGGTATTGCAGAAACTGCTGTAGCCGATGAATTTCCGAAATACATGTAAAAAGTTGCAGTTCCGTTAGCCGGCAATGTGTCAATTTTTACCCACGCAACAGTTGTCGTTGTGTTGATGCCTGATTCCAACCAATAGTTGAAAAGTGTTGTACCTGCACAATCTTTTCCGAAGCGGATATCGTCCCCAGCAGCGTTCATTTGCCCTAGTCCGATCGGAGTCTGACTGTCAAACGTCACGCGCGCCTGATAACCATAAGCGGCAGTCGATGTGTTGTTCGTGATCGTGTACGGAACGGTGTACGTCCATCCCGGAGGCGCTGCATTCAGTACGATTGTACAGAATACTGCAGCAAGTAGTGAGTAAAAGTGTTTCATGTTGTT
>JBJOKQ010000223.1:0-5138 GCA_046046005.1 Bacteroidota bacterium | reverse complement strand
TCACCCAATCCTGCTCAACATTGTAATCTCCGTCGCCTTGCACGGTTGAACCGTTATCAATTGTAAGGTTTCCGGGAACAGGGAATGTAGAGTTCTTGGTAGTTGTGATTGTGCCGTTGTTGGTAACGTTTGATGTCTGATCAAATGTTGCACCGCCGTTCACGTAGAATGTAGCGCCGCTGGCTACGAAAAATGTTGCTCCGTTTGTGTAGAATGTTTGAGCCGAAGCCGAAGCTGCGATCAAACAAAACAGGGGAATTGCGAAGTACTTTTTTCTCATGGGGAAATAATTAAAACCTGTACTATGTACAGGAACTACCAAAATAACGCAAAATCAAGGAATTACACAAGCGAAAAACGCCCGACAAGCTAATCCTAATCTATTGAGGTTCTGCAAGTTGCATTTTCTCTGCGAAGTAGGCACAGAAGTCGCGCATATCGCCAACCATTTTTTCTTCCCCGGTTGCGCGCTTGAAAGTATCGGAAAGTGTGAGCATGTTCTGATGAACAAACGCCTTCATTTCGTCCACGAGCATAGTTTTTGTCCACAGATCGATGCGCATGGTGCTTTGTTCTTTTTCATCCCAAAGCGCAATCATCATGGCTTTGCATTTGCCGCCTTCCTGCGAATCGGTAGCTTGCCATTCAATAGCTTCAGGAAGATTGTTTTCGTCCATCGTAATTGTGAACGTAATTTGTGCTTTGCGTGCTTCAGCCATTTTGTTTTTTTTTGATGCGCGAAGTTAAGAAATGTAATTCGAGACGATTCAGAATTTCGGCTTGTACTTTGATCGTGTCAAAACCATTTGACCGTCATTCAAGGCCATGAGTTCTTCTAATGTCGTTGACGGATATTGCTGCATGTATGCAGAAACTATTCTGTAACCGATCCACACTCCTGCTCTGCCAGGCGATTCTCGTGGAAAACCCGGTGTAAAAGGAGCATCCATTGTCATGTGATTCAGATCGTCTTCACTTTCGGAATACACGTTTTGATCTTCAATCATCTTCGCCCACATTTCCGCTTCGTTTGCTTCGCTCCAAACCAATTGTGCTTGTGTATAACCTGTAATCACGGAATCAGGCGTATCGCGCAACAAAGCTTTTTGCAAATACATGATTTTTCCTTCGTAAACAATGCGATTGATAACATCATTCTTTTCAGAATTATACGGAAACTCGGTCATCATCCAGGAGCGAACAAATCCTGTAGCCATATACTGCGGCTCGAGCTTTCTGCGCTGATACATCGGCCATTGAAGTCCTTCATAGAAGACATTGTCTTGTCCTAAGAACCAATCCATTCCTATTGCATAATATCCATCACAATTAAAATAGTTGTAATTAAAACCGGAGAATACAATGAAAATCCCTTTGGGTAAATTTCTCTTCGGGAAGTGAAACGCGAAATATTTACACGCTTCGGAAATTTCATTTTCCTGTGTTGCGAACCCGTTGGCGAACTTTTCGTTACAAGCTACCCAACCCCCATGCATAGTATGATCTGCCAGAAATCCCGACAACGTGTAATAGCAATCTGACGAATCCGGAGTTGCATAACAAATGATGTTGTTCAAATAACAATCCGTCATTACACCGTACTTCTTTCGGATTGCCGCAATACCGGCCGGAAGATTTGAAGTATCGAGCGCAAAAAGATCCTGATCGATGCGTTGAAATTTCACAGGATCGGCTTTAACGTCGGAAACATCAACATCCAGTGGATCCGATCCGCATGAAGAAATTAAAATAATATTAAGAATCAGCAGTTTCAGCACTCTCATATTCATTATCGCGAAATTCGTTATACTTGCAAAACGAAAAAACCCTTATCAAAAGTATGAAAAAGGCACTGATACTGATTCTTACGCTTACCCTCGGGGCTAGCTATTCATTCGCACAGGACGAAAACGAATTGAAAAATTTCCGTTTCGGACTTGTTGCTTCTCCATCTTTGAACTGGTATAAGCCGGAAGATGCTAAGAAACTTGAAAACGGCGGATTGAAACCCGGATTCGGTTGGGGACTTCAAATGGAATTCCGTCTGAACAAAGTTGCAAGTCTTGCTACAGGACTTCAGGTTCAGTACGATCGTGGAAACATGAATTTCATCGACACTGCAAATTTCCTTCTTGATACGCAAGACGAAAGTTACCTTGCACTTGAAGATACTGCGGGAAAAACATTTGTAGGATACAAACTCAATAACCGTATCTACAAAACAAACTATGTTACTCTTCCTTTGTATCTGAAGATGAAGACCAATGAAATCGGAATGATGACTTATTTCGGCGAATTCGGATTGAACTCTTCTTTCCGTTTGAAGTCAAAAACAACTGACGACGTAACTCAGTATTCTGCCGGTTTCCCGAAGTCAACTTTGACTGACATGGACAATACGAAAGATATGAACCTGTTCCGTTTCTCATTGCACATTGGCGGCGGAGCAGAATACAATCTTTCAGGAACAACTTCCCTTGTATTCGGAGCTGCATTCAACTACGGATTCTCAAACGTATTCCAGAAAGAGTCAGAATACCTCGCAACAAACGCAGCAACATGGACTCCATTCAAACAGCAAGCAACTGCAAACAACATTGCATTGACTGTCGGAATCCTTTTCTAAAATATCTGAAATGCAATTAAAGGCCGGTTGAAAGACCGGCTTTTTTATTTTCAGTCAATCCATACGGAACAATTAACTTTGAAGCATGAAAGTCGGACTCGCTCAGCTGAATTATCATATCGGAAACTTCGCATCGAACACCGAAAAAATAATTGCTTCAATAGAAGAAGCGAAGAAGCAACATGCAGATGTTGTGGTATTCGGAGAACTTGCTGTGTGCGGATATCCGCCTCGTGATTTTCTGGAGTTCAATGATTTCATTGATCAATGTTTACTTGCGGTAGAAAAAATTGCTGCAGCATCCAAAGGCATTACAACAATTGTAGGAGCTCCTGCGCGTAATCCGCGTGTGGAAGGAAAGAATCTGTTCAATGCCGCATATGTTGTGCGTGACGGCAAAATTCAAAGCGTTCACTACAAAGCCTTGCTTCCGACATACGATGTATTTGACGAATACAGATACTTTGAACCTGCACGAGAATTTCAAATTACTGAAATAGCAGGAAAGAAAGTTGCTGTGACGATTTGCGAAGACATCTGGGACGTCGAAGAAGACAAGCTGTATACGGTTTGGCCAATGGATGAGCTCAAAAAGCAAGGCGCAGAGTTGATGATCAATATTGCAGCTTCTCCTTTCACATACCGTCACGCTGATGTTCGTCGTCGTGTAATGCAGAAGAACACCGAGCTGTATAAAATGCCGTTGGTTTACGTACAACATTGCGGGGCGCAGACTGAATTGATATTCGACGGCGGCAGCATGGTGGTGAATTCGCAAGGACACGTTGCAGCGCAGCTTCCGTTTTTTGAAGAGTCGCTTACGATTGTTGATTTGGACACAGCAGAATCAGTAACTGCATCAACTGCGCTTCCTGAAAAAGCAGAGCTGATTCATCAGGCTTTAGTTTGCGGCATTCGTGATTACTTCCGCAAAATGAATTTCAGCAAAGCCATACTCGGTTTGTCCGGCGGAGTTGATTCTGCATTGGTACTTGCACTCGCAGTGGATGCACTCGGAAAAGAAAATGTTTTACCTGTGTTGCTGCCTTCGCAATATTCTTCCGATCACTCCGTCAACGACTCAGTGAAAATGTGCGCCAACATCGGCTGTCGTTATGAAATCGTTGCCATTGAAAAAGGATACAACGCTGTAATGGAAATGCTGCAACCTTCTTTCGCGAATCTTCCGTTCAATGTTGCCGAAGAAAATATTCAGGCGAGAATGCGCGCGATTGTATTGATGGGAATGGCCAACAAGCACGGATATATTCTGCTCAACACCACCAACAAAAGTGAAGCAGCTGTTGGCTACGGAACATTGTACGGCGATATGTGCGGCGGCCTTTCCGTTTTGGGTGATGTTTACAAAACAGAAGTTTACGCGTTGTGCCGATGGATAAATCGTAACGGAGAAATCATTCCTGAGAATATTCTCACGAAAGCACCTTCAGCTGAGTTGCGTCCGAATCAGAAAGATTCCGACTCCTTGCCGGAATACGATATTCTTGACAAAATTCTTTACGCATACATTGAAGAGCGCAAAGGTCCGCGTGAACTTTACGCCGCAGGATTTGACGAAGCGTTAGTGAATCGTGTACTCAAGCTGGTGAACTCCAACGAATGGAAGCGCGCGCAGATGGCGCCGGTATTGCGTGTATCTCCGAAAGCTTTCGGTTCGGGAAGAAGAATGCCGATTGTGGGGAAGTATCTTTCCTGATAAATTTCTCAAAGAAAAATATCCGTCTGCAAATCACCGCCCGGCGTTACTGCATAATCCGCTAGGTCTGTGATTCCTGCAGAAGCCAGAATTTCATCATCGATACAGAAATTTCCGGTGAATTCCGAAGGAGATTTTGCAAGAATAACTGCAGCAGCATCTGCCACGATCTCCGGCTTACGGGAACGCTTCATCAATTCATCACCGCCGAGAATATTCTGAACAGCAGCTGTTGCGATTGTAGTACGCGGCCACAAACAATTCGCTGCGATTTTGTCTTTCTTCAGTTCGTGAGAATACCCGAGCGTAATCATGCTCATTCCGAACTTCGATAAAGTGTACGGCGCGAAATGCTTGAACCATTCTGCATTGAGACTCAAAGGTGGAGACAAGGTGAGAATATGCGCGTGTGAAGATTTCCGTAAGTGCGGCACGCAATGACGTGTAACGAGATATGTTCCGCGCGCATTGATATCCTGCATGAGATCGTATTGTTTCAATGGCAACGCCGAAGGAGGAGAAATGTTGATAGCGCTGGCGTTGTTAATGAGAATATCAATGCCTCCGAATTTTTCTACTGCCGCAGCAATTGCCGCAGTAACATCTCCTTCTTCGCGAATATCACATTTCACAGCGAGCGCCTTCCCTCCTGCCTTTTCCATTTCTTCAGCGGCGGAGAAAATTGTTCCTTCCAATTTAGGATGCGGCTCTGTTGTCTTTGCTGCAATCACAACGTTCGCTCCCATGGAAGCGAGCTTCAATCCTATTGCCTTTCCAATACCGCGGCTGCCGCCG
>JBJOKQ010000222.1:0-5189 GCA_046046005.1 Bacteroidota bacterium | reverse complement strand
CTTTCACACCGCCGAGAAGTTGTGAAAGATGATTCACTAAATGTTTCAGAGAATATTTTTCCGCCGGACCTTCTTTCGGCCTGCCCAGGTGCGACATCAGAATGCAGCTACCACCGTCTTTCAGAATTTTCTGAATAGTCGGAATGGCCGCACGCATGCGCGTATCATCCGTAATGGCAAATGAAGCATCCAACGGAACATTGAAGTCAACACGAATAAGTGCTTTTTTGCCGGCAAAACTGAATTGGTCAACGGTTTTCATTCGGAACAATTTGTGTGTGGGCGCAAAAATAGGATTTAGCAGGATATTATTCTATGAAATCCGTCGGAATACACGCAACCTCGCATTCTGTTCTTTACATTTGTTGCGCATGTTTTTCCGCGATATCATCGGTCACGATTCCATCAAACAGCGACTTGTTCAAAGCGTACAGGGAAACCGCATTTCTCATGCGCAGCTGTTTTACGGATTCGAGGGAAGCGGTGAACTTCCACTGGCAATGGCGTATGCGCGCTATGTACACTGCACCAACCGCGGAGCTGATGATTCGTGCGGAGTTTGTCCTTCCTGTCAGAAGTACGACAAACTCGTGCATCCTGATTTGCATTTTGTATATCCGCTCGCATTGTCGAAAGATCTTCGCGTCAGCACTACGGTAATCAAGGAATTCCGCGAAGCTTTTCTGGAGAATCCTTATCTGACTTTGAATGATTGGTTTCTCAAACTTGATGCTGAAAACAAGCAGCCAGTTATCGGTACAGATGAGAGCGCAGAAATTCTGAAAAAATTATCGCTCACAACATTTGAGGCTGAATATAAAATCATGCTTATCTGGATGGCGGAGAAGATGAACCTGCCTGCAGCGAATAAGTTGCTGAAGATTCTGGAAGAACCGCCGGACAAAACATTATTTCTGCTGATTACCACCAGCGAAGATCAGCTTTTGAGAACGATTGTATCGCGTACGCAATTGGTGAAAATTCCGCGTATTCAGGATGATATTCTTGCAAACGCGCTTGCACAGAGAAAAGGATTGCTGCAGGAAGAAGCTGTGCGCATTGCTTTTCAGGCGGACGGCAGTTACAGCGCCGCGTTGCAATTGCTGGAGAAAGATGAGCAGGCTGCATTCAATTTTCAGGTTTTTCAGACGTGGATGCGTGCTTGTCTGAAGTTCGACATCACAAAAGTGATGGAGTCCGTTGACAATTTTGCCACTGCGGGTCGCGAACGCCAGAAGCAATTTCTGGCTTACGCCTTGGAAATGGTTCGGGAAAGTCTCATGGCCAATTATGCCGATCCGACAATGATTCGCATTGCGGGTGAAGAGCGCAACTTCATTGCGAAATTTGCTCCGTTTGTGCATTCTGCCAACGGAAAACAGTTTATGGCCGAGTTGGATCGCGCTATACAACACATAGAACGCAATGGAAGCGCTAAGATTATCTTCCTCGATTTGTCGTTCCGTGCCAACGAACTGTTAAATGTTTCCAATCCCGACAAGGTAAAAGGCTGATTTTCCACAGGTGTTCGTTTACAAGTGTATCTTGCAATGCGGCAAGAAACCTTATTTTTGCTGATTACCAAACTAAAGGCAAACCAGTATGGGATGTGGAGGTTGTTCAAGCGGACGCGGATGCAGTACGGCTACTTCAGGCAAAAAAACTGAGGATGGCAGCGGCGCATCATGCAGTTCAGGCGGATGCAACAAGATGAATGTGTTCGACTGGCTGGCAGATATGGCCTTGCCTCCGGGACAGAAACCGTTCGACGTGGTGGAAGTCCGTTTCAAAAACAACAGAAAAGAATTTTTCCGGAATGTAAATGAACTTCCATTGGCAATGGGTGATGTTGTTGCCGTGGAATCATCTCCCGGACACGATATCGGAACCGTTTCTCTGTCGGGAGAATTGGTGCGTTCCCAACTCAAGCGCAGAAATATTCTTGCCAATGATCCTGCAATGAAAAAGGTTTACCGCAAAGCCAAGCAGACGGACGTTGACAAATGGATGGAAGCGCAGGCGCTGGAGAAACCTACATTGGTGAAGTCGCGTGAATTTGCTTTGCGTCTTGGATTGCAGATGAAGATCGGTGATGTGGAATATCAAGGCGATAAGACGAAAGCGATTTTCTATTACACAGCTGATGATCGTGTGGATTTCCGTGAACTCATAAAAGTGATGGCGGAGGAATTCCGCGTGCGTATTGAAATGCGTCAGATCGGCGCTCGTCAGGAAGCGGCACGACTGGGAGGAATCGGCGCTTGCGGTCGCGAATTGTGTTGCTCAACATGGCTGACGGATTTCCGTTCTGTTACAACCTCTGCGGCGCGTTATCAGCAGCTTTCATTGAATCCGTTGAAGCTTGCCGGACAATGCGGCAAATTGAAATGTTGCCTCAACTACGAACTGGATTCGTATCTCGATGCGTTAAAAGATTTCCCTGAAGCAACAGATATTGAAACTGTGCGCGGGAAAGCACGTCATCAGAAAACAGATATTTTCAAGGGCTTGATGTATTACACTTTTGCAGATGAACCGGATCAATTTATTGCTGTTCCGAATTTCAGAGCGAAGGAGCTCATCGAGATGAATAAGCGCGGCGAAAAACCGGAAATTCTTGTTGAGAAAGTAAAAGAGAAAGTTGAAGTGAAAGCTCCTGATTTTGAAAACGTAGTCGGACAAGACAGTCTCACGCGTTTTGATAAGCAGAAGAGCGGCCGCAACAAGAAGAAGAAAAAGAAAGGCAACAATCCGCAAGGAGGAAATCCGCAACAGCAAGGCGGCAATCAACCGCGCCCGCAGCAGAATCAACAGCAAAAGAATCAGCCGCGTCCGCAAGGTCAACAGCAACAACGTCCGCAAGGTCAACAACAAGGAAACCAGCCACGCCCGCAAGGACAACAGCAGGGCAATCCACAGAATAAGCAACAGCGTCCTCCGCAGAAGAATAACAATCCGCAGCAGCGGAAACCCAACAATCAGAAACCGAATCAGCCCCGTAACAATAACAATCAACAGGGCAATCGCAATGAAGGCAACAACAATAATCCGCCTCCGCCACCGTCTGTATAGTTATGAAACAGCTGCTTGTTCCGTTTATTCTCCTGGCAATCTTTTTCACTTCATGTGATTCCAATCGCTTTTTCGAAGAGAACAAAGAAATCACCGATGGCGTTTGGGACATGAAACAACGTCTCACTTTCGAGTTTGAAGTGCCGGATACATTGACCGCGTACAATCTCTACTACAACGTCAGAACCAGTGATGATTATCCTTACAGTAATCTTTACGTGTTTCAGCACATCGATTTCCCCAACGGGAAAAAAGGCTCGGACACAATTGAATTGCCATTGGTAAATCCGGATGGTTCATGGATCGGAACCGGGCAAGGTGATTTGCACGATTGTCAATTGTTGTTTCGTAAGAATGTACGCTTTCCTGTTTCCGGAAAATATCACATGGAAGTAGAGCAGGCTATGCGCATGCAGCAGCTTCCGGGCGTGAAAGATGTCGGAATCCGAATTGAAAGAGCCGAGTAGCGCTGCCCACTGAATTTCTCTATCTTAGCTTATCGTGAAACAATTCTCCGTTTTACTTCTTGCTGCATCGCTGTTCGGTTTTTGCGCCATGTGCAAAAAAGATCCGCCTTTGGATGTTTACAAAACCAAACATGTCATTCTTGTTTTTGTAGATGGAGCTCGATACACTGAAACCTGGGGCAACGGAGAACTTGCATTGATTCCGAATCGTGCAGCATTGAGCACGCAAGGCGCGATTTGTACGGAGTTTTATAATCTGGGTCAGACCAATACCTGTTGCGGTCACGATGCAGGTTGTACAGGCGTAAATGAAGCTATCAGCAACAACGGTTATCAGTATCCGAATTGGCCAAGCATATTTCAGTATTACCGCAAAGCGAAGAATGCTCCTGCGAATAAAACGTGGATCATTACTTCCAAAGATAAATTACACGTGCTGAGTGATTGTGTAGACACGACAATGGCCGGAATGTTTCGTCCCATGTTCGACTGCGGAATCAACGGCCCTTTCACCGGCTACCGCGACGATTCCACAACATTCGCACATACGATACAGAAATTGCAAACCGATAAACCGGATTTGGTTGTGATCAATTTCAAAGAACCGGATGCAAGCGGACATGCTGCAGATACAATCGGATATGTAAACGGAATTCTAAAAACAGATGCGTACATCGGACAATTGTGGAGTTACCTGCAATCTGATCCGTATTACGCAGGAACAACAACACTCATCGTAACCAACGATCACGGACGGCACACAGCAGGATGGCTGGATGGTTATGTGAGTCACGGAGACGGATGCGTGGGATGCAGGCACATAGAGTTTTTTGCTATCGGGCCCGACATTAAGCAGAATTACTCTTCATCTGAAGAATACGAATTGGTCGACATCCCGAAAACGATCAGTCAGCTGATGATGTTTCCCATGCCAACAGGAACCGGCCGTGTGATGCATGACGTGTTGAAGTAATAACACCAATTACCACACTTCGATTTCAAGGAAGTTTGTTCCCGGCTTTTCTTCACTGTTCGGGTATTTAACCGGGTTCATCAGGAATCTTTCATTCATGATGCACAAAACAACATCAGGCTTTTCCTTTTCAATAATTTCTTTGTTCAGTTTGTGTTGCCAATAATCCCAAATGAAGGTGCTGCGCCCGTAATGTGTTGCGAGTAAATTTTGCATCAATTCATTGGTGAAACTGTCTCTGATCACCAACAGTCCGGGAAGCGTGGTATCTGAATTTCCGAAGGCGCATTCATAATCATAACAATAGCTAAACCATGAATCGTCGCAGGGGTAATTCTCTTTAATCCGGGCCGGTACAACTTTTCGAGCGGCAAGATGGAGTTTACTGACCGTGTCATTCCAATCCTCTCCGAGACCAAGCATGGAACTCAGATTTCCGGCAGCTACACTGACTTCAGGTTTTTCGAAATCATCCGGGTACTTCACGAGTGCTTCGGGCTTAGCTCCGAGCCATTGCATTATTGAGCGGTAACCACAGTATGTACCATAGTCGTTCCAATGAGTATCAGACTTCAGATACAAAAGTTTCGATTGTTTGTATTTATTCAAACTGTCGAGAAGATAAAGGACGGGAGCTCTGCATTCTTTTTTACTTCGTGAAAGAAGTTTTTCCGCTG
>JBJOKQ010000221.1:0-5190 GCA_046046005.1 Bacteroidota bacterium | reverse complement strand
AGTAGTCTCTACCGATAACGAAGAGATTGCCTCCATTGCGAGGGAATATGGTGCTGAGGTTCCGTTTTTGCGACCTGCTGAGTTTGCACAGGACGATACTACGGATTTACCCGTATATCAACACGCTATTGACTGGTTCGAGAAAAATCAGAATTACAGTCCCGATATCATTGCGTGGCTTCGACCGACTGCACCATTGCGTTCTGTTGATGATATTTCCGGTGCAGTGAAACTGCTTATAGAGAAAAAGACAGATTGGGTAAGAAGCGTTTGTGAAGCGGAACATCATCCGTATTGGATGTACAAAATGCAGGATCAGCAACTGTCAGGATTTGTGGATGGTATTGATCTGAAACAATATTACCGCAGACAATTGCTTCCGCCGGTTTATCGTCTTAACGGCGCAGTAGATGTAGCTTGGAGAGAAACGATCATGGTGAAGCAGTTGCTGTATACCGGTTCCATCAGCGGGTATGTTATGCCTCATGAAAGAAGCATTGATATCGATTCATTGATTGATTTCGCAGTGGCGGAGCAGTATCTTAATAAATCCAGATGAGTTCCCGTCATACAGAATCTGATTTCGAAACGACGGACTGCATACTGTGCGGCGGCAATGAGTATGATAAGTTGTGCTCTGTCGGTCAACATGGTTTGCCGGCTCATGTTGCACTTTGCAAAACATGCGGATTGGGTTTTTTGAATCCGCGTTGGACAGAAGAGCGCTACTCGCGTTTCTATGCTTCTGAATACGATAAGTATTATCGCACTTATCTGGTTCATTCTAAAGGACAGAAAGGCGCAGTGAATCAGTTATCATCTTCTGTACCTGCATTGGTCCGAATGAAAAGCGCGGGAATACAACCTTCCAGGATTAATCATTTACTGGATATCGGAAGCGGAAGCGGCGGATTTATTTCACAAATGCGTTCGGTGTATCCGGATGCGGAATATTTTGCAATAGAACCTTCGCGCAATTGCCGGGACGTGCTGAAAAGTATCAATGTTTCCTTGATCTCTGAAAGTGTAAATACCGATTGGGAACAATCCAATCTGTGCAAGTTTGATTTCATCAATATGCGTCATGTGCTGGAGCACTTTCTGGATCCGTTGAACGTCCTCCGGAAAGTAAGAGCTGCATTAACAGATGACGGCTTGTTATACATAGCTGTTCCCAACAGTGCTAAACCGGGGCTGCCTTTATTGAGTTACTTTTTTCGCGCCGTTCATACTTTCTATTTTAACAGAGAAACATTAACTGCTTTGGCGAAGCGTGCAGGTTTGCAACCCAAAATGGTGATTGAAGGTGACGCATTTAATCGACACGAGCTGGTAATTGTATTCTGCAAAGGCGAAGTTATAAATGAAGTTCCTGCGGCTTATACTATGCAAGCGGAGGTATTCGCTCCGATTGTGCGCCACGAGAATAGTTTTGTCTACAGATTGAAACAATCGATTAAAAAGTTGACCGGATCGCAAGCGAACAATACGGTCGATTAAACTTGTATTTAGAGCGTTCCGTTTCGTAAATTCGTACCACCATGTGCGGAATAGCCGGTCTTGTTTTATTTCAAGGTGCTGTAGAGCGTAGTGCGGTCAAAACCATGACCGACATAATAGCGCATCGTGGTCCTGATGGCGACGGTTGTTGGATTTCTGAAGATGGTACAACGGGATTCGGGCATAGAAGATTGTCTATCATCGATCTTTCTGCCGCTGCTTCTCAGCCAATGGCTGATCACACAGGAAGATTTGTGATCACGTTCAATGGTGAAATTTACAATTACTTAGAATTAAAAAAAGAGCTTTCGAACTTCGGTTATCAATTTCGAACCGAATCTGATACGGAGGTGTTAATAGCACTGTATGCGCACTACGGCGCAGCATGTGTGAATCATATTGACGGCATGTTTGCTTTCGCCATACGAGATAATCTGGAAAAGAAAGTTTTTCTTGCGCGGGATCGATTTGGGGAGAAGCCGCTTTACTATTTCACTGATCAGAATCGCTTCGTTTTCGCATCTGAGATGAAGGCAATATTTGCTTCGGGAATAGCGAAAGAGTATGATCCAAAGCGACTCCATTATTACTTGTCATTTAACCTTTATCAGGATCCTAATGATGCCGGTTCTACTTTTTTCAGGAATGTGCGTCAATTGGAGCCTGGTAGTACAATGACCGTGAACGCAAATGGCGATTTCACGAAAAGCAAATATTGGGAAGTGAATACTTCTGAACAGATTGAAATTACACAGGCTGACGCTTGTGAACGATTTGATCATTTGTTGCGTCGCTCTATTAGCAGAAGATTGAGAAGTGATGTGCCGGTTGGTTCCAGCTTGTCAGGTGGCTTGGATTCTTCCACGATAGTTTTGTTGATCAATCAAATGAAACCGAGCGGGCAGGATCAAAAAACGTTCTCTGCACGATTTAAGAATTTCGATAGGGACGAAGGGAAGTATATCGACATGGTGTTGCAAAAAGCGAATAACATAAAAGGCTTTGCGACGTGGCCGGATGAGACGGTGATGCATGAGTTGGATCAAATTTGGTTTCATCAGGAAGAACCATTTGGTTCTGCGAGTATCGTTGCGCAATGGTCGGTAATGAAATTGGCAAGAGAGAACAATGTGACAGTGCTTCTGGATGGTCAAGGTGCCGACGAAATTTTAGGTGGTTACAGAACATTCTTTACACCTCTTCTGAATCGGCTTTATGCTAACAGAGACGCGCGATTTGAAGGTGAACTTAAAGCGTTGGAGCAATCCGGTAAGTATCGTTATCCGACGAGCACATCAACGCGCATGATGTTGCGTCATCCAAAGATGTTTACTGCATTGAGCGGGGCAAAGAACTTGATTGTTCCGGGCAGGAAGAAAGCATTTCAACAAACCAAGTACAATCCTGACTTTGCGAAATCGGTGCTTGAATGGAATCACCCGATGGAAGGAATTTACAACGACGATGTAAAGAAGTTGCAGAAACGCATTTTTGAACAAGCCGGTTTCTCCCCGTTATTACGTTACGCCGACAGAAATTCTATGGCCTTCTCACGTGAACTGCGTTTACCGTTCCTCGAGCATGAGCTCGTGGAGTTTTGTATTTCTTTACCGGATCAATTTAAAGTGAACAAAGGCTGGACAAAAAGCCTGATGCGTGAAACATACAAAGAATTGTTGCCCTCCGAAATTTGCTGGCGTACTGATAAAGTTGGATTTGAAGCACCGCAAAGTGAATGGATGAAAACACCTGCAATGCAAAATGCTGTTAAAGCTGCGGAAGTGGATTTGGTACAATCGGGAATTGTGAATAAAGGACAGAAGTTTGATCCGTGGCATACACTGATGGTCTCCAAACTGATTAAACCATGAATAAACCCAAGCGGGTAGCTTTGTTGATGCTTGGTGTTGCTTCTGATAAATGCGGAGGCGCAGAGCGATTCTTCGCGGATTTCTTTCGTTTATATCGTACTTCGGGAGAACATGAGGTTTTCTTTTTCATTGATCCCTCAACAAAAAATGTTCTGGAGAGTATCGGCCGTCTTAAAGAACTGCAAAACGTAGTTCTGTTAAAGAATTTCAATAATAGATTCAAGAATTATCTGGAAGCTCGTGATTTTCGAATTCAACTGAAAAAGAACAGAATTGATATTGTTCATGTAACGAATTACGGAAACTACTATTTCAATCGCTTAAGTTCGTTACGACAAAAACTTACCGGTGTTAAACTCGCAATAAATATTGTCGATTGTGAAATTCCATACATACTCGGCGATAAATCACATCCGCGATATTCCGGTTACAGTTCAAGATATTTTCCACTATTCAATCAACTTCGCCCTGATGCCTATTATTCATGGTACGAACTGTTCGGTATAAGTGCAAAGAACAAGAACTGGATTCCGCAGGAAGTAAAAGTGAACAGCGTTACGTCCCGCTTTTCAGACACGGAAGGTTTTAAACCCGGGCCTGCGAAGCAATCACAATTTGTATATGCTGCGCGTCTCACACAACAGAAACAGCCTGTCATATTTGTGGATGCGGTTCGGATTTTAAGAGACAAAGGCGTATTGAATAAATCCGAATGGAAATTCCTGATGTATGGAAACGGTCCGGAGGAAGAAGCAGTAAAGAAGAGAATTAAGGATTCAAATCTGGATGAATGGATAACGATTTTCCCAATGACCGATCTTCGTCCCGTGTTTGCTTCAAGTACATGTTTCGTTTCAACACAGGATTTTGAAAATTTCCCATCGCTTTCTATGAATGAAGCCATGGCTTCCGGAAATGTAATTGTTGCTCGAAACGTCGGACAAACTGCACTATTCGTCAAGGAGAACGTAAACGGATATCTCGCAACAACGGATGATGCTCTAGGAATAGCCGAAGCTATGGAAAAGGTTATTCGGTTTCCGGAGCGGAATAGTGTTATGATGAAAGAAAGTGTACGTCTTACACAAGAGGTTCATACACCAAAGAATTTTGTCCGACAGATTGATTTGTTCTGGAGTTCACTATAATGAAAACAGTCGCAGTCGCTGATATTGTAACTTGGGATCTGATGAAGATTCTTTCGGCCAGGAAGCCGGATGTGATTGTTTATGCCAAGTTGGAATCTGCAGATATCAAAAGCTCGAACAACACAATTGTCTGGATTGATTACAGCAAAGAACTTGCTTCCGGAATACGATTCGGTTATGAAAAGATACGTAATGAACTGCTCGAACTCAAGAAGCGGGAATCCTCGTTCTTTAGTTATGGTGATTATGATCTTTTCGAGGCGATGAATAAAGATGTTTTCTGGGCAGAGTTTAAAGAGTTGCTGGCAGATTATGTTTTGCATTCTTTGGGTGAAACGAACGTGATTTATGATTACCGGATAAAATCGAAATGGCGTATTAATGCATCCAGATGGAAACAATTGATCAATTCATTTCGCAGCGGTAATGTCGCTAAGCAGTTTCCTGATGCAAAAGGGAAAGTAGCTGTAAGGATTAACAATCCTGATCTTTTTCCGATGTTGGGGCGATTGCCGGAAGTACTCGGAAAGGAACTCACATTTTATTTCGCCACAGATATTTCAAAGTTTAAAACATCGCCGCAAACTCAGAATGTAATTGCGTTGACCGATGCGGGAAATTTTAAATCTTCACTACTGCGCAAACGGTGGCGACAAGCGGGAAGTGTTGGC
>JBJOKQ010000220.1:0-5268 GCA_046046005.1 Bacteroidota bacterium | reverse complement strand
ACGGAGTGATGGTGTTGCTGGCTTTCCAAATAGTCGTATCATTTTCCCATTTGTAAAGTGTATCCACATCATACGGTTCCAACGCGCGAAGGCGAATCCGTTCTCCGAAAAGCATCTGAAACTGTGTCATAGTTTAAAAGTAAAGAATCGGGGTGAATTATAGCGAGGCGCAAGCATTTTTTGCTGTGAAACACCAATGAAATTGTCAGTTTCCTTCCTGATACTGGCGAGTTGCTTCTTCCGTTGCGCGTGCTACATCTTCCGCAGTGTAAACCGGCATGGCGAAATCTCCGTTCTGATCCAGATGTTCCTCAATATAAAAACCGTAATGTTTGCCCAAGCCGTCTGCTTTCTGAATTGCAGGAATCAATTCGAAAATAAATCCTGCCGCGGCAGCAGCTTCGCCGAATACTTCAGAAGCCACATCACGAATCGGATGAAGACAAGTCACCACGTTCGCATGCACTTCCGGATAACGAGAAACGGCATCATTGAGCATTGCAACGAATGCGTCTGCGCTCACACCGGAAGGCAAACACAACTCCGTGAAAATCGTCGGAATCTGCTTGCGATGAATGTAGCTGAACAATTTCTCAATAGGTTCTGCTGGCAGTTGCCCTGAAACAGAAATAGACCAGGTTTTTCCGTTCACTGCAATGAGCAAATGCGGAGGAACACGAATGGCTTGTAAAACCACAATGTATGTTCCGTTCTGAAGATTGGATTCTTCAGCTTTCTGTACTGAATTGAAAATAAAATGACTCAACGTTTCTTTCCTTTAATCGGCTGCGCCTGCACTGAACTTCCGCTGAAGATGGCTTTTGCCTCTGTGTATATTCCGATAAAGCTAACATGATTAAGCGGAAACTCAAGAAACACGTGAAGAAAGCTGATCAGAAAGAGAACATCAAACCCTAAACGGTAATCGTAGTAATACAATCCGACAGAAATGAGCCACAATACAACAATAACCGTCATTCGCAGCTTCGGAATCTGATGCCATTTGATTACTGTAGTTTTCGAGAACCAATTGAGATAATGATATGTGTATGCGAACGCAATGAATCGCATGAAAGCAACGCCGACTTTCGATTGATAAATACCGTTGATCATCGTTTCAAATCCGCTTTGAGTTGTTACGGGCAATGAATAAATATCACTGTCCCACAAATTCAGAATGTAAAGATTCAATCCTTCAAACTTCGAGTAATCTCTGCGCGCCCATTCAGAAATTCCTGATTCGGGGTGAATGAAAACGAACAGCAGAGGAATGAGAACAAAAACAAGACATGACAAATAACCTGATTTGCTTCTGCCTTTCATCGCACCGTATAACATGAACAATCCGGTAAACACGTAAACGTGAATCAACGTTGGTAGAAATACCGAGAAGAAAATCATTGCGTTCTTCGAAATTATTGCGGAAGCCATAATCACCAATACAGCCAGCAAACGGTAAAATGCCGACTTCATCACCACCATTGCCAAAGCGGAAATGAAAGCGATGTACACAAAAGCAGTTGAATACGTCTGAGATTGTTCACCGGAAACAACACCATTCGGACGCAACACATAGGATGTTACGAATAGTGCGATTGCGGCCAGACTCAAAAAAACGAAATCCCATTTTCCACGGGAAAAATATTTGCGTTCGTGCAGCCAGGAAATCTCCGTGAGATAATGTGCCGGACCGAGAACCGCATACACAACCAGAAACAATTCGAACGGCACAAAGAACGCTACGCCGCATGCGAGCAACATCAAACCGATGTTAATGTAATTCAGATTGTCGGTATTCTTAATACTATCTGTTGCACTCATAAAGTGTATTCTCCGTTAAACACAAACGCTGCAGGACCTTCAAGCCAGATATTTCTGTATTGATTTCCGTGACGTTCGAAGTGAACCATCAGGTTTCCTCCTTTTGTTTTGACTTTGCAATGTTTCACTGCGTTTGCAACGCCAATGAGATTCGCAACCAAAGCACTTGCGGTAACACCTGTTCCGCAGGAATACGTTTCGTCTTCAACACCGCGTTCATAAGTTCGCACAAACAATCCGTCAGGACCTGCTTCCACAAAATTTACGTTTGTTCCGTCTTTTGCAAAACGTTCGCTGTAACGAATCTTTCTTCCTTTGCTGTACACGTCAAGCTCTTCAACGTTCAAATCAATGCGAACATAATGCGGTGAACCGGTATCCAGGAAGAAGAATCCGTCGCCGGCTTCAATCTCCGTTACATCTTTCATCTTCAACTTGATGGTTCCTTTCCCGATGATCGCTTCATGCGGACCATCGCTGGCCAAAAAGTGAACATGATCTTTCGTTACAGCGCCGATATCAGAAGCAAAGCGACTGATACAACGTCCGCCGTTTCCGCACATGGAACCCGGCTTGCCGTCGGCGTTGAAATATATCATTTCAAAATCATAGGAACCGTGTTTGCGAAGCAGCATCAATCCATCAGCACCGATACCGAAACGTCGATCGCAGAGATGTGCAATCAATTCAGTATTGTCTGCAGGAAAAGATTTGGTTCTGTCGTCGATCAGAATGAAATCGTTACCTGTTCCGTGATATTTCGAAAAGCTGAGAATCATTGCAGGCGATTTAACACCGTTTCATCCGTTACACGTTCGAGTTGACGGAAATCGGAAGTAGTTTCCAAGCGGAAAACTCCGTTGTTAGAACTGAGATACGTATTGTTTTCCAAACGGAACAACGCAACAGGATCGTCTGAAGTAAATCCGAATAATACCAAACGGTTTCTGGAGAGCTTATATCCGCGATAATTCAAAGGCGATTGCCAGAATTCAACCGTCAACGATTTCCCCGGAACTTCATTGATTCCGGCTTCCTTACTACGAATGCTGTCAATCGCATTTCCACCGTCTAGATTGATGAGATTCACAACACGCTCTCCAAGCAGTTGCTCTTTCTTCACAACGATTTCGTCTCCGTCAGAAGTCATAAAAACCGCTGGCAATGTGCTGTCGCCACTGAGAGAATCGTCGCTTATTACAACTTCATTGCCCGTGTTTCCTGAACTCTGACTTTTTGTTTTCTTATTGTTGTCTGAAGGCTCTTTTGCAGATGCAGCTTCGTCAATTACATTTTCCTTATCAGGTTCTGTGAAAGATTTCACGACAGCTAGTTCCTTGATGTATTCATCTACTTTCAGCAGGAAAAATCCGCCTGCCAGAATAACGCCCAAGAGTAATCCAAGCAGGAAAACCTGAAGTCGGTTCCCGAACTGATGAAGTCTGTATCTGCTGCGTAATGACATTGCCGATGTGAAATTAAGCAAAAACATGGCAGAAAAACTGACAGTTTTTCCACACCTCTTTACGCTTTAACCGTTGAAAAGTACTGTTGATCCGGCGGGTTCCGTAACAGCAATTAAATCATGTTAAAAATGATCGGAAAATGTAACATAGGTACTTATTTTGCGGTTATACAACAGAATTCGAAAAAGCACAGAACTATGAAACGTTACATCGCGGGATTTGCCCTTGCAGTTGTCGGAGGAGTTGCGGCACTATCAATCGATAAACTCCTTCTGAGAAATTATTCGGATCCGGTAGCGGTTACTTCCAATGCGCCGGTACAATTCACATCGTTACAAGGCGGAAAGCTGCCCGACTTCACTCCGGCCGCCCAACAAACGATTCATGCAGTTGTGCACGTAACGACCAAGTTTACCACAACGCAAACGTACTTCGATCCTTTTCAGGGAATGTTCGGTGGCAATGGAATACAAACCATTCCACAGGAAAGACAATCGAGCGGTTCAGGAGTGATTATTTCCAAAGACGGTTACATCGTTACCAATTACCACGTAATTGAAGAAGCGGAAGAAATTCAGGTAACGCTCAATGACAAACGTGCGTACACCGCGGAACTTATCGGAGCCGATCCGAATACAGACATTGCTGTTCTTAAAATTGAAGAAAGTGATTTGCCGTATGTGAATTGGGGCAATTCAGATGACGTTCTCATTGGAGAATGGGTTCTTGCTGTAGGGAATCCGTTCAATCTGACTTCAACGGTTACAGCAGGAATTGTAAGCGCCAAAGCGCGTAATATCAACATCATTTCCGGTAACGGAAGCGGTCCGGGAGCGGTTGAATCTTTCATTCAAACAGATGCGGCGGTGAATCCGGGAAACAGCGGCGGAGCGTTGGTAAATACTGCAGGAGCACTCATCGGAATCAACACTGCTATTGCATCACAAAGCGGAACATTCACAGGATATTCATTCGCAGTACCGTCGAATCTTGCCAAGAAAATTGTAAATGATCTCGTGGAATTCGGAACTGTGCAACGCGGATATCTCGGCGTGAATATTCAGGATGTGAATGCGAAACTTGCCAAGGAAAAAGGTCTTGACAAAGTGGAAGGCGTTTACGTTTCCGGAGTTCTTGCCAATGGCGCAGCCGACGCTGCAGATATTGAAACAGGAGATGTAATTACCGCTGTTGGGAAAGTAAAAGTGAATACGGTTGCCGAATTGCAGGAGCAGATTAACCGTCATCGTCCGGGTGATAAAGTAACGATCTCATACAAGAGAAACGGCAATGAAGTGCAGGAAATAGTGACGTTGAAAAACAAGAACAATACAACCGATTTGATTTCTAAAGACGATGAGGTGAATGCGGCAGAATCAGCGTTGGGCGCAACGTTCAGCGACGCAACCGATGATGACATGAATCGTCTTGGGATAAAGAACGGAGTGAAAGTGGAAGATGTGGCGGCAGGTAAACTTCAGGCGGCCGGAATCAAGAAAGGATTCATCATCACGGGCATCGATAAACAGCCTGTAAAATCGTCTGCTGATCTCAAGAAAATCCTCGATACCAAGAAAGGAGGAATACTCATCGAGGGAGTGTATCCGAATGGCATGAAAGCGTATTATGCGCTTGCTTTGTAGAATTTAGTCGGTTCTGACGTTCCGTTCGTCGAAACAATCGTTCCGTTAACGTATCATTATCAACGGATTAACGATTTGTTTTAAAAAATGAGTCGGAACGGTTGCCTTTGGCAGGCTGACGTTGTAAATTTGTACCCGAAAAATCGCAACAAAACTGCTGTTTTTCGCGTTCTTTTAAAGAACTTAAATCAATTCTGATGAGACAACTAAAAATCACAAAATCGATCACCAACCGTGAAAGTGCGTCGTTGGACAAGTACTTACAGGAGATCGGTCGTGAGGATCTGATTACAGCAGAGGAAGAAGTGATTCTTGCAAAGCGAATCCGTGAAGGCGAT
>JBJOKQ010000219.1:0-5280 GCA_046046005.1 Bacteroidota bacterium | reverse complement strand
AAGAATTTCGTTGTTGGCATTTGCGGCTGCAAGCAGGATTGGACACCTGGATCTTTCATTCACGATACCGTGGATGATCTGAAAAAGAAAATCGGAAACGATAAAGTTGTGCTTGGTTTATCGGGCGGTGTTGATTCATCGGTTGCGGCATTGCTGCTGCATCAGGCTATCGGAAAAAATCTGTATTGTATTTTCGTGGACAACGGATTGCTTCGCAAAAATGAATTCGAAGGCGTTCTCGAATCATACAAGCACATGGGCTTGAATGTAAAAGGCGTTAACGCGAAAGACAGATTTTACAAAGCACTCGAAGGAGAAAAAGATCCTGAGAAGAAACGCAAAATTATCGGTCGCGTTTTCATTGAAGTATTCGATGAAGAATCGCACTTGATTGATAACGTAAAGTGGCTCGGACAAGGAACGATTTATCCGGATGTGATTGAATCAGTTTCTGTAAAAGGTCCTTCCGCAACAATCAAATCACACCACAACGTTGGAGGACTTCCGGACTACATGAAACTGCAGATTGTGGAGCCGCTAAGACTTTTATTTAAAGATGAAGTTCGTCGTGTTGGCGATGCTTTAGGCTTGGAGCACAATATCTTACATCGTCATCCTTTCCCGGGTCCGGGACTTGGAATCCGCATTTTAGGCGACATCACAGCAGAAAAGGTACGCATATTGCAGGAGGCTGATGAGATATTCATCGAAGGATTGAAGAAACACAATTTATACCGCGAAGTATGGCAAGCCGGAGTGATCCTGCTTCCTGTGCAAAGCGTAGGAGTAATGGGTGATGAACGTACGTATGAAAATTGCGTTGCGCTTCGTGCCGTAACTTCTACGGATGGAATGACTGCCGATTGGTGTCATTTGCCGTATGAGTTTCTCGGAAAGATTTCAAATGAAATCATCAATAAAGTAAAAGGCATTAACCGCGTGGTGTACGATATCAGCTCCAAACCGCCGGCAACAATTGAATGGGAATAAGAATGAATCGCTTCTTGATCAGATTTGCGTTTTTGTTTTTGCTGTTAGCAGCAAACGGAATTGTATTGTCTGCTCAGAACGACGGCGGTGTAAAGAAGTCCAAGAAGACTGAAGTTGTTGACGGTCGTAAATACTACGTTCACACAGTGGAAAAAGGTCAGACTTTGTATGCAATTGCGAAGGCATATGATATGACCGTTAACGATGTGCTCGTCGAAAATCCGGATGCACTTAACGGAATTAAGCCCGGACAGAATCTTCGGATTCCCTTTGAGAAAAAGGTCGCAACAAAACCAATTGAAGTAAGTAAAGACACTTCAAAGTTTGTGGTACACAAAGTGGAATCTGGGCAAACACTCTACAGCCTTGCGAAGAAGTACAACACAACAGAACAAGCGATTCTCGATATGAATCCTGAAGCAAAATCAGGATTGAAAGTTGGAATGGAATTGAAGATTCCTGTGAAGAATACTAATGCGGTGGTAGTAATTCCTTTGAAACCCGATACAATTCCCGGCAAGAAAGATTCGATTATACCCGGAGCGAAGAAAGACATTTACAACATTGCATTGATGATGCCTTTGCAGTTGTGGAATGTGAACAACATCGAACCGGCAGATATTCTTTCCACACCTCCGAAAGGTGAATTTCCTGATCGCCCCAAAGCAGCCGCTGAATTTTATGAAGGTGCTTTGCTTGCAATTGATTCCATGCGTAAAGCCGGTATGCGTCTTAACGTTTGGGTATATGATGTTGACGATATTGATTCAGGAAAATCCGCGAAGATGCTCGCTCAACCTGAATTCAAAACGATGGATCTTATTATCGGTCCGTTTACTGCCGGCCCATTCGAAGAGATTGCAGCATTTGCAAAGACCAATAACATTCCGATTGTGTCACCGGTTTCCGGCGTGAACCGCGTGCTCTTCAAAAATCCTTTGGCTGTAAAAGCGCTGCCTTCCGCTATCACGCAAATGGAATTCGTTGCTCAGCACATTTACAAAGAACGTCGTGACGAAAATGTGATGATGATTTCAAGCGGAATTCTGCGCGAAGCGAAAATGGCAGCAGCGTTCAGAAATGAAATGAACCGCTTGCGGGTTGCTGAAGGAAAAGACAGCATTAAAGTCACGAAAGGATTCGCCGGTGTTGAAGCGCTTCTGAAGAAAGATGTAATGAACGTAATCGTTATTCCAAGTATCTCGCAGGCATTTGTTACCGATTTGCTTCGCAGCTTGCATACACTTGCGGAAAAGTATCAGATTACGGTTTACGGAATGCCGCAATGGATGGAGTTTGAAAATCTGGATGCGGAGTACATGCAAACCTTGAATCTTCATTTTGCGGCACCGTATTACGTCGATTATAAATCTCCTGCTACACATGGATTCCTTATACGTTATCGCAATGCTTTCGGCGGAGATCCTACGATATACGCTTTCGCGGGATATGATGTGACTTTGTTCTTTCTCAAGCAACTGCAAGCTAACGGAACAGGTTTCGTACAGAATCTGCCGCAAACACAACATGAAGGTCTTCAGCAATCATTCCGCTTTATAAAATCGGACGCAGAAAGCGGATATGAAAATGTCGGGTTACGCATTGTGCATATCAGCGACTACGAGCTGGTCCCGTTCGGTGTTGAGAATCCTGTTAAGGACAAAAAATAATCATGATTACAAAAGACAGTATTGCAAGCGAACTGCATGCATTGCAGTCGCGGATTTGTGCTGAAATAGAAAGTACGGACGGACAAGGAAAGTTTTCTGCAGAAGAGTGGAGCAGAGAAGGAGGCGGTGGCGGCATTACCAGAATTCTGCAACACGGCAATGTTCTGGAAAAAGCCGGAGTGAATTTTTCTGCGGTTCATGGTGAACTTCCTGATAACATCATGCGTGCGTTGAATGTGAGTTCATCTCAATTCTTTGCAACCGGTGTTTCGATTGTAATGCATCCTGTTTCGCCAATGGTTCCAATCATTCATATGAATGTTCGTTATTTCGAATTGGGAGACGGACAATGTTGGTTTGGCGGTGGAATTGATCTTACTCCGCACTACGTTGTCGAATCAGACGCGCATTTTTTTCATTCACAATTGAAATCGGTTTGCGATAAATACGACACTTCATTCTATCCCAACTTCAAAAAATGGGCGGATGATTATTTCTTCATAAAACACCGTAATGAAACGCGAGGTATTGGCGGGATTTTCTTTGATCGCCTGAATGAAACAAGTGGTCATTCAAAAAAAGCGTTGTTCGATTTTCTCATTTCAGTAGGCAACTCATTCGCTCCTGTTTATACAGAATTGATTCAACGCAATCGAGCTTTGTCTTATGGTGAGACCGAAAAGCAGTGGCAGTTGATACGTCGCGGCCGCTATGTTGAATTCAATCTCGTGTATGATAAAGGCACTAAATTCGGATTGGACACAAATGGAAGAATTGAATCCATATTGATGAGTTTGCCCGATTTGGCAAGCTGGAAATACGATTTTAAGCCGCTTCCCGGCTCGAAGGAAGCTCAAACGCTCGATTTATTGAAAAAAGATATGAGTTGGGGCATCTGATTTTTCAACAATTGTCTGAAAATCAGGTTTTTGTAAATTAGTGTAAGATGTTGATAATCATATGGTTATCTCACTTCAAAATTCCATAAAAATTATCAGAATAATTTCGTCGGAGAAAAGTCAATGTTCGTCAGCGCCTACAAAGTGTTGATTTATTGGTTTATGTGATTTATATTGCGAGGTCAAAATTTGTAGGCAGCACACCGCAATGACCCATATCATGAAGCTAAAGTTTACCGCAGTTTATCTGACATTGATCGCAATCGCTGGATTTTCTTTTGTTGCAAATGCACAACAGCCGGCGCAGGTAATCACACCGCAGTCGCATTCTCATGCGCATGATGGACATCAACATGGCAATGCAGCGAATGATTCTCTTGCCGGATTTAATGAAGCAGCGGTGCGCAGTAAAGCAATTGCCAAGGGGCTTTCACCTTATGAAGTGGATCTTGCTGTTGAGAAATCAAAACGTAATTACATTAATAAGACTTATTACGGAATTGAAGCGGCTCCGAGAACTGCACAGACTCGTGCCGCATTACAACCAATGAGTTCACAGGTACTTCCTCCGTGTACGAACATGGATTTCGAAACCGGGAACTTTTCAGGTTGGACAGGCTCTGTCGGCGATAACAGTTTAAGCTCTAGTGGTCCGTTGCAGAATATTGTTCCGGGACTTCAATCAAACGGTATGGATGCTGCGCTGACTGATATGCTCGCGCGTCACACGATTGTAAGCGCCGCTTCCGGTAACGATCCTTGCGGTGGATTTCCTATGGTTGCACCGGGAGGAAACTATTCCGTTCGCCTGGGCGGAACTACCGCAAATTATCAAGGTGAAATTCTTGAACAAACATTCACTGTATTGCCCGGTAATACATCATTCACGTATCAGTATGCGGTTGTATTGAATGATGGCGGTCACTCTGCCGGCGAACAACCGTATTTCAAAATTGAAATGTTTGATCAATCCGGTAACCTTGTTCCGTGTTCACAATATTACGTTGAAGCAAGCGGTACTATTCCGGGATTCCAGACTTGCGGTGTTGGTACTTTCTACAAGCCCTGGACAACTGTAAATATTGACCTCAGTACGTTTGTTGCGGCTAACGTAACAATTCGTTTTACCGTTGCAGGATGTATTTATGCAGGACATTACGGTTATGCATATGTTGATTGTTCATGCTTGCCGTACCAGCTTTCACTTAGTGATTCACTTTGTCAAGGTCAATCTGTAACAATTAATGCTCCCGCAGGTGCTGCTTCTTACAATTGGACATTGGGTCAACCACCGGGAGTTTCATTAGGTACAGCTGATTCACTTACGGTTAGTTCGCCGGGTAACTATTGGGTTCAGATGATTTCAGTGACAAACTGTACTACCTATCTGAACGTTAACATCGGTATTTATCCGCAGCCAACGGCTTCATTCAATCCGACTTTCCCACCTTGCAGTCCGAATTACACGTTCAACAATACGAGTACGGTCACGAGTGGAAGTATGACTTATCAATGGGATTTCGGAGATCCCGTCGCCGTCAATGATACCTCAATAGTCACGAGCCCGTCGTACACATACACGCCGGGCAGTTATACAGTTACTTTGATTGCAACTTCCAACGGTGGCTGTGCCGATACGGTCACGCAGGTCGTCAATCCGGGTAACGGTGGTCTTGCTGCCTTTAACGCCCCGCAAGTTTGCGTGGGGCAACCTACAGTGT
>JBJOKQ010000218.1:0-5293 GCA_046046005.1 Bacteroidota bacterium | reverse complement strand
GTCCAGTGATTCGCGGTTTCGAAGCGAGTCGCGTGCTCATGGTGGTGGATGGTGTGCGTATGAATAATGCGATTTACCGTTCCGGACATTTGCAGGATTGCATCACTGTTGATCAGAATATGCTGGAGCGCACGGAGGTGATCTTCGGGCCATCTTCAACGATGTATGGCAGTGATGCATTAGGTGGTACGATTCATTATTACTCGAAGCGCCCGATGTTGGGCTCCGACAGTGTGATGAACGCCAAAGCGAACGCTATGGTTCGTTATTCTTCTGCAAACAACGAAATGACCGGACATATTGATTTGAATTTCGGCGGCGCGAAATGGGCATCACTTACAAGTATTACGCGAAGTGATTTCGGTGATCTGCGTATGGGTGCGAACGCAAATCCGGCTTACGCTAATTATGATTGGTGTCGGGAGTATGTGGTTTATGAAAATGGCAAAGACAGCGTATATCAGAATACAGACCCGCTGATTCAAAAGTTTTCCGGATACACACAGCTGGATATTAATCAGAAAATTCTCTACAAGCAGAATGACAACGTTTCGCACTTGCTGAATTTTCAGTATTCCACTTCCAGTGATGTGCCTCGTTACGACCGATTGCAGCAGCGCTCCGGCGGAAATCTTCGCTTCGCAGAATGGTATTATGGTCCTCAGAACCGATTGCTTGCATCGTACACCTTGACTTTGAGTAAACCATCAAAACTGTATGATCGTGCTACTGTTATCGGGGCATTTCAGAAGATCGATCAGGATCGTATTACACGTCGCAGAAACAATGTGAATCGCCTTATACAGGCGGAAGATGTGAATGTGATTTCTCTTAACTCAGATTTCGCTAAGGAAATAGGTAAGCACGAATTGCGTTACGGTGCAGAAGTAACACACAACATTGTGGCCTCCTCAGCAACTAACACGGATATCACCACAAATCTAGTTGCCGATGCGGCAACGCGTTATGCCGATGGTGGAAGTACGATGTCTACCGCTGCAATTTACATTTCACACAGTATCGAGATGAGCGAAAAGTTTATTCTTTCTGACGGAATCCGACTCACATACACCAATCTGGTTTGCAACTTCGAGGATACAACGTTTTATCCGTTTCCTTTCAAGCAGGCGAAGCAAACGAACATTGTTCCGAGCGGCAACGTTGGATTTGTGTACAAAGCATGTGAGAAGTTTTCCATGAATGTGTTGGTGTCAACCGGATTCCGCGCACCGAACGTAGATGATATGTCTAAGGTTTTCGAATCTGCACAAGGAACATTGATTGTCGCTAATCCGAATGTGAAACCTGAAATGGTTGTTGGCGGTGAAATCGGTTTTGATCTTGCGCTTGCACCATCTGCACATTGGACTGTTACAGGTTTCTACAGCCGCATGTTGAATGCGATGGTGGTTCAGCCATTCCAATTGGATGGACAGGATTCAGTAATGTATGACGGTGTATTGAGTCAGGTTGTTGCAATGCAGAATGCGAATGCTGCATACATTACCGGGATTTCCACAGCATTCAACGCTGACTTTGGCGATCACTTCTCCTTCCGGAGCACCGTAACTGCAACTTATGGTCGTTATGAAGATACTGAGAATGATACCATCATTCCTTTGGATCACATTCCGCCGACATTCGGTCAAACCGGATTGGTCTATCATACCAAAGGATTTGAAGCGGAAGTTTACACCCGTTATAATGGCTGGAAATATCTTTCAGATTACAGTCCGAGTGGCGAAGACAATGCTGCACAAGCAACACCTTACGGAACTCCTGCATGGGCAACATTGAACTTCCGTGCGGCATTCCAATTCAGCAAATACGCAGGAGTAACTTTCGCATGTGAAAATATTCTTGATCAGAACTACCGTCATTTTGCATCGGGGATCAGCTCTCCGGGAAGAAATTTCGTTGTAGCGCTCCGTTTGCATTATTAATCATATACGAAGCAAGGAATTGCAAATAACGTTGGACTTGTCCGGATCGTTTCGAAATGAAATGATCCGGATTTTTTATTCTGCGCTTAACAATGCCGTAATGCGGCAGGAGTAAGTTTGCTGTGTATTAAAAGAATAAAAAATGGAATTGACATTGAATGCAGGTGAACTGGCGAGAATATTTCTCAAAGACGGACAGAACTTTTTTGGAATCCTGCTTAACGATCCTTCAGCACCCGACGCATTTGAGAACGAAGTGCGTTTCGTGAAATCTTCGAACTACTCAGAGTGGGTGGAAACATCTGACGAAGGACTCGTTGAAGTTGCCGATCCTGAACACGTTGAAGGAATTGATTTGTATCTGAAATAGTTGTCAGTTCTCAGCGATGAGCGATCAGCAATCAGTTCTCAGCGAGAAGTAATCTCTATTGACTCATCACTGATGACTGAGAACTGAGAACTGATCACTGATGACTGATCACCAACTCAAACAATCCCGCGTCTCTTTTTAATATTTTCCCACGCATCCTGAATTTTCTGGAAGCGTTCTTTAGCGGCGTGCTGCGCTTCTTCTCCGAGATCGGCAACTTTATCCGGGTGAAATTTCACAGCCATTTTACGATACGCTTTCTTCACATCATCATCTGAAGCGTTAGGATCCACTTCAAGAATAATGTAATCGCCATCGATATCACGATAGAACATTGCTTTCACGGATTCATAGTCCGCATTGGAAATGTTCATGTAATCAGAAATGGATTTGATGATCACAACTTCTCGTGGGTGAACATCACCATCTGCAGCTGAGATTCCGAAAAGATAATGCAGCAACTGAATGCGCTGTGCTTCCGGCATGAATTGCGCGATCTGCATACACACATCACGCAAAGGAATTTCCTTCTCAAGAAGTTCTTTCAAGACCGGCAACAAACGTTGTGCATTTGCTTCTCCGAAATTGGTGACAAGAAATTTCTTGACATATTCCAATTCAGAACGCAGCACTTTACCGTCGCCTTTCATCACTGCAGCTGTGAGAATGAGCAGACTTACTGCAAAATCATTCTGTGCTGTGCGCGGATCGTATCCCATTTGCGGACCGGCAGTTCCTCCCTGAACAGGAGTTCCCATTTCGTCCACCATAGCGCCGAGCGCAAACCCAATTACTCCTCCGATCGGTCCGCCAAATACCCAGCCTAATCCACCTGCAACCCACTTCGCAAAACGTGCCATCTGCTAATACTTATTTTCCTTTCGTCTTCGGTTTAGGAGCCGGTGCCGGAGCCGGAACTTCTACATTGGATTCGCTGATCTGACGACCGTCTGAAAACTGACGAATTGTTGTCAACTGACCTTGATCGTTGTAGAAATACCATTTCGACCATTCTTCACCAAGGGTCCAATATTCATACCGCTTCAATTTTCCATTCGGATACCAATAGCTGCATTCACCGTCGAGTTCTCCCGCGTAATACGTTTCAAGTTCCTGTGGCTTGCCGTCAGGGTAGAAACGTTTCTGCACGCCGTTGCGATCGCCATAATCGAATGATTCATCTTCTTTCAATGTTCCGTCGGAATAATATTCCAGCCATTTGCCGTGGAATTCTCCATTGATGAATTCACCTTCAATGGATTTCTTTCCGTTGTTATAGAAGCATTCCACTTTGCCGCTTCCCTCATCGAGTTTAATCATCGGTACGAGTGCGCCGTCTTTTCCTTCGTATGAATAACCGAGAAGATTGCCGCGATAGAAGTAACGAACCCAAACCAATTTACCATCTGTAGAATACGATTTCATTTCACCGTCGATCACATCGCGGAACCAAACACCGCTACGCTGCAACTGTCCGTTGTCGTGATAATATTTCTGCTCACCGTCCAAGCCGCCTTCGTAGTAATTTTCTTCCCAACGCTTGCTGCCGTTTTCCCAATATGCAGTTGAAGCACCGTGACGATCGTTGTTCTCGTATTTCGTTTCGAGGAAAAGCTGTTTGTCGAACTCATAATAATCTTTCACTGTTCCTTCACGACTTCCAAGATTGTAATCGGCTTCCCAATCAATAGTGCCATCCCAACGATAAATCACATGTTTTCCTTTGCGATAACCACGATAATATTCTCCTTCGAACCAAGCGTTGTTATTCGGATAAAGCGGTTTAAAATTTCCATTACCTGAAGGAAGTTTTGATTCATAAACCATTGTTCCTGTAGTATCGAAAATGGTTCTGCGAATATCGATGCCGCGTTTCACCTGAACTTCTTCCGTCTTACGGCCACGGCTGTCAAAATACTCCTGAACTCCGTACGGATTATCGTTGATGTAATAGTTGTGCGCGGAAATCAAACCACGAACATTGTATTCGTACCATTCGCCTTCCTGCATGCCGTATTGATACCACCCTTCACTTGCAATGTTTCCGTTCTGATGAAACGATGTTGCATAACCGTGTTCGAATCCGAATATGAAGTTTGATTCGTAAGCAATCTTTCCGTTCGGATGATACTCTTTGAATTTTCCTGTGTATGCTCCTTCACGGTAATAAACAACACGTTTCTTCCAGCCGCCATTCGGACTGTAGAAAGTCCATTCACCGGCACGTTCACCGTTCTCATAATCTCCTTCGCCCGAAAGAATTCCGGTGGAGAAGAACTCTTTTATAGCAGTACGACCGATGATCTTCTTGTCTTCAAGAACCTGCCCCTTGAGGTCGAAATACTTAACTGAAATGAGTTTTCCGCTCTTGTAGCTTCTCTCGCTCCATAGTTCACCGCCCCAGGCATATTCTTTTACTACACCGTTATATTTTCCTGACTTGTAAGAAGCTTCTGTTGCCAGTTTACCATTCTCATGATATTCTTTCCACATTCCATCGCGATTGCCTTTGTCTTTGTAGTTTCCTTCCCGAAGCAACTGACCTGAGGTATAGTAAATTTTCCATGGTCCATACGGCAGATCATTTTTGTAAGTGCCTTCTGACTCCAGTTTGCCGTTGGAATGATACGACTTCACTAATCCGTTCTTCTTGCCCTGCACAACTTTAGCTTCCATCTTAAGCGTGCCGCGGAAATCATATTCTTTGAAATCACCATTGATTTTTCCATTGGCAAAATTCAAATCATACATCAACTGATCGTTTTCGTGATATACTTTTCCGGGTCCGTTCAGATTGCCGTTGAGCATTGTTCCGGCTTCTTTCAGGTATCCGCTGTATCCGTATTGCTCATAAGCGCCGTTCTCTTTATCGGCTTTGTAATTGTAAACGCTGCGCTTTTCTCCGTTGTCATACCACTGTTCGGAAGAACCATCACGCAAACCGTTCTTGTACATTGATTTTTCTTTCATCTTACCATTC
>JBJOKQ010000217.1:0-5296 GCA_046046005.1 Bacteroidota bacterium | reverse complement strand
GGTAAGCTTGTAAAATCCGATATTGATTGTGCAAACAGTTCCCGAACTGAAGATCTCGGATTTTACAAGCTTACCGTTGACATCGCGCATTTCAATTCGCGGCGCGGCAACTTCCGAAGAAAAACGGAACATTAACATTGATCCGTTCTGAACCGCGGATGTTTGCTTTCCGAATTGCTCTTCAACCGACATAAAACAAATTGCGGAAGGAAAAGTTACACTGGGGCAATTCTGTACTATTCCCGTATGATTAACCACAGTGGATCCCGGCTCCGCGTAAACCTGCCAGTTCATGGAAGAACCTTGTCCGTTAAAAGTTCCTCCTGCTTTGATGTAAGCCATGCCGTATGAATTCGGGCCTGTGATGAGTGTTGCAAGAGAATCAACATGACACATTCGTGTGCAGCAATACGCGCTATCGTACAGAGTTGCACCTCCGCAAACGTAAGCTGAAGTGTAACTCATGCTTGCATTCGGAGGAATAACAGTTTGCGAATACACTACGAGATCATAGGAAACCGCGTTGGAGTTGCAAACAGTTTGAGCAACAACATCGCAATTGAATAAAGCGAAGAAAATCGCAAGGAGGTAATAATGTTTCATGTTTATTTGTGTTAGCCATATGAAATATAGACTAAAAACAACTGACTTGCAAGAGAATGGCTACGATCGATGCGTATAAAAGCGACCTGCTGCATCCTTGTTTATCTGCAATGAAACTGAAGCGTAAAAAAAAAGACCGGCGCATTGGCCGGTCTCTCATTACATTTTTATTTCATCATCATTCTTATTCAGGAAATGATATTCCAGGAAGTGATATGATGATACGGCTCTCACATTCACCGGGCGACCGAATTTCTTTTTCCATTTCGCCTTTTGAGAATTCCAGAACCAACCTTTCGTGAGGTAAGCTTCGAGATACGGATGCACACAAAGTGTAACCATCGGTTCGTTCTGTTCTTTGAGAATGTAGCGCAGATTATTTTCAATCTGATCAACGATCAGAACGCTCGCCTGAATTTCACCGGAACCTCCGCAAGTCGGACATTTCTCCGCAGTGTCAACATTCGTTTCAGGGCGAACGCGCTCACGTGTGATTTGAATGAGTCCGAATTTACTCGGAGGCAGAATCGTGTGCTTTGCACGATCTGTTTTCATTTCATCACGCAGCTTGTTGTAAAGAGTTTTCCGGTTTACCGGAGAATGCATATCGATGAAGTCAACAACAATAATACCGCCCATATCGCGGAGTCTTAATTGTCGTGCAACTTCGGCGGCAGCTTCCATATTCACATCAAGTGCATTGCTCTCCTGATCGCTGTGAACTTTAGAGCGATTTCCGCTGTTCACGTCGATCACATGCAATGCTTCTGTGTGTTCGATAATAAGATAAGCTCCGCTCTTCATGGTAATGGTTTTACCGAAGAGTGCTTTGATCTGCTTTTCAACTCCTGTTGCTTCGAAAATCGGAGTTGGTCCTTTGTGCAGCTTAAGGATTTTTTCTTTGTCAGGTGCGATGGTCTGGAGAAACTCTTTGATCTCATCGTGCATTCTTTCATCGTTGATGTGAATTGCACTGAATGAGGCATTGAGCATATCACGCAGAATCGCGGATGTGCGGTTAAGTTCGCCGAGCACGCGGTAAGGCGGCTTGGCTTTTGTCAATTCCTGAAAACAAGTATTCCACTTGTTTACGAGATCGTTCATGTCGGCATCCAGATCAGCAACACCTTTGCCTTCAGCAACGGTGCGTACGATCACTCCGAAATTTTTCGGTTTGATGGATTGGATAAGACGTTTGAGACGTTCGCGTTCTTCGCTGCTTTTTATTTTCTGAGAAACAGAAACTTTATCAGCGAAAGGAATAAGAACAATGTACCTTCCTGCAATGGAAAGTTCGGAAGTGATGCGCGGACCTTTAGTGGAGATCGGTTCTTTAGCTACCTGAATCAGGACAGACTGATCACTCTGGAGCACATCACCGATTTTTCCGTCTTTGCTGATATCCGGCTCGGGCTTGAAGTATGCCAAAGCAGCATGCTTCTGTTTGCCTTGAATGGTTTGCCGGACGAATTTATTCAGCGAAAGTACCTGCGGACCGAGATCGAAATAATGCAGGAAAGCATCTTTTTCATAACCAACATCCACGAAGGCAGCGTTGAGGCCGGCCATCACTTTACGCACACGTCCGAGGTAAATGTCGCCCACAGCAAACTGCGTATTGGTTTTTTCGCGGTTAAGCTCAACCAAACGCTTGTCGCTGACAAGTGCGATCACAACTTCAGACCCTGATGCGTCAATGATCAGTTCGTTGGACACGTTGTTTAATTTTTAGATGCGTGAAAGCGCAGCAGCCCGACCTCATTTAAGAAGCAGGCTCCTGCGCGTAATAAATAAAGAAACAGCAGATTCAGTTGATGGTTATGCGGCATGTTGCAACATTCTATCCATCAACCGGAAATTATTTCTTCTTGTGACGATTCTTTCTAAGACGCTTTTTGCGCTTATGGGTCGCCATCTTATGACGTTTACGTTTTTTTCCGCTTGGCATACAAATCGGTTTTAATGCGTTAATACTTGTTTCTTTATTTCACCCCGGAATTCTGAGCTTTCAGATTTTCCAGGACTTTTTCAATTTCTGCTTTCATTACCGGATCATCGGTAACTGCCGCGTAGGCCTCAAGATGATAAATCACCTTTTGGGTATTATTCTGCGCTTCAAACAGCTCTGCGAGGCTGAGATGTATCGCATAATATTCAGGTTTGATCCGTAAAACATGTTCGAAGCGCGCAATGGCTTTGTCGTATTGCTTGGAGCGTACGGCAAAATCAGCAAGGGCAAGTTGCATGTTGATGTGATTGGAATCCGCCGCTTCCACTTCACGCAGAATTGTGATTCCTTTCATCGGATCAGCTGTTCCGTCAACAATGGCAATTCCCAATCCGACTTTTGCGTCGAGATTGTTCGGCTCAAGTTGCAATGCTTTATTGAAGCAACGAATTGATGATTCGTACAACGGCGGAAGATGTGCTTCATCTTTCTGAAACGAACAAGCAGAACGATATCGTTCACCTGCTGCCATCCAATCGTTGCCGGAACCGTTATTGGCTTTCGCTTTTTCCTCAGCATAATATGCTGCAAAAACATAACGGCTGTAAGCACCAAGAACTTTCACGAGTGAATCGTACATCACACCGCGTCGGACAACATCCGACTCAGTACGTATTGCGTTTTCCAAAGAAGCAACAACACCGGCCTGATCAGGAGTAAGAAGACTTTTCTCTTCTTCGATGAGAGCGTTCAGATCAACCCCCGAATGCTCAACATGCGTTTCCGTTTGCGCCTTTGCCTTCGGAACAGTATTTACAAAACTTAAAAGAACGACTGTGAGCGCACACGCGAGCAAAACTCCAAGTTGAGCAGGACCCGGCTTGCGCATCATTATTATTATTCGCCAACCTTAACATTCTTCTTCACGCGCTCAACGAAAGTTTTCGCTGGCTTGAAAGAAGGAACATTATGTGCCGGGATGATTACTGTTGTATTTTTTGAAATGTTACGGCCGGTTTTCTCAGCGCGACGCTTCACCACGAAGCTTCCGAATCCGCGCAGATAAACGTTATCGCCTTTTGCCAACGACGCTTTGATCACCTTCATGAAGGTCTCAACAGAATGCTGAACCTGAATCTTCTCGATTCCTGTTTTCTCAGCAATCTCAGCTACTACTTCTGCTTTAGTCATACTGTAAATTATTTATTTTCAAGGGTTTATCAGTCCCAACTGGGGTTTTCAAGGCTGCAAAATTACTATTTTATACGGTTCACCCAAATTTTGACCGTAATTTTGAGTCGGAACTTTCAGAATGTCAATGGATTTCGTTGCAGAATTGCTGAGCTGGTATAAGAAGAATAAGCGTGATTTACCATGGAGAAACACGCAAAATCCGTACAAAATATGGCTTTCTGAAGTCATTTTGCAGCAAACCCGCGTTGAACAGGGCACGGCTTATTACCACACTTTCACGGAACGCTATCCCGACGTAAAAAAACTGGCACAAGCGCCGGAAACCGATGTTCTGAAAACCTGGGAAGGCTTGGGTTATTACAGTCGCGCCCGAAACCTGCATGCCGCCGCGAAGTACATTACAGATGAGCTTGACGGCAAATTTCCGAAAACGTATCAAGAGATTCTGAAGCTGAAAGGAGTTGGCGATTACACCGCATCAGCCATTGCATCGATTTGTTTTGATGAAGCCGAACCGGTTGTTGACGGAAACGTATTCCGTTTTCTTTCCCGCTATTTCGGAATCAGCACGCCTATAGATTCCACTAAAGGGAAGAAAGAATTCCGGGCGTTGGCAGCTGAGTTGATAACTGAAAAAGATCCCGGCACATTCAATCAGGCGATGATGGAATTCGGAGCGCGGCAATGTGTTCCGAAGAATCCGGATTGCTCTGTCTGTGTTTTCAGATTATCGTGTTACGCGTTGAAGAAAAAACAAGTTGCCCAATTGCCCGTGAAGGAGAAGAAGACAAAAGTAACGGACAGATGGTTGAACTATCTGATAGCAGATTACAAAGGTGATTTTCTCGTTCGCGAGCGAACAGGTAAAGGAATCTGGACAGGATTGTATGAATTTCCTCTCGTAGAAACAGAAGAGAAAGCGACGAAGAAAAAACTGGGCGAAGCTTCATTCTGGGCGACGAAAACTAAACTGAACGTTGCGGAAGTGAAGCATGTTTCAGATGAAATTGTTCACAAGCTGAGTCATCAGAATCTGCATATTTCATTTGTGAGAGGCAAGGTAAAATCGCTGAAAAAAAATTCAACTTACAGTGTGTTATCAGCTTCGGCAGTAAACAAACTTCCATTCCCGATTGTACTGCGCAAATATTGGGACAGCTTTATGCAAGAGCGTGAAAATGAAGGATAATCAATGCGTATATTTACTTAAATATTTCACGATACGTTAATATCAAAGCAAAGCGATTATGGCAGGAGTAAACAAAGTGATTCTTATCGGTAATTTGGGGAAAGATCCGGAAGTACGTTATCTGGAAGGTGGAATTGCAGTGGCAAATTTCCCTGTTGCAACCACGGAAACATTCCGTGATAAAATGGGCAACAAACAGGAGCAGACGGAGTGGCATCAGATCGTATTGTGGAGAAAACTAGCGGAGGTTGCGGAGAAATATCTGCGCAAAGGACAGCAGGTTTACATTGAAGGAAAAATCCGTTCGCGTAATTGGGAAGACAAAGAAGGTAACAAGCGTTATACGACTGAAATTTTCGGTG
>JBJOKQ010000216.1:0-5332 GCA_046046005.1 Bacteroidota bacterium | reverse complement strand
CCTGATTGTCGGCATACAATGTTGCGGCATAACACGCGTAAATAAGTTCGCCGCGATACTGTGTCGATTTCATTTTATCGAAATCAACAGTAACCGTTCCGCCTTTTGAAGCTTTCTTCAATAGTCCGATGATGTCTTTCGAAAATTGCTCGTCGTATCGCACTTTCTCGAAGTAAACGCGCTTCTTCCAAAGCGCTTCATCGTGTATGTGTGAACGCTGAACAGAAGTCAGTGTTGAAATGGCTTTGTCGTATTTTTTCTTTGCGAAAAGTTTCTCTGCTTTTTCTACAGATTTTGTTTCAGCAGCGGTATACGTCTGGGCGGACGCAGGGGCAATCATCAGAAAGGTGAGCAGTGTTAAAAATGCTCCTTTCAGCAGGGCGTTTTTGATCATATAGGGTTGAAATTATTGACGTGTAAGAACGGCGGTACAGGTATCGATGGCGCTTCCATCGTTAACAGTGTAACTCAGGTTAATGGTGTTGTTTCCGCTCATGGAGCCGCTTCCCTGCAACTGACTTGCATTATAAGTCTGGTTGTTTAGTGTAAGATTTGAACCGGACACATTAGCAACAGCTTTAAAAGAGAAGCCGACATTGTAGAAATTCTCCATCAACACCTGAGAAGTATTGGTGGTGGAAAGGTTGATGTGAACGTCGTAAGGAGTTTGTCCGATTTGGGAACTTTGCTCTACGCAGTGCCACACATCAACAAACTTGTCGCGCTCATCAAGCGGTCCTTCTTCTTCAGGTTGACAGGAAAACGCAACGAAAGCTAAAGGCAAGATTGCCAAAAGGGCTTTTTTTACGGGTTTAGGGCTGAACTTCATCATAGCAAATATGGCATTTTACTATGAAACGGCAAATCGGATGCCAATCAGAGTTTTACGCTGCGGAAGGCAATAAATGGCGGTTTTTATTTATTCAGCGGTCAATTCAGGAAGGAAGCGCTGATTTGTTTTCGAGTTTACGGCGTAACTCAGGGTCGTAATGAACGAAAATATTGAACCAGATATTTCTTGCGAATCGGAAGAAAAGAGGAAACCCGAAGATGTAAACGGAAATTACAAAAGTTAAAAGGGCTGCGAATCCAAGATCGAACAGAAGATAAAGCAGCATTGCAGGAACAACCATTACCGCTACACCAAGCGCATAGCTGACATACATTGCGCCGTAGTAAAATCCTGTTTCCGGCTCGTACGATTGTCCGCAACAGTCGCACTTCTTTTTCATCACACTGAGCGTGGAAAGGTGATATGGATTGTTGTCGACGTAAAGGTTATCAAGATTGCACTTCGGACATTTGGAACGAAGCACACTTGTGAAGAAACCGGCCATAGCGTATTAATGTTGGTAAGCAAAGTTACCGAATCCATTGATGCGGACTCGGTAACTATTGTTACAGATTACTTTTTCACCGGACATGTGCTCATTCCGAATATGGAATAGAGCGGACAAAATCCGATTGCTGCAGTGAGTGTGAATACACCTGCAAGAACCAAAGCAACAATTCCGAATATTCCGGTTAATGTTCCTGTGAACCAAAGAATCACCAATAATGCAGAGAGCAGCAAGCGAATGATTCTGTCGACGTTTCCAACGTTGTTTTTCATGATGAATAGTTTTAGTCAGAGGTTAGTTTTTGTACAAGCACAACGATTCCGGTTACCGCGGATATGCAGATAACGCAAACCATGAGAAATCGGAACCATTTGTTTTTCATGAAGCAAACTTCTTTCATCGGGCAATGGAAAGCGATGAGGAAGGTCAGAAAAGGATGTAGGTACAAATGATATTCGTCATGCTTTATCGTGCACAACACCGCACAGAACATAAAGCGGAAACTCAAGATGAAATTCGGATTGTCCTGTTGCTTCGAATTTTTTGCGCAATTCAGGCAAAGGATCAACACCAGTTGCTTTCATAAGATGTTGCAGCGCCGACCAAGTTGAAAAATAGCCGATGAGTTGATCGATATTCCAATGATATTCCATCTTGAATTCAGGAAGTTGGATTCTCTGAAACGGAAACGGAATGGTTTTGTATTCTTCATCGAGATAACGGCGCTCTTTGTCCCAATACGGACCGGTTTCGTTGTGATAGAAATCCTGAATGATATTATCTGCAGTTCCGGTGCTGCGCATTACCCCGTAACCGATGACGATGATTATTGCATCCGGAGCTGCGACGCGTTTCACTTCCTGATAGAATTTTTCGAAATCAAACCAGTGAATGGCTTGCGCTATTGTAATCAGATCAACGCTGTTATTTTCAATTGGAGTGTTGTAAGAATTACTTTGAAAGTAATTTACGTTTTCTGCAACCTTCGCATTCGCAAGTTGTTTTTCGCTCAGATCGCTGGCGAATACTTTTTCGAAATGCGGGGCAAGCAGCGTTGCAAGCTGACCGTTTCCTGTTCCTGCGTCCCACGCAACTTTCTTTTTTCTGCAGCGCGAAACAATTTCAGAAATCAGCGTGTCCGGATAAACAGGTCGGAACTTGGCGTATTCTGAAGATTGTTTCGAAAACAGGTCTTTCATTTATTTTGAGATCAGAACAGATTGTTGATGATGGAATCATCAACCAGATTCGGCAGAGTTACTTTCAATTCCGGAGTGCGATCCATTTCACGTTTTGCAGCAAACATCGCCTCTCTGTTGCGCGCCCAACTGCGTCGTGCAATGCCATTGTTTACATCCCAGAACAGCATTGATTTCAATCGGCGATCTGCATCATCGCTTCCATCAAGAACAAGTCCGAAGCCGCCGTTGATTACTTCGCCCCAACCCACACCGCCGCCGTTGTGTAAGGAAATCCAAGTTGCACCGCGGAATCCATCGCCTACGAAATTGTGTACGGCCATATCTGCAGTAAATGCAGAACCATCGTAAATGTTGGATGTTTCTCTGTAAGGTGAATCTGTTCCGGAAACATCATGATGATCGCGACCGAGAACAACAGGTGCGCTTACGCGTCCATCGCGAATTGCTTTGTTCATCTCTTCGGAAATGCGAATGCGAGCTTCTGAATCTGCGTAAAGAATTCGCGCTTGTGAACCCACAACGAGATTATTCTTCATCGCATCTTTGATCCATGTGATGTTGTCGCTCAGCTGAAGTTTAATTTCTTCCGGTGAATTGCGATACATGTCTTCGAGTACTTCCAATGCAATCTGATCGGTAGTTGCAAGATCTTCAGCTTTGCCGGAAGTGCAAACCCAACGGAACGGTCCGAATCCGTAATCGAAACACATTGGTCCGAGAATATCCTGAACGTATGATGGATACTTGAAAGTACCGTCTTCTTTTTTTACATCAGCGCCTGCACGCGATGCTTCGAGAAGAAACGCATTTCCGTAATCGAAGAAATACATTCCGTTTGAAGTAAGTTTATTAACTGCATCAGCATGACGACGCAAAGAAGCGCGCACAGCATCTCCGAATTTGATCGGATTCTCTGCCATCATTTTATTCGACTCTTCGAGTGAATAACCAACGGGATAATATCCGCCGGCCCATGGATTGTGCAATGACGATTGATCGGAACCGATGTCAACACGCATATTCTCTTCAACGAATTTCTCCCACAGATCCACAACATTTCCCTGATATGCAATGGAAATGGCTTCTTTGTTTTGTTGTGCTTTTCGGATTCGCGCAATCAATTCGTTCAGATCGCTGTACACTTCATCTACCCAACCTTGAGAATGTCTGGTGTGTGTTGCTTTCGGATTGATCTCCGCAACAACAGCAACCAGTCCTGCAATCTTTCCTGCTTTTGGTTGAGCGCCGCTCATTCCTCCGAGTCCGCAAGTGACAAATAATTTACCGCCTGCATCACCGCCTTTTGCAATTTTGCGTGCAGCATTCATCACGGTAATTGTTGTGCCGTGTACAATTCCCTGCGGACCGATATACATGAACGATCCTGCAGTCATTTGTCCGTATTGCGTAACTCCTAATGCGTTGAAGCGTTCCCAATCATCCGGCTTGGAATAATTCGGAATCATCATACCATTAGTAACAACAACACGCGGTGCATCTTTATGTGAAGGAAATAAACCGAGCGGATGACCGGAGTACATCACCAGCGTTTGTTCATTTGTCATTGTAGCGAGATACTGCATCGTGAGCAGATACTGCGCCCAATTCTGAAATACCGCGCCATTTCCGCCGTATGTAATCAATTCGTGCGGATGTTGAGCAACTGCGTAATCAAGATTGTTTGACAACATGTGCATGATTGCACCAGCCTGAACCGACTTGAACGGATAATCGTGAATAGGTCTTGCGTAAATTTTATAATCCGGACGGAAACGATACATGTAAATGCGTCCGTAAGTTTTCAATTCTTCTGCAAATTCTTTAGCCAGCACAGCGTGATGTTCAGCTGGGAAATAACGAAGTGCATTTCGCAAAGCGAGTTTCTTTTCCGCTGCTGTAAGTATGTCTTTACGTTTCGGGGCGTGATTGAGAGAAGCATCGAATGGTTTCGGCGCAGGAAGATCTTTTGGAATTCCCTGAAGGATGTGATTCTGAAATTCGTTGAGAGTCATAATTCTATTTTGCTGACTGATCGTTCTTTTTCTCACGATCAAAGCGTCCAGTTTTTTTATTGAATCCGTAAGGGCAATGTCTGCATCCGTTCTGACAGCAATAACCTCTTTTCAGAAGATATTTTTCCGTGAAGACGATGTAGCCTTCAGGGGAATAATAAAAGTCATCCTGTTCCGGTTTATTCTGCACAGACATCAGGTTAAAGGTAGTGGTAATTCGGATTTGACAGGCCGCTTTCCCCTTGGATTTCGCTTTTGCGCCGCGAAAATTACTACCTTTTCACAGTTTTAAATTCAGAATAATTTAATACGGAATAATGACAAAGTCTTTACTGCATATTATCCTGTTTCTTTTGACAGTTTTACCTGCATCTGCACAAACATTTGCGGCAATGCCAAACGACTCGATCGAAGGAACATATCATGTGAATGATTGGGCGTCGGATTATATTTATTTGCGCAACAATTCAACTGCTCCGGTAACATTGAGTTATCAAACTATATCCAATACAATGACGCCGGCCGGATGGGATGCTGTTTTGTGTACGAATAACGCGTGCTTTCCTTATGTGCCGACAAGCGGTTCTTTTGGAACGGTTGCCTCAGGCGACAGTGCTTATTTTCATTTACAATGCGGCTTTATGGGATTTGCCGGAACCAATCAGGTTCGTGTTCGGGTTTACGAAACAAGTAATCCGACTAACTGTGATACAATTACATTTCTTTATCATGCGATGACAACAATAGGTTTTGCTGATAACGAATCAGGTGCGAAACA
>JBJOKQ010000215.1:0-5333 GCA_046046005.1 Bacteroidota bacterium | reverse complement strand
TACATACCAATGTCCGGTTTGCAGTTTCCAGATCAGCAGCTGAATAAACACGGGCAGAATCAAAAGCAGAATTCCGATCATGACTCTGTAACCGCTTTTGAGATAATCGGTTTTCAGTCGCACAAGATTTCTGATTCCATCCGCTTCAAAAATCAACCAGAAACCGATGAGCGCATTCACAGGTCTGACGAGAATGATCATGCCCAGCAGTAACGCAGCAATGTTCGCATAACGATTTTCTTTTTTGTCGACCCATTGCTTCCCGAAGAACAGAAACATGGATACCACCGCAAACGAATACAAGTGCGACATCATCGGTTCTGTTATCGTATAATAGAACAAGTTGGTTCCGAAAACGAAAGCGAACAGAGTGAATGCAATGAGTTCTTCTTTGAACTTGTGCAGTTTCAGAAATCTTCGGAGAAATATCAATCCTACAGCAAGCCAGAACAGTGCGCCGATGTTCATCATACGCGGATACCACATGCTGTAACCGTCTGCTTCTCCTCCGGAAATTTTGGTAATGCCATGCGCAATCAGGAAGAAAGGCATTTGCATTACTGAAACTCCTGCAAAATATTTATTGATGATTACACCATGAATCGGAACGCGGTACTCATACTTGGTATGATTGTCGTAATACTTGTTCTCGATGGAATCATGAAAAGCGAGATTCAGATCTCCGTAAATGAACACAGCAGGCAAATAAGCGTAATAACCTTTTCCGTCGGAAATGATCGTGTATTTCCATTGGTTTTTACTCCACTTCTGATTCAACACCGCCAACAGGCAGATTCCGACAATGATCGGAATAGCGAAACGGCTGAGCAGATGTGAAAGTGTACGCACGAGTTAAAGGTAAAAAGAATCAATGGCTCAACTGCATGAAATGAAAAAGCGGAAGTGAGTGACACTTCCGCTTCAACTAATGTGATCGAAATGAATTAGTGAGCTGCGAGATATTCAGCAACTCCGTTGTGTGTTGCTTTCATTCCGCTTTTACCTTTTGTCCAGTTTGCAGGGCAAACTTCACCATTCTCTTCGTTGAACTGAAGCGCATCAACCATACGGATCGCTTCATCCACGTTACGTCCCAATGGAAGATCATTGATCAACTGATGGCGAACGACTCCGTTTTTGTCGATAAGGAACAATCCGCGGTATGCAATCATTTCAGATGATGCAATCATTTCTCCGTCTTCACTTGCATCGTAAGTTCCGTTCAGAACTCCGTAGTTGTAAGAAATCGTTTTGTTGGTATCAGCAACAACAGGGTAAGTAATTCCCTGAATTCCTCCTTGGTTCTTTGACATCTGCAACCAGCCCCAGTGCGACTGTTCTGTGTCAGTTGAACAAGCAACAACAGCAGTGTTGCGGCTTTCGAATTCTGCAAGTGCATCCTGGAACGCGTGAAGTTCAGACGGACATACAAATGTGAAATCTTTCGGATAGAAGAAGAATACCACATATTTCTTGCCAATGAACTGATCCAAAGAGAATCCGTCAATGATATCTTTACCGTTTACTACTGCTTTCGCTTTGAAAACAGGCGCTTTTTTACCTACGAGTACTTGCATGTTATGTTGTTTTAAGTTGTGAGTGTTTGTGTTTGAATGAATGCAAATGTAGCATCAGAAAACGGTACTTTATATGATTGTTCTCATCACGAATATTTATATTGATATAAAATCAATCTATAATAGTTATGACATTCGGTTGGCGCAGGTGCTTAGATTTGTTGCCCTAAAACTATCTTATGAGCCTTCTCAATAAAACTGCACCTGATTTCACACTCTTCAATACATCGAAAGAGCCGGTAACGTTGTCTTCTCTTCAAGGGAAGAATGTCCTTTTGTTGTTCTTTCCGTTCGCGTTCACAGGAACATGTACGAAAGAACTTTGTTCCGTACGCGATGATATTTCTTACTACGATTCGGTAAACGCAACAGTGTTTGGTATATCAGTTGACGCTCCTTTCGCATTGGGGAAATTCCGTGAAGAACAGAAACTGAATATGGAACTGCTTTCTGATTTCAATAAAACCGCTTCGGCTGCTTACAACTCATTGTATGAAGTGTTCGGCGGAATGAAATTGGAAGGAGTTTCAAAACGTTCTGCTTTCGTGATTGACAAAAACGGAGTCGTGCGCTACGAAGAAATTCTGGAGAATGCAGGAGATATTCCTGACTTCAGCAAAATCAAAGCAACTCTGGACAGCCTCAGCTGATTCAATGTCCCGCTTTTGCAGCCGAAGTATTGAATTCAATTCCTTGTGTTCGTAAAAGCGATTTGGTTTTGAACGCGTACCACGCCAGATAAGCAAAGCAAGCTACACCCACCCAATAGCTGTTCTGAATTCCGTTCGGAAGATAATCAGACAACGCTCCTTGCGTGAAACTTACTATTCCGCCTCCCATAATCATCATGATCAGGAAGCCGGAACCGGTATTCGTGTATTTACCAAGTCCTGCAATTGCAAGTGTAAAAATGCAGGGCCACAACGTGCTGCAAAACAGTCCTACGCTTATGAATGCATACGCGCTCACCATGCCATCAGCGAAGATGCCGATCACCAAAGCAAGAATTCCCGCCAGCGAAAAGAGGAACAATTGAGTTGCCGGGTTTCCTTTGCTCATGATATCTGCTGCGATCAATGCAGCTATTACGACTCCGTAAATCAGAAACTCGCGGACTTCTGTGCCGGCAATGTAATTGACCAGAAGGAAGAATCCGAATGCGGCGTAAGGAATCACTACGTTCAGAATAAGTTTTGCTGTCGGATTCTTCGCGAATGTTCCCACTGAAGAAGTCCATCTTCCTATCATAAGACTGGCCCAGAAGAGTGATACGTAAGGCGCAACTTGGCTTGCTTCAGTTCCCGTATGAATACGCATGAACTCCGGAAGATTAGCCGCAGTGCTGACTTCCACGCCCACGTAAAGAAATATAGCAACCATACCGAATACAAGCTGCGGATACTTCAGTGCGCCTCCGCGATCTTTCCAATTTGCATCATGTTCGGTTTTGGATCTTGCTTCTTCGATGTGATTCGGAATTGAGGAGAAGCGAAAAAGAATTGCGACTAACACAAACGCTGCACCCAGAATCAAATAGGGAACTTTCACACTGCTGATATCCATGGTTGAACTGTCGCCGTGCATTGAGCCGAAGATGGCGAAACTCACCAACAAAGGACCAATCGTTGTACCGATATTGTTGATTCCTCCAGCCAAACTCAATCGTTGGGAGCCTTTGTTAGGATCGCCCATTACAATCGCCAATGGATTTGCTGCAGTCTGTTGAAGGGAAAATCCCAGCGCTACAATGAATAAAGCGGTAAGCATCACTCCGAAAGATTCAAGTTCTGCCGCGGGATAAAACAACACCGCACCGAATGCAGAGATCATCAATCCAAGCGATATTCCGTTTTTATAGCCCAGTTTTGTGAGCAAATCTGTGCCGGAAATTTTCGAAATAAGAAGGTAAATCAAAGATCCAACGGTATACGCCACGTAAAAAGCCACGTCAATCAATTGAACCTGCCACTGAAGCAAATGAAGTTTTTCTTTATAAACGGGTATCAAAATTCCATTGCTGGCAGCAACGAATCCCCAGAAAAAGAAAACGGAGATTAGAGTAAGGAGCGGACGATTGATTTGCATATTGTAGCGATAATGGGCTAAAATAGCTGATTTAACGCGTTTTGAAACAGAAGTTACTAACACAGATTCGAAGCTTCACCGTTTGCGATCACCGAATGCAATGTAGTGATCGTTCCAATCTTGGTTTTATGCCTACCAATATGCCGTTTTTGTTGACCAATCGTCGTTTCTTTTTGAAAATTGTCATTTTTTACCGTACTTGCGTCGTCTTTTCAAACACCCTAAAACGCTAGTAGTTTCGATGAAATTAAAGCTCAGATATGCTGCATTCCTTCTAAGCGGGTTTACCCTGCTGGCAGCCTGCTCCGATGATCCTGCGGATAACGGAAATAGTGATTCTCCTGCAAAGGACACAATTGACGTGAACAACTTTAAAGTAAAAGGTCAAAGTTTCATGATGCCGTCTCCGATGCAAATCGCAGATATGATCAGAAAAAGCGGCTCGCTTTACGATAAAGGAATGTTGAATCCGGTTGACAATTCATCGAAGTATACGGAGGCCATGAAGCAGGCGCTGAATCTTGGTGTTTACGGTGCGGATCTTGGTTATATCACCATGTACGAAAACACTCCTGACGCACTCGAGTATTACAAAACGGTGAACCAGATGGCGGATCAGCTGAAAATTACAGCAAGCTTCGATCAGGCATTGATGAAACGTTTCAGCGATAACATCGCGAACAAAGATTCTGTAATGGTGCTCGTAGGTGAAGCGTATCGCCGCAGCGATAATTTCCTCCGCGAAAGCGAACAGGATCACCTTGCATCTTTGATTCTTGCAGGCGGATGGATAGAAAGTATGCACTTTGCGCTTGGCGTTTACAAGAACAAACCGAACGAAGCAATCGCAATCCGTATCGGTGAACAGAAAAATACTTCTGCCGGTCTCGTGAAACTTCTTAAAGAAGCGAACAAGCCTGAATATGCTGAACTTATCACTTTGATGGAAGCTCTTGATGCTGAATTCCAGAAAGTTGAAATCAAATACACTTTCGCTGAGCCAACTCACGATGAAGGTGCAAAGACAACAACAATCAACGGTAAAACAGAAGTGAAAATCACTCCTGAACTGCTCACTGCTCTTACTGAGAAAGTAGCTGCTGTTCGTAATTACATCATTAACTGATCTTTCAACTGATATCCATGAAAAAGATAATCGCTTTATTCGTCCTCCTGGCTGCAGTTACATTCATCGCTCCATTTTCCGGTGCGCAAATGTGTGATCAGCAAGCTAAAATCGCAGGAGCTCATATCATTCCGCCTTACGTTTCCGATGGTCAAACTTATCGCGCTTTCGTAACTGCAGGTCAAACGGCTGAGTTCCACGCAACATTCTTCGCAGGTACAACTTATCGTATTGCCGGTGCTACCGGTGAAGGCGATGGAAACCTGATTTATTCAGTTTATTCTGTTGATCCGAATACCGGTGAACGCGCTCTGATTTTCACAAACAGCCAGCACAATAATGCTCCGTATTGGGATTTCAAAGTAACCACAACAGTTGAAGTAGCAATCGAAGCTTCTCTGAACCCTGCTTCAAACAAAGAATCAGGCTGTGCGGTACTTCTGATCGGCTTTAAGCAGTAAGCTATTATTATCTCATAATTAAACCTCGCTCCGGCGGGGTTTTTTATTGTCCGCTGTAAGCGAAAATTCCTATTTTTACCAGCT
>JBJOKQ010000214.1:0-5349 GCA_046046005.1 Bacteroidota bacterium | reverse complement strand
ACAATACGGTTGTCGCGAAGTGCATTCTGCAAATCGGGAATAACTGAATAAACAGGAAGAGTGGAAGTGGTGCTCACGAGTACAGTGAGTCGTTATTTCATATTCACAAACTGCAACGGAAGATCGTATTGATTCCTTCTGCACAATGAGATTACAGCCTGGAGATCATCAATCTTTTTGCCGGTAACTCGAATCTGATCGTCCATCTGCTGCGCAGTAACTTTCAGTTTAGAATCTTTGATGTCTTTCTGGATTTTACGCGCCGTGTCTTTGTCAATTCCGTTGCGCACTTTTATTTCTTTACGGACAGTGAATCCCGAAGCTTCGTGTTGTTTTCCTTCATCCAAACTTCGCGGATCGATACCCTGCTTCACCATTCTCATTCGGATAACATCGATGACAGAATTCAGTCGCATTTCATCTTCAGTATGAATTTTCAGCACGAGATCTTTCTTGTCGAGATCAATGGTTGTATTCGAACCTTTGAAGTCAAATCGACCGAGAATTTCCTTACGTGCGCTGTTGATTGCATTATCCAACGTCTGTCCGTCGATCTTAGAAACGATATCGAATGATGGCATGATTCAGATGTTTATAATTTTCAGAGGCGAAAGATACACCAGTTTTCCCTGAACATGGCTGTATCCCATTTGAGAAAGTGCGTTGATATAGTGTTTCACTTGATCTACATGTTCTTCGGATTCCGCTCCTGATTTGTATTCGATTACTGTTGCTTTATCCGTGTCGAGAATTACGCAATCAGGACGCGACATTCCGGATCCGGGAATGATAATATCGCGTTCAGTCAACGATTTCATTTCGGAGTTGTAAAATACTTCCAATTCAGGATGCTTTACAACAGCATTGATCACGTTTTTGATATAATCAGATTCGTTGCTGCTGATTTGGCCGGACGCAATTGCTGCTGAGATAACATTGTCCACATCTTCACTGTTACGCAATTTCTGTAATAATGCATGCAACAGAATTCCGCTTTCCCTTGGAGTTTTTACATCAGTATTGCTCCATGCTTCTTCGGAGTATTTACGTATGCGTAAACGCGGTTGCCATACACCGGAATTCGCGTCCAATTTCATCAAAGCGGCTTGATGCTTCTCGGTACTATGCATCACACGTTTTGTGCCGTAGCTGCAAGTGTTATCTTCATTCAATTCGTTTCTGAAACAATTATACAACCAGGTTTCAGCGCTTTCAGGGTTTTCTGTTTTACCACCCGGTTTTTCACTGAGTACATATAATTGATGAATAGCACGGGTAGTTGCAACGTAAAGCAAGTTCAAGCGTTCCAACCGACTTTCATTCACTTCCGTTTTGTATTGATCCTGTACGGAAGAAGCCGCTGTGATTTTGGAATGAGCAACTAACGCTACGGGCAACTGTGGAACATCTTTATCATTTAAACGCACCCATTGCTGTACATTATGGGTATGCGGACGCCAAGAAACGAACGGAACAATCACAACCGGAAACTCCAATCCTTTTGCTTTGTGAATAGTCATGATGCGAATGGCGTTTGTTCCCTCAGGAATGATCAAAGATGCGTTACGCGAACGATCCTTCCACCATTCGAAGAACACGGAGCGATCCGGATTTCTGGAACCTGCGAAGCGCAGCAACTCGTCGAGGAAGAAAATGACCCAAGCGTTGCGACGTTCATCGGAAAATACAGAGCGTATAATGAACTCGCACTGCTGATACATGGGTTGAAAAGCGATCGAGTGAAAATCGTCAGCATATCCTGCAAGTTTCAGAACGCCGTGAATATCGAATTCCTTATCACGTAAGACATGAACCGGAATTGATGAATGTTTGAGTTTATTAAGAAGCGTAACGGTATCAGCCAATGCAACTCGATCTTCCGGAAATTCCAGACAACGCAGGATTGAAACGATACAGCGAACGATGTCGGAATTTTTCAGCAATAAGGAGTCGCTGGACAAAACGCTGTATCCGTGATTCAGAAGTTGAGTTGCAATTGCGCTTCCTTCGTAATTAAATCGCACGAGAATGGCGATATCTTTTTGTTCCCAACCTTCGTCGATCAGCGATTGAACGACCTGCAAAGATTCATTTACATACGATTCGGTTCTTTCGTTTTTATTTTCTGATCTCTCAGGAAATCGAAGTTCCGCGTAACCGTCTTCATCAGCGCTTTTGAATTTCTGTTCCGCTTCGGTATAAACTTGCTGATGTTCGCTGTACAATACGTTTTTCAGATCGTTGTAAAGACGATTATTGAATTCGACAATATTTCGCGAAGATCGATAGTTCGTGCCGAGTGATTCTGCTTTATAATTTCTTTTCAATGCTGCTTCTCGTTCCGGCAGAAAAGCATCATTAAACAAATCAGCGACTTGAGGCAAACGCACAAATTGTGAAGCATCGCCGCCTCTCCAACGGTAAATTGCTTGTTTTGCATCGCCTACAAGCATGGAGAAGTTTCCTTCTGCCAGTCCGTTTTCAATCAAAGGCAAGAGATTGTGCCATTGTAAACGCGACGTGTCCTGAAATTCATCTATCAGGAAATGCGAATAACGCGTTCCTAACTTTTCGAAGATATACGGAACAGGAGCTTCGGAAATCACTTTAGCAATAATGCGATTGAATTCCGAAATGTGTATCACGTTGTCTTCATTGCGGTAACTGACTATGATTTTTTCAATCTCATTCAATACCGCAAGTGAATAGACGTTGTCCAGCGTGAGTATTCTTGTGATATACTCCGGGTACTGATTTTCTATGATCGCAATTATTTCATGCGCATATTCACCGAGTTTCCTTCCGGCACTTTCAACAAGCTCCTTCCTGCTTTTGTCTTTAAACGTTTTGGAAGTGTATGTATCTGTTTCGAGACATTGCCGGATGTAGGAATTCGCTTCAGCAAAATCTTTTAAGTCGCTGTTCAGAATCTTATAAAACCAATTTCCAATGCCTTTGTCACTTTGATAAAATTCTTTAGGTGATACGCCGGTACTTTCCAGATATGCAACTGCTTTCTCAGCAATCGAACAAATTCCGGTTTCGTATGCTGTTGTGAGTTTATGCAGTTGCGCGGCGATTTCGGTAAAGTCTTCAAGAGTAAGATCCCGAAGTTCCTGCGCCATGAGTGTTCCGTTCTCTTCCAGAAGATTACTCGCAGTACGATAGAGTTCTTCTTCAATCTGCCAGCTTTTTTCATCGTCAGCTTTTTCCTGAGAGAATCGGGTGAGCAACGTCGTCAGAGCTTTTTCTTTGCCGGCAAGACTGATCAGTTGATCAACTGCTTTGCGAATGAATTGATTGCTTTCCGTTTCAATCTGATAATTAGCAGGAAGATCAAGATCGTGTGTGAAGCTACGTGTGATTTTCTGCGTAAAGGAGTCGATTGTTCCGATGGAGAATTCGGCATAACGATGCAGAATGGTGCGGAGAAGTCGTTGTGAACGCAACTTCAATTCTGTTTCAGAAATGTTCAGAGTCTCAAGCAATATTCTCCTCAATGTTTCTGATTTATCATCAGGTTTACCACTGAGAGAACGCAGAGCTCCGATCACGCGCTCTTTCATTTCCTGTGCAGCCTTGTTTGTAAACGTGATCGCGAGTATTCTCCTGAATTTCACCGGAGGATCGGAAACATCGTCCAACGCAAGGCGCAGATACTCTTTCACTAATGTGAAAGTTTTACCTGAACCTGCAGAAGACCGGTAAACGGTGAAATTCATGTCTTAAAGATCGTAATTGCTGGTGTGTTTTCACTATCTTGGAACTGAAAATAAGTAACGTGAAACACTTTTTAGCAGCAATTTTCTTAATCGGTTCTTCTTTTTCGCTGAGCGCGCAAAGTTTTTCAGTGACGACTACTCAGGTGAATTTTGCGGGCAGTGCCGTAAGTACGGATATACCTTCTCCGTTTTGGACGCCCGTTATTCATAATACTTCCGGAGATACTTTGACTTTGCGTTGGAACAGAGTTGAACAGAATATTCCGGCGTGGTGGCGTTCTTCAATCTGTACAGAGTATTACTGTTATTCAATGCCTGATGACAGTGCAACGTGGACTTTATTGCCGGGCGATTCCGATATGATTTACGTACACATTTATCCTTATGGTTATTCAGATACAGGAAATGTGGTTGTGCGATTACACAATGTTGAAAATCCTTCGGACAGTGTTCGGGTAACTTTCAATTGTAATGTTCCGGTTGGCATTGAAGAAACTTCAGTGCTTTCTGAGTTCAGATTGAATTATCAAACTATGAATTTGAGCTTCTCTTCAACAGAAAGTGCAACTTACTTTTTGTCGGATATCAGTGGAAGGACTCAGCAAATCGGAAACGTAACTCCGGGATATGCAATGAGTGTGACAGTTTCGACGCACGGCGTTTATCTTCTGACGCTGGTCACCGAAGACGGAAGGAAAAGCGTCAGAAGATTTGTGCTCTGATTTTATTTCTTAATCGCAGTAGCTTCGATTTCAATCAGCATTTCAGGGTCAACAAGTCTTGACACTTCAACCATTGTTGTTGCAGGACGAATGTGAACGAAAAATTCTCCGTGTGCTTTTCCGGCTTCTTCCCAGCGCGAAATGTCGGTAACATACATTCGCGTTCGAACAACATCGTGCAAATCCATTCCTGCTTCTATGAGAGCCTTCTCAATGATCGCCAAAGCCGTTTTTGTTTGCTCATAGAGATTTCCTTTATGTTGTACTTCTCCGTTGATAACAGCAGTAGTACCTGAAACTTCCACGGTGTTTCCTACTTTAACCGCGCGGGAGTAACTTACTTTAGATTCCCAAGGACTACCTGAAGAGATGAGTTGACGATTCATGATTTTCTGATTAAGGTGATTGAAAGAATTTATAAAGTCCTGTGATCATCATCACCGGATAAATGAACTGTGCAGCAATAAGAAACCATCCTGCGTATCCGCCGTGTGGTACAAAGCGTTTTGCTATGAAGACCCAGAAAATGCAGACGAACCATGCCAGTTTCAGGTAGTCATTGAATGTTTTCTTCTTGGTAACAAAATGGATAATGTAAGTGATGAGCAAACCAAGCAATGCAAAACTCGTTGGCCATTGCAGTCCGCTCACATCAATCACTTCATAAGCATTCAGGAAGTTGGCGCCGTAACCCAGTATTGCAATCCCCATAAAAATGAGTGAAGGATATTTATACGACTTTCTGCTGATCATCTCCCCGCGAGCGAACAGAAACAAGGGCATGCCAACGAAAATGTTGAAGTACAATTCCTGTACCCAAACAGCAGGCTCCAGAGTTGCACTGAAGACAAACAGAATTACAGAGTGAAAAATGTAGAATAAAGTCGCTGCAACAGCAAAATAGG
>JBJOKQ010000213.1:0-5362 GCA_046046005.1 Bacteroidota bacterium | reverse complement strand
CCATTTGCGTGTGAAACGATCATCGAATCCGAGGTGAAGAATCTCATCTCGTTTAGCGTTGAAATTATCAAACCATGTGTGGAGTGTGCGTGCGTAATGCAGTCCGAGATCTTTCAAATCCACAAGCGTCATATCTCCTGTTGTGTTAACAGCGTGATTTAATGCCGCCACAGACGGGAGCAGTGATCCGGGGAAAATGTGTTTCTGAATCCAATCAACACCGTTCTTCAATTGCTCGAAGCGTGAATCCGGACACGTGATGACTTGCAAAGCAACGATCCCATTTTTCTTCAGGACTTCGTGACATTTCCTGAAATACGGTTCGTAGTAGTCAGCGCCAACAGCTTCCAGCATTTCAACGGAAACGATTTTATCAAATTGTCCCGTGATTTTACGGTAGTCTTCAATAATCACTTTCACGCGATCAGAAAGTCCTTTGGCTTTGATTCTTTCATTAGCCAATTTGCATTGCTCTTCAGAAATTGTGACAGAAGTGACTTTGCATCCGTAGTTTTCCGCCATGAATATTGCGTTAGCTCCCCAACCGCTTCCGATTTCAAGAACATGATCTGTAGGTTGCAAATGCAATTGCTCACTCAAACGACGATACTTTTCGTATTGAGCCTGTTCTAGTGAAAGATCCGACGATTTAAAAAACGCGGATGAATATGTCATGGAAGGATCCAACCACAGTGAGAAAAACTCGTTACTGAGATCATAATGCTCCACAATATTTTTCTTAGAACCGCTCATTGTGTTTGCTCTGCGCAAATGTCCAAGGGTATTCACGCCTTTGAGAATGTTGAGCAACAATGACTGAACGGAGCTACCGGAAACTCCCGGTGCATTTTCAATGTTCAGCAAAAACCATTTGATCACATTAGTGATACTGGAAGTATTCCACAAACCATCGACGTAGGCTTCGCCGAAACCAACATCACCATACAATACACAACGTTTATAGAATTCGTCAGATTCAATTTTTATATCTGCTTCAATACTTCCTTCACTGTTGCCGATTGATTTCTTTGATCCGTCGGGAAACGTAATATTCATCTTCCCGAGATTCATCTTCTCGAGAATCCCAAGGACCGCTTTTGCGTAAAATCCCGCCGGCTTACTCAACTCTCTTGTTTTCATGCAATCTTACCTGACTAAAGTACGAAGTTCGTTTCAATACGGATCTCTACTTTTCCTCTACCCGATTCAAAACATCCTTTTGCAATTCGGGATACTCTGCCTTCTTGAAGAATCTGATCTTCTTCATCCAAAGTAAAAATGCATTCCAATGGATGAGGAACATTATACGAAGCGGAATCAAAGGGAAACGCAGTGCATAGAAGAACAAATTCCGTTTAGTGATGTTTTTCTTCTCTCCGGTTAAAGTGCTAATGAATATTCTCTTGTTATCTGAATAATCATCAATTCTGATATTCAGTTTATCAGAAGGAATATGCAGATGGAAATCGAATTCTGCATCATGGTTGATGAAAGGGGAAACGTAAAAGTACTTCGGAACGCGCAGTACAAACTCGTCGTTATTCAGCTTCGTAATATCCAAAAGAAACGGTTTCATTTCGCGAAACGTATTGCTTACTTCAGCGACAGCGCAAATCGGATTTGAATCCTTATCAAAGCAAAAATAAAACGATACCGGATTGAAGTTGTAACCTAAAACGTTGAAGTTGGTCAGCAACATTATCCTTTCAGGAACATGTTTCACTTCATTCTCAGCCAAAAACTCGAGAATGTTTTCTTTAACGGGACGAGTTACACCTTTTTGTAACTGGAGGTGTTCGTTATCGCGGAAGGAGAAAAATCCAAAAACATTATAACTCAACATGCCGAACTTTTCTGCGAGCGAGCTTATCTCATCTATATCAACATAAAACATAAACACGTTGTAATTGAACCTGTGCGTCTTCGGAGCAAGACGATGGTGCATAACGCGCGCGTGATACAGGCAGGAATTCATCCGAGATTTTTGCAAAGTTCAACAGCACTCATGTATGCATCTTCATGAAAGCCGTAACGGAAATAACTGCCGCAGAAATATATCGGACCGTTTGCATTCAGTTTGTGCAATTCGGATTGCGCTTTCATTGCCGGCACATCGAATAGCGGATGCTCGTAATCAATGGAGCGGATAATTTTTTCGGGAGCAATACTTCCCGGAAGCGGATTAATGGAAACGAAGTAATTCACTTTGTCAGAAACGCCTTGCAAACTATTCATCCAGTAAATAGTTGTAGGTGTGAGTTCCCCATTTACGTTTTCAATTCTGTAATTCCAGCTGCTCCAAACCGATTTTGTTTTCGGCATTACAGACTCATCTGTATGCACAACAGCCGCGTTCGGTTGATAGCGGAAGCAAGACAATAGACGTTGTTCATCAGCGGTTGGATCAGCAAGCATTTTCAGCGCCTGATCACCGTGGGCGGCAATGACAACTTTATCGAATGTGAATTTTTCACTGTTGATCGTTTCTACGGTTACACCATTGCCGTTTCTCGACACCGACTTAATACCGGAAGAAACTTTAATACGATCTTGAAACGGTTCGATGAGAATTTTCTTGTATGATTCGCTGCCGCCTTCCAAGGTGAACCATTGATGCTGCGTGTTGAGTCCGAGGAAACCATGATTCTGAAAAAAACGAATCAATGTGATAACCGGAAAGTCCAGCATTTCCTTCATTGGCGTACTCCAAACTGCAGAACTCATCGGAATGAGATACTTCCACAGCATATCATCTCCGAAACCGAATTCGCGAATGTATTTTCCCAACGACCAATCAGCATATTGAGGCTGATCAAGAATTTTTATACTCTGATCATTGAATCGCGCTATTTGACGCAACATCTGAATGTATCGCCAATTGAAAATATTTTTCCGCTGCGCAAAAAGACCATTCAATCCGCTGCCGCAATATTCAAGTTTGTCGGGAACAAACTGAACGCTGAACGACATGGATGTTTTCTTAACCGGCGCGTTGATTTCCGCGAACATTTTCGTCAGATGCGGATACGTTTCATAATTAAAAACCATGAAGCCCGTATCCATTGCCACCTGCTTACCGTTTTCATTAACGAAAATCGTATTCGTATGTCCGCCGACATAATTATCCTTCTCAAATACAGTAATGTCGTACTTGTTTTTAAGAAGATGAGCAGCGCCCATTCCTGCAATACCGGTTCCTATGATGGCAAGTTTCTGCAATTCAAAATTTTTGTGTTAGCGATTATCCAAAGCGTTTGTTACTTCTTTCGAAACAAATAGTGACTCACCATCCATTCCGTTCCGTTATTGTATTTCCAAAGCTCGGAACATGCCATGTAGAAAATTCTCCAATACACCCACCATTTCAATGCTTGATCGTTACCGTATGTTTTGCGGAACAATGGCATGATCTGCTCGCGGTGTTTATCCATATTCACCAACCAGGCTTCTGCAGTTTTGCTGTAATGTTCGCCGTTTACCTGCCAGTGTTTTTCGTTTACAAGATCATCGTTGAACTCCATGAGCAATTTATCTCCCGGCATGATGCCACCGGTGAAGAAATATTTACTCATCCAATCGGATTCGTCAATTACTTCAAACTTATACGTGAATTCCTTATGTGTGAAAATATGCACGAAGAGTTTTCCGTCAGGCTTCAAAGCATCCGCAACCAGTTTCATCAACTTCTGATAGTTGCGCATGTGCTCGAACATCTCAACAGAAACAACACGATCAAACTTCTTGTCAATTGAAAACTGATTGATATCGCAGGTAATTACAGTAAGATTGGAAATGCCGCGCTGTTTTGCCTGTTCGTCGATATATACTTTCTGTGTTCTTGAATTAGAAACAACAGTAAAATTGCTTTGCGGAAACTTCGCGGCCATGAACAGAGAAAGTGATCCCCACCCGCATCCGAGTTCAAGTACGTCTTGTCCGTTCTGCAATTCGGCGCGCTCACAAGTCAACTGAAGCATATCGGATTCAGAAGTATCGATATCTGTAACGCCGGATTTCCAATATCCGCAGCTGTATTTCAGATGATTTCCTAAGCAATATTTATAAAACTCAGTCGGAACTTCGTAGTGTTGTTCGTTGGCCTCAGCTGTGTTGATCGCGATCGGAGAATTTTTCAATTCATTAATCAATTGATCGAGATGTTTGCGTTGCGCTTCCGGACTTCCTTTGTCTTCGTCTTTCAAACGTTGACGCAATAAGCGGCGAATACCTGAACGAATCAGAGCATCAGGAATGAGATTTTTTTCGAGGAGAGTGTTGTACCACATATCGGTAGTCAGTTCATCAGTTCTTTTTAAACCAAGGAACAAAGATGCTTGTGGTTCGTTGGTATTCTTTGTACAAATCGCCGCGTGAACGAATGGCTTGTTCTTCTGTCATTGGTATTCCGGTTACTTTGAAAATGAGATAACCGATAGATAACGGACAGATGATTGCGAGATATCCGTAAGGAGAAGCCAGTGCCATGATGAAAACGGAAATCCAAATCATCAATTGGAAGAAATAATTCGGATGGCGGGAATAATTCCAGAGTCCGTCCTGACAAACTTTTCCTTTGTTGGCAGGATTCTTCTTGAAGTTTTTCAATTGCCAATCTGAAAGACCTTCGCCTATGATCGACAACAACCACATTGCGGCACCGATGTATTCCACAATACTGATTTGCGGTTCAGTGTTCAAAGCGATTAGGAAAAACGGAAGTGCTAGCATCACATTTGAGAATGCCTGTGCCTGAAAGAAGAAAAAGAAAATGGTGTCGCTCCACTCTTCTCGCAACGCTTTATAACGACCTTCTTCTTCATCGAGATGAGAACCGACACGTATGAGCAAATAAACTCCGAGTCGCAAACTCCATAGCGACGCGAGTCCGCAAACGAGAACTTTTCTTTCTGTGAATCCATCAGCGAGAAACCAAATCACCGCAGCGATAACCAGGAAGTTGAACGCCCAGAAAATATCTACTACGCCGTAGTTGCGAATGCTTCTTCCCCAAATATAAATGAGGATCATGATGAAAGAAACTGCCGCAAAGGCAACAAGAGGAATGAAGAGATAAGGACTCATGGCAGTGTTTTATAAATCAGTTTTTCCGCATCTGCACGATGCCGAACCATTTCATTACAACGATCAATGGATAAGTCGGATCTAATTCGAACCAGCGTTTACGGAAGTTGACTGCGTTCGGACTTTTGTGATGATTGTTCTGCATGAGTTCACCCATCAGGAAAAAATCGAGTGGAACTGTGTTCGTGCTATGATCGTGATTGTCGAAATTGCTGTATCCGTACTTGTGTCCGCACCAGTTTACAATAGCGCCTTGAACAGGGCCCATGAAAAAGTGAAT
>JBJOKQ010000212.1:0-5366 GCA_046046005.1 Bacteroidota bacterium | reverse complement strand
AAAGGAGAAGTTTCCAATGAACACGGTTGGGTGATGAACCTAAAAACGCTGAGCGATATCCTGAAAGAAAAAGTGACCGGCAAAATGGATCACAAGAACCTCAATATGGATGTGGATTTTCTGAAAGGTGTTATGACATCAACTGAAAATCTTGCTATTGCAATCTGGAATGAGATTGAAGCAGAAATTGCGAAACACGGAGCTCAATTGCACAGCATCAAGATTCGCGAAACAGAAAATAACTACGTTGAGTATTTTGGCGGAAAATAAATAGCCGTCCTGAAACGACTTACCCATAATGGAGAAGAAGAAATCTTACGAGAAAGTTGACAAATTCGATGCAGCGTCCATTGACAAACTGTCAGTGAATTACCGTGCAATTCTGGAGGAAATCGGAGAAAATCCGGAACGTGAAGGTTTGCTCAAAACACCTGAACGTGTGGCGAAAGCCATGCAGTTTCTTACGCATGGATACGATCTGAATCCTGCAGAGATATTGAAATCTGCAATGTTCAAGGAAGAATACAGCCAGATGGTGTTGGTGAAGGACATTGAAGTTTACTCGATGTGCGAGCATCATTTGCTTCCGTTTTTCGGAAAGGCACATGTTGCATACATTCCGAACGGACATATTGTCGGTTTAAGCAAGATTCCCCGCATTGTAGACGCTTTTGCACGTCGTTTGCAGGTACAGGAGAGATTAACCAATGAAATCCGTGATTGTATACAGGAAACATTGAAACCGCTTGGTGTAGGAGTTGTTATAGAAGCGCAGCATTTGTGCATGCAGATGCGTGGCATTCAGAAACAGAATTCTGTAACAACAACTTCTGCTTTTACAGGAGAGTTTCTGAACGAAACTACACGAAGCGAATTCATTAAACTGATCGGATCACGTTTACACTAACTGAATAATTGAAAACCACAATAAGATGAACAATCAGAATTATCACAACTGGAACCAGATGCAAACGAACACCACGCAGGTAGACGCCGGTGCTGTAGCATCTAAAACTTTCATGACGCAGGTATTCGGATGGATGGCAGGAGCGCTGATGATAACCGCGCTTACTTCTTATCTGTTTGGAATGGTGCCGCAACTTATCGCATTGCTTATCGGCGAAACAGGATTCACTCCTCTGGGATGGATCGTAATGTTTGCTCCGCTTGCTTTCGTGATGTTGATTTCCTTCGGTATTCAGAAATTACCAATGCCGTTGCTCATCGGAGCGTTCCTGCTCTACAGTGCAATTAACGGAATGAGTCTGAGCTTTATTTTCCTTGTGTTTGACATCGGTTCAATCGGCGCAACATTTCTGGTAGCTGCCGGCATGTTCGGAACGATGGCAGTTATGGGCTGGATCACTAAAGCGGATCTTTCCGGATTCGGTCGCATCATGTTCATGGGATTGATCGGAATTCTCATCGCCTCATTGGTAAATATGTTCCTGGGAAGCCAGATGATGGATTACATCATTTCATTCATTGGTGTTGCTGTATTCACTGGTCTTACCGCCTGGGATGTTCAGAAACTGAAAAATCTTGGTGCAGAAACCGGCGGAAGTGAAATGGCCGGACGTCTTTCCATTCTCGGAGCGTTGACTTTGTATCTTGACTTCATCAACCTGTTCCTCTTCTTGCTTCGCCTGATGGGCAATCGTAAGTAGACGTTAGACATTAGACTTGAGACTTTAGACGGGAGATTGTAGACCAAATTAGTTTACAATCTCCCGTCTTCTTATTTTTGGCAAATTCAATAAAACGCAAAAACGCATTATGAAAAAAGCATACGTTTTCCCCGGTCAGGGATCGCAGTTCCCCGGAATGGCGAAAGATCTTTATGACAATTCTCCTCTTGCCAAAGAAATGCTTGAAAAAGCAAACACCATACTTGGATTCCGCATCACTGATATCATGTTCAACGGAACTGATGAAGAACTGAAGCAGACGAAAGTTACACAGCCTGCTATTTTCCTTCACTCTACTGTTCTTGCCGCGACGCTGGGCGAATCATTCAAGCCGGATATGGTAGCAGGTCATTCACTGGGAGAATTCTCTGCGCTGGTAGCGAATAAAACATTGACGTTCGAAGATGCATTGGTCCTCGTTTCTAAGCGAGCGTTGGCAATGCAGAAAGCCTGCGAAGCTCAACCATCTACAATGGCAGCCGTTCTCGGAATGGATGATGTAAAAGTGGAAGAGATCTGCGCATCTGTTACCGAAGGAGTTGTTGTAGCTGCGAACTACAACTGTCCGGGACAATTGGTGATTTCAGGTTCTGTTGAAGGTATCAATAAAGCATGTGAACTGCTGAAAGCTGCGGGTGCAAAACGGGCGTTAGTACTTCCTGTAGGCGGTGCGTTTCACTCTCCGTTGATGGAGCCGGCACGAGTAGAACTCGAAGCTGCCATCAACGCAACAAAGTTCTCAGTACCGGTTTGTCCGGTTTACCAGAATGTAAATGCTAAACCTGTTTCCGATCCTGAAGAAATCAAGAAAAACCTTATCGCTCAGTTGACAGCTCCTGTTCGTTGGACACAATCTGTTCAGAACATGACTGCAGACGGTGCAACTCACTATACAGAAGTTGGTCCGGGCAAAGTGCTTCAGGGATTGGTAAAAAAGATCAGTCCTGCCGCAGAAGTGGCGAGCGCCTGATTTCTCAACAGAATTTTCTTAACAAAAACGCAGTTTCCATAACAAGAGGCTGCGTTTTTACGTTTTACATTTATGCGGACAAACTCTTCACTATGAAACGCATTCTTTTCGTCATTCTGCTTTGCAGTTCCACTTCTGTTTTCGCCCAATTCTTTCAGGGATGGGGAATTATGGCCGGAGGAACTCTAGGTCGACAGTATTGGTACTACGACGAGCCGATCGGTAAACAGAAACAGAAATACCTTCTGCGTTGGAATGGTGAAGTTTTCGCTGAGTTCGGAAACCATCCTACATTTCGTTGGGTAACCGAGTTGCAATACAACGCGAAAGGAACGAAACATGAAGATGCGGTAAACGGCACAACCAAATACCTGAACCATTACGCCGCTTGGAACAATTACCTCATGATCCGCAAAGAGTTGTTCGCAATTATACCTTACGCGAAAATCGGTCCGCGTTTGGAATATGTTGTTTCATCACCGCAAGCGTTCAACAAATTCCACTTCACAGCTTCAGCCGGTGCCGGAATCGAATTCGTTGCGTATGGCCCTGTGAAATTCATTACTGAAGCCCATTGGGTTCCGGATCTTACACGTTCTTACACGGAAGGAAATCCCGAAATCAAACAACACGCGTGGGAACTGCGCGTAGGTTTGAAATTTGCATTCCAAGGCGGTAAAGAAGCGTGTCCGCCTGTGCTTAAGTAAGACACACATTCTTTAAATTCGCTCATGCGCTTTGTTCTGATTCTGCTGTTTCTTCCGTTAATTTCTGCAGGGCAAACGCAATTCACACTTTCCATTGAGGAAACGCCTGATAACGATCTACTGAAAAAGACGCGTTATACCAATTCGTTTTCCAAACCGGAAGACCGCGATAAAGAAATCCGTAAAGTTTTGGTCTCTCTTTGGAATTCAGGATATATCGCAGCCGCGTCAGACAGCATTCGCATCGATTCCACGCATGCTACCGTTTACATCAACACGGGAACGCGTTATGAATGGGCCAGTTTATCTCCGGGAAACGTGGATGAAGAGATACTCACTTTTGCAGGATACAAGCGCAAAGCTTTTCGGGGAACAGTTTTCAAATACGGAGAAGTGGCGCGCATGCAGGAACGAATTCTGACTTGGTGCGAAAACAACGGTTATCCTTTTGCTTCTGTACGTCTCGACAGTCTGTTTTTTGAAAAGGACAATCGTTTGCAAGCCACGTTGCATCTTGATAAAAACAGATTCACAAAAATCGATTCAATTGAGCAAAAAGGAAATCTGAAAATTTCAGAAGCGTATCTGTACAGTTACATCGGAATTCGTCCTGGCGATCCTTACAATGAAAGCAAAGTTGCTGCGATCACAACACGAATAAAAGAACTTGCATTTGCTAAGGAAGCTCGTCCGCCGGCAGTGCTTTTTACTGAGAAATACACCAAGCTGATTGTTTACCTCGATCGAAAGAAAGCAGGTCAGTTTGATGGAATTGTCGGCATCCTTCCCGATAACAACACAGGAAAAGTTCTCTTTACAGGTGATGTTCGATTGAAACTTCAGAATAGTTTGCGCAGAGGAGAATTGATTGAACTCAATTGGCGTCGACTGCAAACGCAAACGCAGGATTTGAAAGCGCGCTTTAGTTATCCATACATGTTTCGGACTCCTGCAGGAGCAGATTATCAAATTAAGCTGTATCGCCGCGATACTTCTTTCCTTCATGTACAGCAACAATTCGGATTGAATTATATTTTCATCGGAACCTCAGGAGTGCGCGCGTATGTAAAGAACAATACATCAAGTTTATTGTCGACAACCGGAATGGAATTGCTGACTACACTTCCACCGACAGCAGATATCAGTTCCATTTCATACGGACTTGGAATTCATATTGACAAACTGGATTATCGATTTAATCCGCGAACAGGATTTGTATTCGACGCAACATATGATCTCGGAACACGATCAATTAAAAAGAACACAGGATTAAATCCGGTGATCTACGAAGGGCTGAAACTGAAAACAAAACAATTCGGAGCGACTCTTTTGCTGGAGAAATTCTGGCCTCTGGGAAAAAGAACAACTTTGAAAACCGGAGTGAATGGCGCTTGGCAATTCAATTCAGGATATTTATTGCGGAACGAATTATTCCGAATCGGCGGACTTACAACGCTTCGCGGTTTTGATGAAGAATCAATTTTCGCTTCTGCTTTCGCTGTGAGCACAGTAGAATATCGCTACCAATTGGAACAGAATTCATGGTTCTTCGTGTTTACCGATGTAGCGTGGTATGAGAACTCCGCAAAAGACAGTTGGGACACTGATACGCCATACGGATTCGGCACAGGAGTGACATTCGAAACTCGCGCAGGTATTTTCGCCTTAACATATGCACTTGGAAGTCGTTATCAGCAACCGATTCAATTCCGCAGCGGTAAAATCCATGTCGGTTTCGTAGGACTGTTCTGATTCAATTACATTGATGAAATTCTGATTTCATTTCAGGAAATCCCGTAAATCTGTAACTTCATGTGCTGAACAATGAAGAACTTTTTCCTCTTCGGATTTACAATTATGATTGCGTTCTGCGCATTCATTAGCGCCTGCTACACATCGCGTGTTCCATACAATCCTGCAACGAAACCTGATTATACAGCAGCGTATACGCCGGATAAACAGAAACCTCTACCCTATTATTCTATCGAGAATTTAAACGAC
>JBJOKQ010000211.1:0-5396 GCA_046046005.1 Bacteroidota bacterium | reverse complement strand
GTTCCGATTGCGGTCATCTTAACTCGTAAAGCAACTGCAGACGCTAACTTGTTTGACCTGGAATCGTACTTGATTTTTTTCAAAAAATTTCTGCGCAAGAACAAATCTGTAACTAAAATTGCTGATGCAGCTTCGGATTTTACAGATATGCAATAAACCTCCTGTGCCTCCTCGCGATGGCGGTTGCCTTGCCATGTTGCGGATGACGGAAGGACTTCTTTCTGCAGGATGCTCTGTTCATGTACTCGCCATTGAAACAGACAAACATCGTTTTGAAAGGTCATTGCAGTTTCAGGAATTGATCGCGCGCACCCGAATGGATGCGTTGTATGTCGACACCAATGTGCGTTGGGTTCCGGCATTTCTTTCGTTGTTCAAATCCTCGTCATACAACGTCGACCGTTTCTACAGTTTAGGATTTGAATCAAGATTAATTTCACAGCTTGCAGAAAACGAGTACGACATTATTCAACTGGAAAGTTTGTACGTAGCGTCTTACATTCCTGCAATACGCAGAATGTCTAAAGCGAAAATTGTATTGCGCGCGCACAATACGGAAAGTGAAATATGGAAGAAGTACGCTGAAGAATCAAATGACGCGTTCAAAAAAATCTGGTTCCGCGATTTGGCGCGAAAACTCGAGCATTTCGAAGTTAAAGCAATACAAGCTGTTGATGCCATCGTTCCGATAACACGGGAAGATGAAGTACGACTCCGTAAAATGTCAACCGAATCAAAACCGTTTCACACGTGTACTTTCGGTATGAAAGAAAACACAAAAGGAAACAGCGCAACGGAAGAGAAAACGGTTTTTCATATCGGAGCAATGGATTGGAAGCCAAACTATGATGGAGTAGAATGGCTTTGCAAAGAAGTATGGCCGCTTGTCCTGAAATCAGTTCCGGAAGCAACACTTCACCTTGCAGGAAAAAGTTTAGGTCGGGAAATTGATTTCGGCTTCAGAATCCAGAATCATGGAGAAGTTGAAAGTGCTGCGGAGTTTATGTCTCGATACAACATCATGGCTGTGCCGCTGCATTCCGGAGGAGGCGTAAAAATCAAAGTGATAGAAGGCTTGTTCGCCGGAAAACCTGTCGTTACAACTTCAGTTGGATCAGAAGGAATTACCTGTAAAGATGGTGAGGACATAGAACTTGCTAACGATGCTAAAACATTTGCAGCAAAGCTGATTGATCTTTTAGAGAATCCCGCTAAAGCACGGGCAATCGGCGAATCCGGAAAAAAAACTGCAACAGAAAATCATGAACTCGGTCGTGTGACACAAAAATTGTGTGATTTTTACAGCAAGTTGATTCACGAATGAGTCGTCAGAAACTGGTATTCCTCACATCACGCGTTCCGTGGCCTTTGGAAAAGGGCGACAAGCTTCGTGCGTGGTATCAGTTGCGTGAACTTTCACGACATTTCGACATTACGCTGATCAGTATTGGTGAAGGTGAATTACATCCTGACGCAAGAGCGAACATAGAACCGCATTGCAAAGCCTTTCACGTTTTCACGATGTCGCGCAAAGAAATGATGCGCAACATGTTCAAAGCAGTTTTCACCAAAATGCCGATGCAGGTGGCTTGGTTTTACTCGGAGCGTGTTCAAGCGGAAATCGATCGCGTAATTGATGAAGTGCAACCTGATCGAATTTATTGCCAACTGATCCGAACAACGGAATATGTTCGCAAACGCACAGATGTAATCCGCATTGTGGATTTCATGGATGTTTTCTCGAAAGGACTTGAACGACGTTTAGATAATGTCAACATCTTCAAGCAACCTGCGTACTACTTCGAAATGAAACGTGTTGCGCGTTACGAAGGAGAAATTTTCAGCGAGTTCAATCGTCATACTATCATTTCCACTCAGGATCGTGATTTGATGCCGGTACGTCGCCCTGCGGAAATAGTTGTAATTCCCAATGGCGTAGATCTGAATTTTTTTCATCCGCTTCACCGCCATAAAGAATATGATTTGCTGTTTAACGGCAACATGAATTATCCTCCCAACGTGGAAGGTGCTGTATTTCTGGTTAAAGAAATTCTGCCATTATTGTTGAAGCGTTATCCCGGAATTAAGGTTCTCATTTCAGGCGCGAATCCTTCTGCAGAAGTGCGCGCATTGGAATCCGCAAACGTTCAGGTTACAGGATGGGTTGATGATATAAGAGAAAGCTTTGCACGCTCCAGAATTCTTGTTGCGCCAATGAAAACGAGCATTGGTTTACAGAATAAATTACTTGAAGGCATGGCGATGAAAATTCCGTGCGTCACGACTCCGCTTTCCAATAATGCTTTACGCGCACGTCCGGGTAAACAAATCATGCTTGCCGAAACCCCTGAAGAGTTTGCAGAAGCGATTTCTGCATTGATATCTCAACCTGCAATGGCGGTATCCATCATCGATGAAGCATGGAAATTTGCTAAGGACTATTACAGCTGGGAACCGCTTTGCGATCGTCTTGCTATTCTAATCGGAAAGGAAGAATGAGGATCAATCTTTTTTATTTTGTTCTTCCGATTGCACTGATTTCTTCGTGCATGTTTACCGATTCACAAGCTCTTCAGAATTCTGATTCGGTCAGTAGTTCAAAAGTAACTCGTCAATCCTACATACGCGATTCGGCATGTACGGTTGACTCACTCGGGATTGTGTTCTACATTCCTGAGAATTGCATAGCGGAGATTACCAATATGCGTCCATTGAAATCAGACAGCAGCATTGTGCTCGTTTGTGCAGCTGCTTTCACACGATTGGAAAATGATGCAATTGATGGCTTGTACGTCATTCGCGGTAACGTCATGAATCGAAAAGTCAACAGAGGACTGGGAGGCGGAATTACAATTCCGTCAAGTGGAGATGTTTCATCATGCATAATTGCCGGAACGGAAATGGGAAGCAAACTTGATTCTGCGTTCATCGAAAAAATAATCTCGGATTCGGTTTCATTCTTTCAACAGATTCAGTTGAATCGTGATGGATTGCCATTGGTTTTTCGCAAGGACGTGAGCCTGTTTCAACGCAGAGCTATTTGCATACTGCACGGACAAGCCGTTATTGCTGAAAGCAGAAATGTTTGTACGCTGCAGCAATTTGCCGATGCTTTGGACGCTGCAGGTGTGGATAATTCCATTTATCTCGACATGGGAAGTTGGGATGAGGGCTGGTTTCGGAGGAAAAACAACGAAATTCAGACCATTGGCCTGATCAGAACAGCAACCAAACGACAATCCAACTGGTTGGTTTATCGCTCCAAATCGTGATTTCAATCTGATAATCAGTAAGTTTCCGGGTGAATATTGTCGTATTTTTTAACGATATTTGATCGACCTATAAACTGACCAATGAAACATTTCCTGTTGATTGCTTTAACAGTGATAAGCGCATTTGCTTTCACAGTTGCAAAATCATGGGTAATTCTTAATCCCAATGCTGTTCAGAATGTAGCTTCATATGAAGCCGCTTTGGACAAAGCAGATCTTGACAAGTATCGATATGTTGACAAGCGAAACACGCTTACGTTCGACACCGGTTTGCAAGTGGAATTGCTTTCTGCAAATGAACTGACAGCAGCAGGTCTGCCTGTCAATCTCAATAAAGTACGAACAGCAGAACCTTCGTTCGATACGAAACCTGTTTTCAGTCTCGGCGCGAATGGAATCATTCTCGAAGTACAAACACGAACCAAAGTAAAGTAAGAGCACATGAAAAACTTTACTCGGATTATTACGATTTGTTTGTCTTTGTTTGTCGGCCAAGCCGCACAAGCACAGGTTGCCAATGATGATTGCTTCGGTGCAACACCGCTCGGAACACTGGGAACTCCTGCTCCTTGCCCAAGCGGAATCGGCGCTGTGTCAACTTTCAATAACCTGACGAACGTAAACTCAGTTACAGAAACGCCTTACACCACATTGATCAATTGCCAGCCATCCAACAACCCGATGGCTTCACCGGCAACAGATGTTTGGTATTCGTTTGTCAATTCAGGTAACGAAATCAACATCACAATCAATGGCGGTATTACAAATCCCAACATTGCAATTTATCAGGGAAACTGTAGCGGTCTGGTTGGTCGCGGTTGTGCACAAGGAACAGGAGGAACGTTAACGGCGAACTTCGACCAAATGGTTCCGGGCGTTACTTACTACATTCAGATTTCCGGCGGTTCTCCTGCAGATCAAGGTGCTTTCACAATGACATTGCAGAACGTGAACAACTGTAACGATTGTTTGCTTCAGTCGAATCTTACAGTGAATCCTGCTCCAACAAACGGAACTTATCAAGGTGGAACAACTGTTACTTTTTGTTACACAATTACAGGATGGGATCAGCAGAATACAAACTGGTTGCATGCAGTGATTCCTGTATTCGGAAACGGTTGGGATCTTACAACGCTGACAGGATTAACAGGCGCAACTACTTGCGATGGCGGTCCGGGAGTTTGGCAATGGTTCAATAACGTGAACACACCGAATGGTAACGGTATACTTTCCGGATTTTTCTTTGACGGCGATATTGTACAAGGCGGTCCGAACGGAGATCCAACGGATAACTTCGGAGACAACTGTAACGGAGTTGTAAACTGGACATTTTGCTGGACGATTACAGCGAAAAACTGTCCTCCCGGGCAAACCGGTGATGACCTTGGAATTATCATTGATACTTACGGTGATGGAGAAACCGGAAACTGGACAAACGTTGCATGCGTTGCGGATCCTGTTTATCAATTCAATGCGTCTCTGTCTTGTTGCGTATTACCGCAAATGGCACTCACTAATGTAAATTGCTTTGGAGGAAATAACGGAAGCGCTACAGCTACCGCGCAAGGAATCGGGCCATTCGATTACAGTTGGGTGAATTCGTCCAACACAGTTATTCATACTGACATTGGTGTGATGACGCCTTCAACGGCAACAAATCTAACAGCGGGAACATACACTGTTACAGTTACGGATAACAATGACGGTTGCGTTACTACGCAAACTGTTACGATCACGCAGCCAACACAGTTGCAGATTCTCATGTCATCAACTCCTGCGGGATGCAACCAATCCAACGGATCTGCTACAGCTACAGCGCAAGGGGGAGTTGGTCCTTATGACTATACTTGGACGGATATAAACAACGTGGTATTACAAACAGCCACCAACGTTGCAGGATCGAACACATTGAGCAACGTTGCGCAAGGAACTTATAACGTTGTAGTTACCGATGCCAATGGATGTCTTGCGAACGTATCTGTAAACGTTGCCGGAGTACCGGGTAACATGACGAATCAGATGGCTTCTACCAATGAAACGTGTGCAGGCTTTTGCGATGCAACGGCAACTGTAACTGTTAACGGGGGAACAGGTCCGTACACATATGCATGGAGTGCCAACGCG
>JBJOKQ010000210.1:0-5506 GCA_046046005.1 Bacteroidota bacterium | reverse complement strand
GTTGGTCGTGAACCCAGGAGATGTTCTTAATATTTTCGTTGGTGGGCAAGGTGCTACACCTGCAGGTGGATTCAACGGTGGCGCTAATGGCGGCTCACAAAATGCAGGCGGCGGCGGTGGAGCATCTGATGTGCGCGTAGGCGGAACAGCAGAATCTAATCGCGTTATCACAGCAGGTGGTGGCGGTGGTGGTGGTCGTGGTGGTTGCCATGAGGGCAGCGGAACCGGTGGAATCGGTGGAAACGGCGGTTCTGGCGGTGGTGGCGTTGGTGCTAATGGAAATGATTCACCGCAAAGCAGCGGTGTAGCCGGTGGCGGTAAAGGAGGCAACTTCGGTTCCGTTCAAGGTGCATTAGGTGCTGCCGGAATTGGTTGCAGCGGATTTCTGGGTTCTCCAGGTATCACTGCTACAACCGGAACGGGTGGAGCCGGCGGTGCCGGACAAACATGCTGCTGTTCATCTCAGAACAGTATTGTTGGTGGCGGTGGTGGTGGTGGTGGCCAACTTGGCGGCGGCGGCGGCGGTGGTGGTTCTGCAGGAACTACAGGCTGTGGCGGTAACTCCAAAGGCGCAGGCGGCGGCGGCGGCGGCGGTTCATCTTTCACAGGTGGCGTATTTAATGGAGTTACAAACTCCGGCATCTGGCTTGGAAACGGGCAGGTTACTATTTCATGGACATCTCCTGTTCCACCTGCACATACTATTACCGGTGCGTCCTCAATTTGCGAAACTGCAACTACAAACTATTCGATTTCTGCTGACCAATACTCAACAGTTTATACGTGGACAGTTCCTTCAGGATTGACTTTAGTGAGCGGACAGAATACTACAACAATTTCTGTTGCAGGAGCGACTGCTGGTACTTATATGATATATGTTCAAGGTGTCAATGCAACTTGTTCATTGTCCGGCCCTGTTGACAGCTTTGCTGTGACGGTAAACCCTGCTCCATCTGTTACAGCATCGGCGAATCCATCTGCGATTTGTGCAGGAAGTACGGCGGGATTAAACGCACAGGACACATCCAACAGCTATGTTTGGAATCCGGGATCTGTTTCGGGTGATGCAATCACAGTAACACCTGCTTCAACTACTACATACACAGTTACGGGAACAAACTCGTTCGGTTGTATTGATAGCAATACAGTAACGATTACAGTAAATTCCATTCCGGCAGTTACTCTTACACCTCAGTCCTTGATGTGTTTGGCAGACGCAGCTCAAACGCTTAACGGAACACCGGCGGGCGGAGTTTACACGGGACCTGGAATAAGTGGCAGCAATTTCAATCCTGCTACTGCCGGTGCCGGTACACATTCTATCTCGTACACATACACAGACGTAAACGGTTGCGTAAACTCCGATACAGCAAGCATCACAGTTGATGTATGTACTTCGGTATCCGGAATTTTATCAGGTAACATGATCACAATCTCTCCGAATCCTGCAGTTGAAGTTCTCAACGTAACGTGGGGTTCTCAGGCGGATGTGAAAACAATCCGTGTTATGGATGTAACAGGGCGTGTTGTAATGACTGAAGCGGTAAACGGCGGCAACAAGAAAGCTCTTGATGTAACGTCATTACCGGCGGGTAACTATTCAGTTTCTGTTGAAGGAACTGAAAGTAAATCAAGTTTTACATTCGTAAAACAGTAAACAACTTTGTACAAAAAGCCCGCTTCGTTATTCGGAGCGGGCTTTTTATTTCCACTCATCGCTGGCAAAAACCCATCCATCCGCGCGCTTATGCGCATCGTCTAATAACTGAATGCTGATTCAACCTGCGAATTACCTTTGTTGCCTCACGAAAGAAGGGTAATGAAAAACATTGTGCTTCCGTTTGTAGCCTGCTTCATGGCGGTTCTCGGAATTGGATATTCAGCGTGTCAGGAAAGCAAGGCGGACAGTGTTCCGGCGGGAACGGTTGCAGCTATACGATCGGAAATCACAAAGTTGGATTTATTGTATCAGGAAGTGAAAGCAACCCATGAGAAAAATGTGATTGCTTATGGTCAGGAAATGGGTGTTACAAGTAACAGCAACACTTTAGAGAAAATTAATTCGCAGCGTGAATTGATCGAAAAGTATCGTTTGCGTCTTGAATATCACAAGTTGCAATTGATTCAATCTGATACTTCCAATCAAACCAGAAATGACAATCAATTGAAGGAGTTGAACAGCGATCTGACTGCATTAACCGCAGATGCGGAAACCATTAAAGCAGGCTTCAGTGAATCAATTAATACAAAAGCCACAAAATAAGAGCTTAGGGGAACGGGTGTAGTTTTCATGGGTTTGTTCACTACAAATCTCCCCTTTGAAAGTCCGCTTCGGCGGACTTTTCTCTTTCGTACCTTTGCAGAATGAAAACCCGCCCCGGATCGCGTCCATTGGTTCTTTTTTATGTGCTGGTGTTTTATGTGCTGCTGCAGTTCAGCTGGTGGACATATCTGCTTGTGCGTACCAATAATCAGGTGGCGGATCTTCAAAGAGAAATTCTGCAACAGCAATTAGGTGCTTCAGGAAATCTCGTTTCATCATCTTTAATAATTGAAAAGCAGCAAAAAATGGATGATGAACTGCACAAACGCTGGATGATGATTTTCGGTGAAGGTGCAGTATTCATTGTGCTGCTTACCATCGCCATTGTGCGCACGCGAAACGGATTCCGTAAAGAAGCATTGATGGCGGAACGACAGAAAAACTTTTTGCTTTCCGTTACGCATGAATTGAAATCGCCGTTGGCTTCAATAGGATTGCAGGCAGAAACTTTGATCAAACGTGATCTGCCGAAAGAAAAACAGAGTATGATTCTGTCTCACGTCCTGGAAGATACAGAGCGACTCAATTCATTGATAGGAAATATACTTCTTGCAGCGCGAATTGACAGTCATGTTTTTGCAATTAATCCGCAATCCGGAAATTTTTCTGAGTTTCTCGAAACACTATGCAGTAAACTTTCCGTTGGTGTCGGGCAACATCACAAAGTTGTACGCGAGATTGAAAGCGGTATTCATCTTGAGTTTGACAATAATGCTGCGCAATCCATCTTAACGAATCTGATTGAAAATGCTTTCAAGTATTCACCTGCAAACAGCGTTGTTCAAGTGAAATTGAATCGCAATGCAACATACGTTGTATGCAGTATTTCTGATCAGGGCAAAGGCATTCCGATTCACCAGCGCAACAGTATCTTCGAACGTTTCTATCGCACCGGAAGTGAAGAAACCCGAAGCACAAAAGGAACAGGTCTTGGTCTTTACATTACGCGCGAACTTGCGGAACTGCACAAGTGGAAAATTACAGTTGCAGACAATCCGGAAGGCGGAACAATTTTCTCTATCAATATTCCATTATCCAAATAGTATATGGCACATCACAAATCAGCTCTAATAATTCTTGACGGTTGGGGAATCGGAGATCGCTCAGCATCAGATGCGGTATTCAACGCAAATACTCCTGTGTACGATCATTTGATTGCAACACAACCGTGGAGCAAACTGAAAACCTCAGGAGAAGATGTGGGTTTACCTGACGGACAAATGGGAAATTCTGAAGTGGGACATCTCAATATCGGTGCAGGACGCGTTGTTTACCAGGATCTCGTCCGCATCAACATTGCGTGCAGAGAGAAATCGATTGATTCACATCCGGAAATTACAGCGATGATTGATTACGTGAAGAAGAATAACAAATCGCTGCACCTGATGGGACTTGTTTCCGATGGCGGCGTGCATTCGTCACAGGAACATTTGCATCATCTACTGAATATCTGTGCGAATAACAATCTGAAAAATGTTTTTGTTCATGCGTTCACTGATGGTCGCGACACCGATCCGAAAAGCGGAAAAGAATTCATTGCATCTCTTGAGAAACACATTGCAAAGTCGACAGGATGTTTAGCAACGATCACAGGCCGTTATTATGCAATGGATCGCGACAAGCGTTGGGAACGTGTGAAAATTGCATACGATGCACTCGTGAACGGAGTCGGTAAATCAGCGGAGAGCGGTGTTGCTGCGATGCAGTCATCGTACGACGAAAATGTAACGGATGAATTCATCACACCATTCGTTCTCGACAAAAACGGAACCATCAAAGAAGGCGATGCAGTATTCTGTTTCAATTACCGCACGGATCGTTGTCGTGAAATTACTGTTGCACTTACGCAGAAGGATATGCCGGAACATGGAATGAAAACCATTCCGTTGTATTATGTAACGATGACGAATTACGATAACACGTATCGCAATGTTCATGTTGTTTACAGTAAGGAAGATCTTGTAAATACACTCGGCGAAGTTCTTGCTGCAAATCATCGCACGCAGATTCGAATTGCTGAAACGGAAAAATATCCTCACGTTACATTCTTCTTTTCCGGAGGAAGAGAAAAAGAATTTGAAGGTGAGAAACGCATCATGATTCCTTCTCCGAAAGTTGCAACGTATGATTTGCAACCCGAAATGAGTGCACGTGAATTAACAGAAGCCATCGTTCCTGAATTGGAAAAAGGGACTGCAGATTTCGTTTGCCTGAACTTTGCCAATCCGGATATGGTTGGACATACCGGCGATTACAAAGCGGTAACAAAAGCGCTTGAAACAGTTGATGAATGTCTTGGTAAAGTTCTCGCTGCAGGGAAGAAACAGAATTACTCTTTCATCATAATTGCAGATCACGGCAACTCCGATTTTATGATCAACGCCGATGGTTCACCGAATACAGCGCACACCACGAATCCGGTTCCGTGTATTCTTATTGACGATCGTTTCTCTTCAATAGCAGATGGTCGACTTGCAGACATCGCTCCTACTCTGCTCAAGCTGATGGAAGTTCCTGCTCCTTCAGAAATGACCGGAAAAAGTTTACTCTGAGCACAAACAAAAAGCGATCCGCGCAAGAAGGATATCCCGGCGGATCTGCTTTTGTACGAAGCGAGGCTGCGGTCCCGGCCAGCTCCGTTACGGTAACCGATAGCAGTTTCCTCAGTCACCGTTAGTATAACACGCGCCCTGTCGATTCGTTACAGAAATAAACTGTTAAAGTTCAGTGAACCTTCTGCATTGAACTGATCGCTGTCATATCGCAGGATGATCAAGTTTCCGAGCTTGCAAGCCAGAAATAACGATCATGGCATTCAAAACAATCTTTGAACCGTTCCGCATTAAGATGGTGGAACCGATTTCCGTAAGCACAGAAACTGAGCGCGAAGCGTATCTGAAAAAAGCACATTACAACCCGTTCCTTCTGGATTCAGAACAAGTGATGATTGATTTTCTTACCGACAGCGGAACTTCTGCAATGAGTGCAGCGCAGTGGGGCGGTATGATGGTTGGTGATGAATCTTACGCTGGCGCAATCAGCTGGCACAACATGGAGCGGGAAGTTCAGGATCTCACCGGTTATCAGTACATACTTCCAACGCATCAGGGTCGCGCAGGTGAACGAATTCTATACGGCCATCTCGGAGGAAAAGGGAAAGTGTTTATCAGCAATACACACTTT
>JBJOKQ010000209.1:0-5557 GCA_046046005.1 Bacteroidota bacterium | reverse complement strand
GAGTTGTTTACAACCACGTACATTTTACCGTTAATACCTGCAATGCAATTTGCCACATCGCCCAAAGGAACATTGTTCGCAGATTGAAATATGTTATTAACTACTGTTCCTGCATTAGCTCCTGCAGTATAGTAATAACTCATTGAAGCATTTCCCGCATTGAATCCGCCTTCATTGAGAATAAAAAATCCTTGCCCTGATGTGTAAAGCGGAACAACAGGCGTTGTATCTGGTTCCGGCTCGTCTCTACGGCACGAAGACAGTAAAGCGGCTCCGGTTAAAATTGTCAATACAATTTGATTCAGTGTAAGTTTTTTCATTTTAATCAATATTAATTGTGTTTTTGATTCTTTGTTCTTTTTTAATCCATGAAACCGATAATCCCAAACTGAAATTGCGACCCGGCATGGGACGCCATGCTACCGATTCATATTGCTCTCCCAGTACATTGTTTACACGAAGAAAAATATTGAGTGCATATTCGTTATTGTCTCTACGGAATGACTGCTCGTTTCCAACCGCGAGATTGAGGAGATGAAATGATGGCAGATACTCGGTATGATCACGAGTTATGAAACGCAAATCTGTGTACTGCCAACCTGCAGTAAAATAGCAACGTTTCCAATCCACTGTTAATGCTGAGCTGCCAAACCACGCAGGAATATAGATCAACTGCTTGTGCAAAGCGGGATCATTCACAGTCGCGGTTTCCTCTGCAGTTGAACGAATATAATCGGCAGTAGCAATCAATGTAAACTTCACTTGAGAATTCTTCGCTTCAAGTTTCAAACGATGCTCTGCTCCTCTGCTCCATACTTCACCTATATTATGCGGCGACCAATAAGATGCTGAAGGCGTCCACTGAATCATGTTGTATACATTACGATTGTAAACTGTCAAAGCATAATCACATTTCCAATACAGTCCGCCGAAAATTGTCCGTGAGTTTGCATGCAGTTCCAACGTAATTTCTTCGGTCCACGAACGCTCTGCAACCAGATCCGGATTTCCTCCGGGAGTCCAATACAAATCATTGAATGTTGGAACGCGATAAGAATGCGCCATATTCGCCTTAATGCCGATCCATTTTCTGATTAAAGAATAATAGCTCAGCGACCCAACAGGTTCAATCAACTTGTCATCAATCAATTCTTCGCGGAAGGATAACGCGAGCACATCTTCAGATCGCATGTTTTTTGAAAGTGTGCCGAACAACGCCAATCTGTGTTGACTGGTAAACGGAATCGCATCTGTTACTTCTGCAGTAAAATACGTGCTGTTTACATTAAACTGATAGCCAACGTTTCTGTTGTACCATTGATTTCCCCGAGTATTGTAAGCAATACCGGTTTGAATAATATAAGTCCAAGCATCCGTATTGTTCATCACCATTTGATTTCCCGGATTGTAAAGTAAGCCTTCGTGAATCACAACAGCTTTAGTCATCCAGTACGCAGGCAATGTGAATCGATGTATCCATGTACCCATTGCTCTCAATGCATAGTCCTGCTGGGTTTCTTCATTGTCGTCAGCGAACATATTCGCAGGAAGATTGCGAAACGTTTCTTGCCACCAGAATGTGCCGGAGAAGTCATTCTTATTATTCTTATTTCGATAGCCGAATTCTGTCATCACACCATGTTGGTAATAACCGGCGTGATGCAACGTATCAAGAGGTTTTCCGATCTGAGTGAGATTATTGAAGGTAAAATCATTTTCGCCTTGCTGTCGGTATGCTTTCAGATCATATGTGAATCGGTTCTTCGCAGCAGCTACCTGCAAACCGTAACGCATGGTACCAAATCCTCCGGCTTCGGTTACCGAGCGTACTTTGAAATAATCACCGGAAAGAATACTTCCGCTCGCATCATACTGCACATTATGCATCTGTAAATCAATTGCACCACCGATTGCTCCGTTGCCCCACGCAGCTGAAGATCCTCCGGGACGAACAGTTATACGATCAAAGAGAAAAACGGGAAGTAACGACAAATCCACTGTGTTGTTCGTGACGTTCTGCAAACTGATACCGTTCCAGAATACCGGCGTCTGCATGGAATTAGATCCGCGAACTCCCGTTGTGGCAAGAGCGCCAGGTGCATACGCTTTTGTATTGATCAGATTACCTCCGAGTAAATCAGCAAGTGTGCCGGCCTGTTGAATTCGGGATTGCGTTGAATCTACCTGATCCGTTCGTATTGCATAGTCGTTATAACGCACTTTTACAACGCGTATAACATCAAGCACAGCGTCATTATGTTTCAGTGTGGATAGAGTATCCTGACCGACACAATTCAATACGAGTAAAATTGCAATTAAGCTTGCAGTTATTCTGTTCATGTTCACACGCGATCTTTTCCCGGATCGGTTAAACATCGTTTAAAACAAAGCGGATGAACCCATTCATCACGCTGCATTTTTCCCGATGCATTGTTGATACTATTGGCAGTGGCAGGTCTTCTGACTCGTTCTTTCCGGCGCCTTCCCGAATTATGTGTCTGATTTCAAATCTTACACATTTTTCAGTGGCATGGAGATGCCGGAATTGCATTTGAACTTACAGCAGCGGGTACTGTTCCTGAATCTCACAGGATTCCCTTTTCATACCTGAGGCAGCCTAGCCTTCGGTAACCATTGCTGGGGCAAAGCTAGAATAAAATTCTGAATGCGATCAACGATTTTTCTTACAGAGTCGTCAACACCTGCGCTTCGCCATTGTTTCGATAGCACGGTTCATGTGGTTTTGTAGAGATACCAACCGTTGCCTAAAGGACGAATAATTATGAAATAGCCTGCAGTCGGTTTCGGAACTAAAGCCGGATCAGGTTGATACATGTAACCTACAGAATTATCAAGAATTCCTCCAATGAAATACAACGCACAACCCGGAGCGTGCTCATCCACAATAATATCTCTGACCAACACAGCATCCGCTTTCTTGCGGATCTTTTTATCATGCAACACTGATTTATAAATAGTGTCTGTTTTTTGCAGCGGATATTTTTGCTGTCGCAGATTTTCCAACTCCCGAAATTTTTCAGCGTGATTGTAATAATGCAACGCTAATCCCGAGTCGCTCGAATTCCACAAACTCACATTGTCATGATCGAATTGCCACGTGTGCCCCCATTTCTCCTTATAGGATTTCCCTCTTTGCTTGGATGGAATACTGTCCAAACGCTGCAATTCTTTTTCGGCTTCTGCTTTCATCACCAAAGAACGCACAGCATAAACCGTCCACACTTCTCTGTGCTGCAAAAAGAAATATACATCCATTGAGGTAATGGAATCGTGAAGCCAAACTGTAACCACCGCACGACCGGTGTCCTGATACAACAAGTGTACTTCACGCTTCACTGATGGCGCCAATTGTTCCCCAAGAGTTTTCGGTGCAGCCCATTCGTGATACATTTCACAACAGAAAAATCGCAACTTATCCGGAAAGCCTTTAACGGAAACGTATTTCTCCACAACACGATAAGGCGAAAGCGTATCACGTGGCGATTGCGCGAAGATGTTGATGGAGAATCCAAGCGCGAATAGTAGAAATATAGTTCTAATCTTCACGGAAGAAATCAAGTCTGGATTTATCTACGATCTCCACATTCTTATAATAGAAGCTGATGATGTAGTCGTAGGTATAGCCAATCTTTGCCATGCGGATCGCTCCTTCCTGACAAAGTCCAACTCCATGTCCGTAACCGCGACCAACAATCAGAATACTGTCTTGCTCTTCCTGAATGGAAAAATATGCCGACTTCAACTGCCAATCGCTTCTGATATTCTTATACGGAATACGAACACCACCGTAAACATATTCCTTCTCGCGATCGTATTGTGTCATGTTTAATGCTTTGTAACATGCAGTACTGTCGCCAACAGGATATTTGTGTTTCGTTTCGAGATAATTCAACCAATCATCTTTGTCAATTCTTCTCTTCCAAATTGCATTCGGCATTTTCCTGCAAAACGTATCCTCTACGCTTTTCAGATACGGAAGATTTGCAGCCCAAACATCTCCTGAATTCGCAGTTTCTCCACCGCAATTCGAGTGAAACGCTGCCGTAATCAGATTGAGGTTCTTGTCCACAATAACTTTTCCGTTTGTTTCTGAAACCGCTTGCAGGATCAATGGTTCTTTGGTTTTACTTCTGTAAACCTGACAATGCACACCGTCGCAAACATCAAAGCCGTCAAGGAAATGTCTGTTGATGTGCGCCAAAGCGTATGTACGGCAAATGATGGATTGAACTTTATAAAATTCAATAAATGATCTTCCGCCGGATTCCGACTCCACCACTCCGCCTACATAGCTTTCCAGATTGACGTTGTTTCTGCAGAAAAGTTGTCCGTTCACGACAGAAATCGTGAGATTGTCATCGTACGTGCGCGTTCCGCTCATCGGAACAATAGGTTTAATGCGAAAAGTACTGGTATCACTAGTTGCACGCAATTGAATCAGTGCAAATTTTCCTATAGTATCGTTCGGAATACGAACCAACATGGAATCCTCAATCATTGTAATCTGAATCACTTGTTGTGACACGGAATCATGCTGCGGTTTTCCATCCAACAGTACTTGAAAAGTACCGCGCTGTACGGAAACGTTCAATGCTGAAACTTTCATAGTTGAAAGAATCCGCACGTTCATATCCTGAGCACTCAGAATACCCGCACAAAATATCAGCAGAACTTGAATTACTTTTCTCATCGTATGGTTTTAAGTATCAATTCAGCCGCTCGCTGTGATGCGCCTGAACCGCCAAGCTTTGATTGTAAAACGGAATATTGCTCCAACATTGCGGTGCGCGATTCTCCTTCTTCCGCAATTCGTTTTAGTTCCTGCACCAGGCGCGTTTCGTTCATTTCATCCTGAATTAGTTCAGTTACCGTAATCTGATCCATTATCAAATTAACAAGTGAAATGTATTTCACCTTCACCAGTTGCTTCGCAATAGCATATGAAATGGAAGAACCTTTGTAACAAACAACTTCAGGCACATTGAACAATGCGGTTTCCAGCGTAGCTGTTCCGGATGTCACCATCGCAGCGTGCGCATTCTTCAACAACGGATATGTTTGTCCGAAAACAATTTCACATTTTGCTCCGCTCATCACTTCACGATAAAATGATTCCGGCTGCGAAGGTGCACCTGCGATTACAAATCTGTGTTGCGGAAACGATGCAGCTGCTTTAAGCATAACTGGAAGCATAGACTTTATCTCCTGCTTTCTGCTACCCGGTAAAACCGCAATGATTTTTCTGCCATCATCATTCAGCGAAAGAGATTGCATTGGTTGATGAATTGCATCAAGCAATGGATGTCCGCAGAATTCAACTTCGTAACCGAACTTGGCGTAAAAATCTTTCTCGAAAGGCAGAATGCAAAGTACTTTATCCGTCGATGCAATGATTTTATGTACTCGCGAGTGCTTCCAAGCCCAGATTTGCGGAGAGATGTAATAAATCACAGGAATTCCCAGCGATTTTACGTGTGGCGCTATTCTCAAATTGAATCCCGGATAATCAACAAGGATTACAACATCCGGTTTCCAT
>JBJOKQ010000208.1:0-5564 GCA_046046005.1 Bacteroidota bacterium | reverse complement strand
ACAGCAACAACTTCAATAACTGTTACTGAACCTGCGCCAATCTTGGCAAATGCAACAGCTGTTAATGCAACTTGCAACGGTTCCAGCGACGGATCAATCGATTTGACAGTAACAGGTGGAACTTCACCGTACACTTTCAATTGGAACAATGGTCAGTTCACAACTGAAGATTTGACAAATATTCCTGCGGGATCATACTCCGGCATTCTTACTGATGCAAACGGTTGTCAGGATAGCGGAACTGTAGTTATTACTGAACCGGCTGGTATTGTAGCTACACTTTCCATCGCAACTTCTACAGTTTGCGTAACTGATGCACCATTAGCATTGTCAGGCGCAACTCCTGCAGGCGGAGTATTCTCAGGAAACGGAGTTAACGCAGGAATGTTCACTCCTGCAACTGCCGGTGTCGGGTCACATATGATCACTTATACTTATACCGATTCTTCAGGTTGTACAGGAACTGCAACAGATTCAATTACGGTTGACATTTGTACAGGTTTGTCGAACAACTCAACTGAAGCATTCAATGTGTATCCGAATCCGAACAACGGCACATTCACGATCAATGTTTCAACTGTTTCAGATGTAACGATTTTCGATGCACAAGGCAAACTGGTTTACAGTGCTAAAATGCTTCCTGAAAATCAGAACATCATCAGTCTCGAGAACAATGGTATGTACATGATCAATGTAACGAGCGCTAATGGTCAACGATCAGTTCAGCGTGTAATGGTTACGAAGTAATAATCGGAAAATTCAATTTGATAAAAGGCTCGCTTCACGGCGGGCCTTTTATTTTACACTATGCTGAACGACAAATACTGAGCGTGCAACTGATCCGCCCTCCGTCGTAAATTCCAGAATGTAAAATCCGTTGTTCAAATCCTGCACATTAACTGTTGACGTGTTTGTTCCCGATGCAATAATCACTCCGTACATATTGCGAACAACAAACGCACCCGGATTTTCAAAATTCAAATTAATGTAATCGTCCGCAGGTTGCGGGAAAAGCAACAACTTCGTTTCGTCGTCTTCATCATTCACAGAATTCGGATTAGGAATCACAACAATTTTTATTTTCCATTCAGATGGCCCTTCTGCATAACAATCACTGGTCGGATAGGCGCTCAACCATCCATTGTAACGAACTTTCACATTGTAAACTCCAGCTGTATCCCAACGCGGCCAATAGCACAACGGAGTGGCGGTCGGATAATCATCTCTTACGGTATCCGGAAAATTACCGCAACCTGTAAAGATCCAATCCAACCAATACGAAGTATCAGTACTAAGATTAATCTCCTGATACGTACAGAACTCAACGGAATCACCTTGCATAATAACAATCGAATCACAGTCGACCGGAACACAACTCCAAACAGTATTTTGAATAAGACACAAAGAGCCGTTTACAGTAATTCCCGGCTTAGGACTTTGCGGTTCCTGCGATCGAACGGAAAGCGAAATGAACGTTGCAAGCAGCAGGGAGTAATAACTTTTCATGAATTAAATGTATTGCTATTCACGACCAGGTCTAAATACAAATGTCCAGCAGAACCAATCAACTCAACACGCGGTCGAATTTATTATCCAACTGGCAATAAGGTTAAAATTGTATTGCCTTAAGTCAGTTTTTGCGTGTCATCTCCACGGCTTTATTCCGAACTTTACACCTAAATGATTTATCCAATGAAGAATATTTTCTCTGTTATCATTCTGTTGATCAGCATCAATGTTTCAGCACAACAATTAGCTAAACCTTCACAAACCGAAATACAGAATTTACCGGCTTGGGCTCAAGAGATGTACAGCGAAGATCCTAACGTTCACAAAACCGATTCCTTGTACAACGATTGGTATCGTTCACATGAATTTGTAAAAACATATCATACTCAATACTACAGATTCTGGAGACGCAAGAATGCGCAATGGGTAAATGAAAACGGATTCATTCGCAAACCGGCATATGCAGCAATGCGAAATGTTCAACCGGCCAATCCGAATGCCGCAGGATGGAATCTTGTTGGACCTAACAAAGTTTGGAGTGATAACGGAACTCGTGAAGGACAACAAACCAATGTGTATTCACTAACTGAATGCGCTTTAAATCCGAATGTATTGTATTGCGGCACTGAACCGGGTGAAATTTATCGCTCACTCGATGCAGGTGCAAACTGGACATTAGTTTCTGCGAATGAAGCTCTTGATGGAGGCGTTACAGCAATAGCTGTTGACCCGAACGATTCCGCACACGTATTTGCAGGCAGTGGCGATCTTCTCGTTGTGAGTACAGATGCAGGCGCAACATGGAATGTGTCGTATGCTTTGAATAATTTAAGCGTTACTGAAATTCTGATTCACCCTGCAGATGGAAACGTGATTCTTGTTGCAGCAGAAAAAGGTTTCTTCAAATCAACCAACGGAGGCGCAACATGGAATCAGATTTACACCACGGCATGTTGGGATGTGAAACTGCGCCCTTCAACACCTGATTATGTGTACTTGCTGAAAACAAATCCTGCTCAACAACGTTGCGAATTTTTTCTCAGTACTGATACAGGATCAACATTCACACAACAAACTTCCGGTTGGTATAATTCAACTGATCCTGCACGTTACGATGGTGGCGCACGACTTGCAGTATCTAACGATGATCCGCTCCGCGTGTACGCGTATCTAATCGGAGATTCGAAAGCCAACGACTACGGATACATTGGTGTTTACAGAAGCAATGACGGAGGTGTTACATGGTCATTACCTAACGGACCTGACGGCGGACCTTACACGGCTTCACACCAGAATCTTGCTTACGGTCAACCGAGCTGGACGTATCATCAAGGATTTTACAACTGCGCAATCATGGCCGATCCGAATGATGCAGATCGTTTGCTCATTGGAGGATTGAATCTTTGGAGAAGCGACGATGGTGGTGCAACATTTACATCAGTTGCCGGTTATATCGGCGGCCCGCTTGACATTCATGTGGACATGCAGGATTTCCGTCCGGGCGTGAATGGCGTTTGGGTTACGAACGACGGAGGTATTTATTATTCCACAGATTTCTTTACCAACAACAATCAAGTTCGCATGGATGGAGTTCACGGTTCTGATTTCTGGGGATTCGGTCATGGGTGGAATGAAGATGTGATGGTTGGAGGATTGTATCACAACGGAACGATCGCTTATCACGAGAATTATCCTTCTGGTGAGTTTCTTCAACTCGGAGGAGCGGAACCTGCATCCGGTTATGTAAATCCGGGAGTGAATCGTCGTGTTTATTCTTCAGACATTGGCGGAGCAATCCTTCCGCTTTCCATCGGCACGCCTATTCAGCGATTCGGTGTGGGAATGTGGCCGAATGAAAGTTATTGGGCAGCTGAATCCAGCGAAATGAAATTCGATCCGACGTGTTACAATACAGTATGGATCGGCAATGAAAATAAATTGTACAGATCAACTGATGGTGGCGCAGCTTATAATCTTGTTTACACTTTCGGAACGAATGTGAACTCCGATCTCAGTTACATGGAAATCAGCATGAGCAACAACAACGTGATGTATGTTGTTCAACGTCCTGCAACCGGCAACATTGGTAAACTCTGGAAAACCATTGATGGAGGAACAACATGGAATCAATTGACAATTCCTGCAGGTACAAGTTCAAGAATTCTCATTACACTTTCTCCAACTGATGAAGATTCATTGTGGATCGCATATCCCGGCGGAGCAAATGGTTCGAAGATTTTCCAAAGCGGTGACGGTGGCGCAACTTGGAACAATCTGTCCACATCATTGCTGGACAATCAGGAAGCGCGTTCGATTCTTTGCGTTGGTGCTACTAATGGAGGAATCTATTATTGCACACATACCACTGTGTATTATCGCAACAATTCCATGTCGAACTGGACAGTTGACAACAGCGGTTTGCCTGTATTCATGAATACACTGTACGCACGTCCATTCTACAAAGAAGGAAAGATCAGAGTTTCAACGTACGGTCGCGGTGTATGGGAAAATACGTTCAATGATCAACCTTCACGCCCCGTTGCGTACGCGCAGGTTGATAAACTCAGCTACACATTGAATTGTGATCCGGATACTTTCCACTTTGAAGATCATTCCATACTGAATCATACCGGTGCATCGTGGCAATGGAATTTTCCGGGAGGTAATCCGTCAACTTCAACTCAAAGAAATCCTGATGTCGTTTATACTGCTCCCGGCACTTATGTTGTTACTCTGACAATAACAGATGCGTCAGCACAAACAGATACGGATTCATTGACAATAACCGTAAGTGCATATCAACAAAACACAAATCTGTCTGAAGGATTTCAAACTGGCTTCCCTCCTGTCGGTTGGTGGAACGACAATCCGGATAATGGTCCGCAATGGTCATTATCGACAACTGCCGGCGGCTACGGAAACTCAACACAGTCTGCAATCTTCGACAACTACAACTATGACAGTCAGGGAACGAACGATGATCTGAGAATCCGTGTAGACATGACACAGCAACCGGGAAACTTCATGCATTTCGATTATGCATATGCTGAGTACGGTTTCCCTTATAGCGATTCACTGGAAATACTTGTTTCCACAGATTGCGGCGTTACATTCACTTCCCTCTGGAGAAAAGGCGGAAGTCAGCTTGCAACTGCGCCAAGTCTGACCAGCGCAGCTTTCGTGCCGACGGCCACGCAATGGGCAACAGACAGTGTTGATCTTACTCCATACACCAACGCTCCTGATTTGCTTATTGCATTCCGCAATCACGGTCATTGGGGGCAAGCGATGTACGTGGACAATATCAATCTTGGAACAATATCTTCCGTGGAAGACAACACTGTTTTCTCCGGAAATGCATTCTTGTTTCCGTCCGTATCAAACGGAACTCAATCATTTACATTCATGAGTACAACGAACGAACAATTCACATTGTATCTGTTCGATCAAAGCGGACGTGTGATTCACAATGGAATTTACACGAACGGACAGCAGGTGCAACACGAAACACTCGCAACAGGCGTGTATTACTGGCGTGCGATTTCTGATTCCATGATCAGAACAGGAAAAGTTGTCGTGAGTGATTTGCGGAGATAATTATCGGATAAGATTCACATGCCCCATGTACTTGTGCTCCTCGCCCATTACATCGCGGAGTATGAAACGGTACACGTAAGTATCAATCTGACATAACGTGCCGTCACGTTGACGACCATCCCAACCTTTGGTTGGATCATGTGATTCGAAAATGAGGTTGCCCCAGCGATCGAAAATGTACATGGTAAACTCGCGAATTCCTTCACCTTCACCGTTGAAGATTTCGTTGTTACCGTTTCCATTCGGCGTAAACGCATTAGGAATGAAGAATGTGAATTCTGCCTCAACTCGCAATGGTTTCTCAATCGTATCACTGCAGCCGTACTGATTCACTACCATTTGAGTTACAGTGTACCATCCGGAATCCTGATAAGTGTGAGATGGATTCTGCATGATGCTTCCATCAAAATCTCCGAAATCATATTCCCACATTGTTGCGCCGAATGACAAATCCGTAA
>JBJOKQ010000207.1:0-5582 GCA_046046005.1 Bacteroidota bacterium | reverse complement strand
AAGTTCAGAATCGGGAGTTCGTAACGCACACCGGATATTACAAAGGCACGCGCATTACGGCGTTATCAACCGGAATCGGTACGGACAACATCGACATTGTACTTAATGAACTTGATGCGTTGGTTAACATTGATCTGAAAAGCAGAACAATCAAACCGGAACGTAAATCGCTGAACATTGTACGCATAGGAACAAGCGGCGCGTTGCAAGGTGATATTCCTGTTGATTCATTCGTAGCTTCTTCGCATGGAATGGGATTCGACGGATTGCTGAACTATTACGCAGGATTAGATCTGTGCGATCAAAGCGCCATTGCAGAATCGTTCATGAATCATGCAGGATGGCTGAAAGGTCTTCCCTACCCTTACGTAGTAAAAGCTTCTGCTGAATTACATGCACGCATTGCTTTTGACATGACTTCAGGAATTACAGCAACAGCTCCGGGATTTTACGGTCCGCAAGGGCGACAATTGCGTTTGGCTCCTGCTTTAGCAGATCTGAATGAAAAACTCGGATCATTCCGTTTCGGAGAACATCGCGTGACGAATTTTGAGATGGAAACATCGGCACTGTACGGTCTGGGAACCTTACTCGGGCACAATTGTCTCACAGTTTGCGCAATAATTGCCAACAGAGTTGCACGCCAATACAGCAAAGATTATCATCCTGTGATTCACAAGCTCATTGAGACGGTGCTTGAACGCTTCGCTGTTAAAAACTAAGAAGTTCTTAAAACTGAAATTTCCCTGTCGGATGTATATTTGTTGAACCCCATATGGACAAAACAGAAATACACGCATTAATCAGTTTGCTTGATGATCCTGATGAAAAAGTTTATCATCAGATTCGCGCCAAGCTGCTGTCGATGGGACATGAAGTGATTCCTGAATTGGAATCGGCATGGGAAAATTCTTTTGATACTGTTTTACAACAGCGCATTGAAGGCATTATTCAGCGCATACAATCGGAATCATTAGTTCGCGCTTTCAAGCAATGGGCTTTGCCGGATGAACAGGATTTGCTTACAGGTGCTTTGCTGGTTGCACGTTCTCAATATCCGGATTTGAATGAGAGTTTGATTCGCAAACACCTTGATCAAATCAAACAGGATATCTGGCTGGAATTGAACAACAACCTTACCGCGCTGGAAAAAGTTCGTGTGATCAATCACATCCTTTTTGATGTACATAATTTCGGAGGGAACACAGCGAATTTTCACGCACCGCAGAATTCTTACATCAACAATGTACTGGAAACGAAAAAGGGAAATCAGGTTTCATTGTCTGTGATTTACGCAGTGATTGCGCAGGATCTTCGCATTCCGATTTACGGAGTAAATCTTCCCGAACATTTCGTTCTTGCGTACGTTGATCAGAATGTGAAACAGATTCCGGGCATGACAGATGTTGATTCCGTGCTGTTCTATATCAATCCTTTTTCACGCGGTTCTGTTGTCAGCAAAAAAGAAATTGAAGCTTTCATCCGTCAACAGCGACTGGAAGCGCAACCGGAATTTTTCGCACCGTGCAGCAACATGACGATTATCCGCAGATTGCTGAATAATTTGATGGCGTCTTACGAGAAACTCGGTTATCCGAACAAGGTGGATGAATTACGCGTATTGCGCGATGCATTGGACAGCTAAGTTGCGCGAATGAAACGACTGAGTTCCGCTCCTGCTTTACTTACATTAATTATCTGCTGCAGCTTCTTTCTGCATTACAGAATTTTCAATCTGGACATTCTGGGCCCGCATACCTGGCGACAGACCTACACACAAAGCAATATCGATTGCTTTTATGAAGAAGACAATAACATTCTTCATCCGCGTCTGCTTGCGAGAGGAGAAACTGATGGAATCTCGCCAAAAGAATTTCCGCTTTTTCAATGGACAACAGCGCAGGTATACAGAATATTTCATCAAAGCATTTCAGTTACACGACACTTTTGCTTCCTGATCTCTGCGCTGGGAATTCTCGCATTCTACCTGCTCGTCACTGTGCTTACGAAAAACAAAATGCTTGGCGTGGCAGGCGCATCCATGTTCATGTTTTCGCCATTGTTCTATTATTACTCCGTAAATCCTTTGCCCGACATATTTGCACTTAGTACTGCGGTTTGGAGTATGTATCTCTTTTATCGACACGCGGAATCCGATTCGTTGAAACATTCTGTTCTTGCGTCGCTGTTGTTGTGTGCTGCAGCGATGACGAAGTTGCCCTACATTCTGTTCGCCGGAATTCCTGCAGGCATGTTGTTCAACATGATCCGCACAAAAGAAGACGGAAGTAAAATCATGAAGTATGCTTTGCATCTCGTGTTTTTCATTCCGGTAATCTGGTGGTATGCACAGTCGCTTCAGGAAATGCGAGACAATCCCGTTCTTGGTGGATTTCTTTCCGACTACGAAAACGAAAGTTCAGTTGGCGAAATTATCGTGGGGCAATTAGTTTCCATGTTGCCGGAATTGTATCTCAACTATGCTGCAGTTCCGTTCTTTCTTGCCGGATTGATTTTCGCATTCCGTAAACGTTCTTCATTACTGAATATACATCTTCCATTAACACTGACTGCTTTGTTGTTGTTTGCGTATTTCGGTTATGAAATAACGCTCATCGGATTGATACACGATTACTACATGTTGCCTTTTCTACCTTTATTGTTTCTGATTGCCGTTGCAGGAATTCAGTATCTGCTTACGCAGAATCGACAATGGATTTCATACCCAATCGTTATTCTGTTGTTGATTGCTCCCGCAACTGCGCGGCTCCGCACCGATTCAAGATGGAGCGTGGACAAATCCACGTTCAACAAAGACTGGTACATATACCGCAAAGAAATACAGAACGCCGCTCCGGATTCTGTTCGTGTTGTTATCGGTAACGATGAAACGCAAAGCATTCTGCCGTACTACGCACACAAACGTTGCTGGACGTATGTGGATTCAGAACTTTCTGCCGAACGTCTTGAGAAAATGATTTCGCAAGGAGCTAAATACCTGTTCACCGATTCTCAATACACGTTGAATGATTTGGCGTTGCAACCTTATCTCACGAATAAAAAAGCGCAGTTCGGAAGTGTACACATTTACGAATTGCAATCTGCACGATAAGTAGTGCTTATTGCGGTTTCTTTTTCAGAATCAAAGCGCTGATTAGTGCGACAATCACGCCCAACGGCAGAATCTCCATATAAGTTATCAGCGTAAATCCTACGGGACTCGCATACATTGCTTTTCCTTCCTGCATTTCCTGTTGCAAAACTGCAATCTGCTCCGGCGTGCTTCCCGCTGCCACTGCCTGATCAATCATGCTTTGTGCATATTGATCCATAAAATCGGTGAGAAAGAAATTGTATTCCAGCGCCCACGTAATCACATAAAGCGTAGAAGCGATGAAAGCAATCAGGAAACCGGTCAGAAAACCTTTCCCGAACGTGATGGAACCATCAAGATGTTTGTCGCGATAACTTTTGATGCCCACAAACACAAAAGAGAATGCAATGAGCATGCTGGCATAACCCACAAGCATACTTCCTGCACCATGCGAACCTTCCATGTTGGAAGCAATTGCCATACTGATGGCCATGAATGCAGAAACCACAAGTCCTGCGATCAATCCGAAAACGAGTACTGTTCTTTTCATAGGTCTAGTTTTTCCGTCAAAACTGCGGTGAAATGCCCTTTAAGCGTTCATACTTTCGGGTGATTTCAGGTTTCTGCAGGATTATTCAGCCTTTCGGGTGAGGATTAACGGACAAGATTCAGCTTCCGCGCCGTTTCAATCGCTGCAGTTCTGCGCTTCACATCCAATTTTACGAAGAGATTTGAAGCATGCGTTTTCACAGTGTTCAGAGAAACAAACAGTCGGTCCGCAATTTCCTGATTGCTCAGTCCCTGACCCATAAGCTCAAGAACTTCCAACTCCCTTTTGCTTATGCCCAATCGTACGGCTTCCTGCTCATTGAAAACAAAACTATGATTCGGAACTTCAATCGTTTTCTCCACAATCACCGTTTGCACTTTCGGTTCGTAAACTTTACGCGCCACCCAGATTCCGAGAATCATAAACAACAAGGCAAGCGCTCCGATGAACAATTCCATGGAATGACTGAGAATCAGAAAACGGACTTCCAGCCATTTCATAATGAACAGAACTACTGCGCACGCTGCACCGTAAATTAATATCAGTCGATAACGAGTAAGAAGCGTGATCATGTTGCGCAAGCGTTCGTGCATTAAATATAGCACGTTCGTGCCAAACACAACACTATTTGAAGATGCGGGCAACGGTTTTGAAAATCATACCTAAATCTGTGGCAAGATTCGCCTTATCAATATACTGCAAGTTGAGTTTCAATTTGGCCGGCATGATTTCATCAATGTAAGTGCGTTCAGGATCGGATGACTTTCCGAGCAATTCATTCTCTTCGAAATATTCAAGAGAAGCTATATCTGTTATTCCCGGTCGCACTAATAATACACGCTTCTGTTCTTCGTTGTAGAGATCCACGTATCTTCTCACTTCAGGGCGCGGGCCTACAAAACTCATATCGCCTGTGAGCACGTTAATCAACTGTGGCAATTCATCAATCTTGTATTTGCGAATGAAATAACCGCTGTTGGTGATACGCGGATCACGTCCGCCTACTGTGAGCAAACCTTTCTTGTCGGAATCGGGACGCATGGAGCGAAACTTCCACAAGCGGAAATCACTATTGTTGCGACCAACACGTGTTTGACGGTAGAAAATTCCGCCGGGACTGTCAATAAGGATCCAGATTCCGATGAAGAGAAAAAACGGAAAGAGCGCGAGCAATCCGAAAAACGAAAAGATGATATCGAATGCGCGCTTCATCGATTACTGATTGGTTCCGATCACATCATGTACAGAACGTACAACAGCTTCAAGAACGGTTTTCACGTTCTCTTCCGTCATGTCGTAATACACCGGAAGACTGATTTCTCGTGAGAAGTTGTTGTACGCCACAGGATAGTTTTTCATGTCGTACCCAAGCGATTTGTAAAAACTCATCATCGGCACAGGAATGAAATGCACGTTGACACTTACATCGTGATCGAAAATGCGCTTGATAATTTCATCACGTTGTTGTTCTGTAATGTTTTTGATGCGTAACGGATACAAATGACATGATGTGAAAGTGTCTGCAGTTCGCGTTACAGGAAGTTCCGCCCAACTGTAAGCAGACAATGTCCAGTTGTACTGATCCATGATTTTCTCGCGTTTCACAAGCGTATCGGAATCATATCGTGCCAATTCCACAAGACCGATTGCAGCCATAATATCCGTCATGTTGCATTTGTAGCCGGCCTCCACAATATCGTATTTCCAATTGCCCTTCTGCATTTTCGCAAGAGCGTCTTTATTCTGACCGTGCAGCGTGCTTACACACAACTTACGGTATTCTTCTTCGTTATCGAAAGGTTCCGGAAGATTCAGCGCAACTGCTCCGCCTTCCGCTGTGGTGAGATTCTTCACAGCGTGAAAAGAAAAAACAGACACATCAGTCAGGCTTCCGGTTTTCTTTCCTTTATAAATTCCGCCAATGGAATGCGCGGCATC
>JBJOKQ010000206.1:0-5588 GCA_046046005.1 Bacteroidota bacterium | reverse complement strand
GGAAAAAAGAACAGGTTGCGCAGATGTTTGATCAGATCGCGCCCAAGTATGATTTCCTGAATCAGGTTCTTTCATTCGGAATTCACAAGCGCTGGAGAAAGAAAGCCGTTAAGAAGTTGATCGATCTTAAACCGAAACGTTTACTCGATGTTGCTACCGGAACAGGAGATTTCGCTGTAGAAGCAGTTCGTCAACTTCATCCGGATAAAATTTCAGGCGCTGATATTTCAGAAGGAATGATGGAATTCGGCCGCAAGAAAATTGCCGAATTGAACCTTCAGAATAAAATTGAATTCGTAAGCGGCGATGCTGCATCATTGCCATTCTCCGATAATACTTTCGATGCAATCACCGTTGGATTCGGAGTAAGAAATTTTGCAGTGTTGCAGGATGGTTTGAAAGGAATGCATCGCGTACTGCGTCCCGGCGGAATGCTGGTGGTGTTGGAATTTTCCAAACCACGGAAATTCCCTTTCAAGCAGAGCTACAATTTCTATTCGCGTTACATCCTTCCGCTAATCGGTCGCATGTTCTCTAAGGATAAACGTGCGTACACATACTTACCGGAATCTGTTGCTGCTTTCCCGGATGGTGAAGATTTCCTGAACGAAATGAAAAAAGCAGGATTTTCTTCCGTCAGCTGGCAACCTTTAACGTTTGGTGTCGCCTCTATATACACCGGCGTGAAGTAAGAGCAATAAACTATCTTTGCCCACGTTACAGTTTAACCATGAGATTGATCAAAAACTTCCTCATCATTGCCTGCTTTGCACTTGTAGTGCCGGTTCAGGCTCAACAATCACGCGGACCGATGAACCGCCCGGAATATTACGGTGATAAAATCCACTTCGGATTTTTCCTCGGAATCAACCGAACCAATTTTGTGATTACTCCCGTTAATGATCTTGTTGCTGCTGCAGGAGATTCTCTCAAAACAATTTTATCGGCGCCAAGTACCGGATTCAACCTCGGAATCGTTTCTGAAATGCGCATTGTGGAATACGCAACATTGCGCTTCACTCCTGACATCGCTTTCGGTGCACGAAAAATCGAATACCATTTCGAAGGAACCGACACATTCACTGTGAAGAAAACGGTGGAATCCACATTCCTTGATTTTCCTCTGAATCTGAAAATCCGCTCGAAACGTTTAGGAAATGTTGCGGCTTACATGATCGGCGGATTCAAATACACACTCGATCTTGCATCGCAGAAAGACGCACGTAACACTGTTCCGGGTCAGGAAGTCATCAAACTGAACAATCAGGATTTCGGATATGAAGCAGGCGCTGGTCTTGATTTCTTTCTGCCGTATTTCAAATTCGGAATTGAACTGAAAATGGCAATGGGCATGCGCAATCTACTGGTCCGTGATCAAACGATTTATGCGCAGGCGCTCGATCGCCTCAACTCAAAAGTGTTTCTGATCTCATTCACCTTCGAAGGTTAATTGAGATGATTCACCAGATTCAACTGGTTTTATCGCCGAAGGAAGCTGCTTCCGATTCTATAATCCGAATTGCAATCAGTCAGGAACTATCCGTTGATCCTGTTCAGATTTCAGGTTATAAAATCCGCAAGCGTTCTGTTGATGCACGATCACGCCGCATCAAGATCAATTTATCACTTACCGTTTTCATTGACGAACCGGTAACGGAACAGAAATTTCATTGGGAACCACGTGATGTTTCAAATGCCGAATCGGTGATTGTCATTGGCGCAGGTCCTGCGGGATTGTTTGCTGCGTTGCGCTTGATTGAACTCGGTAAAAAACCGATTGTGATCGAACGCGGAAAAGATGTACGCAGACGTCGACGCGATCTTGCTGCCATCAACAAACAACATATTGTAAATCCGGATTCGAATTACTGTTTCGGAGAAGGCGGAGCGGGCACGTATTCCGACGGGAAACTGTACACGCGTTCAAATAAGCGCGGCAATGTGCAGGAAATTCTTGAGCTGTTCGTTGCGCACGGTGCTGATGAAAATATTCTCGTGGAAGCACATCCGCATATCGGAACGAACAAACTTCCGCACATTATTGTTGCGATGCGGGAGAATATTTTGAAATCAGGAGGAGAAGTTCACTTCGATACACGCGTAACGGATTTCGTGATCGACAATAACAAGATTACTGCAGTGATCACTGAGAAAATCAGTGATGCCACATCAACATCGTTTACGCAGGAATTCGCAGCCAATCACGTAATACTCGCAACCGGACATTCCGCACGCGACATTTTCGAATTGCTGCAACGCAGAAACATTCTCATTGAAGCAAAATCATTTGCAATGGGCGTTCGCGCAGAACACCCGCAGGCATTGATTGACTCTCTGCAGTATCATTGCGGCATCAATGAAGTTGCTGTCACTCGTGAATATTTACCCGCTGCGTCGTATGCGCTCGTTCATCAGGCAGACGGGAAAGGAGTTTATTCCTTCTGCATGTGTCCGGGTGGAATCATCGCACCCTGTGCAACAGCACCTGGAGAAGTTGTCACCAACGGTTGGTCTCCATCGCGCAGAAATAATCCGTTTGCCAACTCAGGAATTGTAGTCGCCGTTGATCCTTCCGAATTGAAAGAGTATGCGCAACACGGCGCATTGGCGGGATTACGCTATCAGCAGGATCTGGAAAAGATGGCGTGGATTGCAGGTGGTAAAACACAGACAGCACCTGCACAAGCGTTGGAAGATTTTGTGAAAGGAAAATTATCCTCTCACCTGCCCGATTGCTCTTATCAACCTGGAATTACATCGGCTCCGCTTCATGAATTGCTACCGGCTGCTATCGGAAAAAGATTGCAGGAAGGATTCAAAGCATTCGGACAGAAGATGCGAGGTTATGTTACCAACGACGCCGTGATTGTAGGTGTTGAATCCAGAACTTCATCACCGGTGCGCATTCCGCGCGACAATGAAAAATTCCATCATCCTCAAATCACGAATTTATATCCATGCGGTGAAGGCGCGGGATATGCCGGAGGAATTGTGAGTGCGGCGATTGACGGGAGGAAGTGCGCGGAAGCGATTCAATAGTACGCGGAAAATCAAAAAAGGACGGATTACCGCGGAGTCAACAATGAAGACCAGCGTAAATCCGTAATTTCCGTGTCATCCGCGTACCATCATCCCACACAACACGAAACCTCCCCGTGCCCTAACGAGGAGGTTTCAATCACGACCGGGAAAAACGCTACTTAAAACCCGGCCTGTTTACTGCGCGTGAGCGGTAACTACGCGATCAGTTATTTCTTTTTATCAGAAGCCGCCGCCGCGGATGTAATCACCCAATTCGCTGATGCTGCTTCCGAATGTGAACGAGTTGTTCACGATATAATAGTTTCCTTTATCCACTGTTCTGCCGTAAGCGAACTTCGCAAGTTCCAGCTTAGTGCTTTCAAATGTCATTAGATCCAAAAGTTGTGCCACTTGTGATGAAGTCACTTTATTGTTGTACAACGCCTGTTTACAAATCTCCAGTTTGGCACTTTCGAATGATTTTCCGCGAACACTTGCTTTCAGCATTTCAAAATCATTCGCATTCATGCCCTGATTGATCGGCGGCCATCCCCAAGGGAATCCACCGTTGCCGGTACCGATTCCGCCATTGTTGTTGTTGCCTCCATTGCCTGTGATTATTCCGTAGATATACTGAAGAATAGGCACGATGGAAACAATATTCAATCTTCCGCGTTGCGGACTCACTGCCGTTACTCTGGAAGAATCCGGAATGTTCACATAACCGTCGTAAAGCGTCTCAGGCATGATGTAATTTCCGAAACCAACTCCTGTTCCCGGTGTTGCCATCTGCACTCTGTGCATTCCCGGTGTAAGATTTTTAACCGTGAAATTGCTTTGCGGTGCTCCGTAACTCATGTTATCAATGAGCAACATAAATTTTGAACTGTCTGCACTGCTCAACGCGAACTCTGTCATTTGCGCCTGAGCGGGAATCATTGCAGCTAACGCGCCGCACATCAGGATTACATTCTTCAGTTTCATATAGGTATCCTCCGTTCTGTTCCTTAAGGAACTTTGTTTCGTGATTTCATTTCAATCAATTGGTTCTGTGAAGAGAGATTCAATTTGCGTGCCAACAGAAACGATGTGCGTTAATTCACGTTAAGTGGTGAAAGAATCATTGCAAGTGGACGGAATGCCTGTTTATCTTTACACCATGAATTTCCTCATGCGTATTCTCGTGTCCACCGCAGCTGTTTTGCTGACCGGTTGGATACTTCCTGATTCCTGGGTTCAGGTAGACAATATTTTCACAGCGCTTATCGTTGCGATCGTTCTTGCATTTCTCAATCAGGTTGTAAAACCGATTCTGGTTGTGCTTACGATTCCTGTAACATTCGCAACGCTCGGGTTATTTCTGCTCGCAATCAACGCCGGTGTAATCATGATTGCTGATTATTTCGTTGACGGATTCAGAGTGGGTGGATTCTGGTCGGCACTTGGATTCAGCATCGTACTCGCTATTATCAACGGACTGCTCGGCGGAAACCGGAATAACAATAACGGTAATCGCGGCGGCGGCGTTTACTTCAAAACTTACCGCAATCAGTAATTCATGAACTGGAATACACTTTTCTCTGAAGCTCGTATTACTGATAAAGTTTATCAGCGCAAAACATCACCGGATCGTACCAACTTTGAACGCGATTTTGATCGCGTGGTTTTCTCTTCTGCATTTCGACGATTGCAGGATAAGACGCAAGTAATACCGCTACCGGAAAGCGATTTCGTTCATACGCGACTTACACATAGCCTTGAAGTTTCATGCGTTGCGCGTTCACTCGGAAAGATTGCAGGTAAAACAATTATTGATCGCCATAAACTTGCGGATCTGCACGCATCTGACTTCGGTGCAATTTGTGCTACGGCCGCGCTTGCGCATGACATCGGCAATCCGCCTTTCGGTCATTCGGGAGAAGCGTCCATCTCGCATTACTTCACGCAGGGAAAAGGTGTTGCGTTGAAAGCGTTGATTACCGATGAAGCCCAATGGAAAGATCTCGCTTCATTTGAAGGAAACGCAAACGGATTCAAGATTCTGACCAACTACAATCCGGCTTCAGGTGGAAATGTGAATCTGACTTTCACTACACTTGCCGCTTTTACAAAATATCCAACGCAATCGTTGAAATCCGACACGGAAATTGTGAAAGGAAAAGTAAGTCAGAAGAAATACGGTTATTTCCAATCAGAGAAAGAAATTTTCAGAACGATATTCTCGCATCTGGAAGTTGATCAGTTGAATGAATATTCCTGGCGCCGTCATCCGCTCGCTTTTCTCGTCGAAGCAGCTGATGACATCTGTTATCGTATTATCGATTTCGAAGACGGAATACGAATCGGATTGATTCCTTTTCACGAAGGAGAAGAATTATTGAAAGCTGTAATCGGAAAAGATTTTGATCCGCAGCGTTACAATGAAATCGGAGATCGACGTGAGAAAATTGCTTATCTGCGTGCGAAGAGTATTAACACGCTCATCAACGCAGCATCCGGAATTTTTCTGGATAACGAAGAAGCACTTCTGAATGGAAAACTGGATGCTTCGCTTATCGATTTGTTGC
>JBJOKQ010000205.1:0-5650 GCA_046046005.1 Bacteroidota bacterium | reverse complement strand
AAACTGGATGCTTCGCTTATCGATTTGTTGCCTGAGAGCATTTCAGAACCTTTGAATCAGATACTGATGTTGTCTGTTGAACGCGTTTACCGGTCGAAAAATGTTCTGGAAATTGAAATCGCAGGATTCAATGTTGTTGGTGAATTGCTGGATGCGTTCATTAACGCTGTAAATGATTATCACACCTTCGGAAAAAATCTGAAGAAGGAAAGACCATATTCCGACAAACTGGTTCGTTTGTTTCCGAAACAATTTCTCATTGAGAGTGACGATCATTATCTGAGAACCTTACGCGTTTGCGAATTCGTTGCAGGTATGACCGATTCTTACGCGGTTACGTTGTTCAGAAGAATCAAAGGAATTGAGTTACCGTTATAATGTTACAATTCTTCCAATACTTCAATGATCAAATGAAGACACTAAACTGCAAGATTCCTTTTCAAAGTAGTTAGTACGCACATTGTATCATTTGATAATTTGAGCATTGCATCATTGAACAAGCAAACGAATTCCCAAGTAAGGAGAACACTCAATTCACACTGCTTCGCAGCACATTGAAAATTCTCACCATTCCCAGCGTATCCAACGTAGAATATTCGCGCAATGCATCCAGTTTTTCTGCGCGAGCGAACAAATCATTTTCTTTCGTCAAGCCTTCATAAACGGTCATGGCGTGACTCCCGTTTCTGATTTTCAGATTATCGTAATTCAATTCAGGAACCAAAGCAGGCAAAACATACTTCAGAGAAATTGATCCCATCATCGAAGGATGATGATACCAGCCTTCTGAAAACGGTTTCATAAGATCCGCAGTTCGTGCAATGCGACTGTCAATTTCGCTTCTGTATTCCGGAAACAACTTCTTCATCTGATTAAGAATTCCGTTCTCAGCTGTCATGTCGTACGCCATTATCGTACAATGACCTTCCGTAGCTCGAATGAACTCTTCCGTAAACTGTTTCCGCGGATCTTCTCCCGGTTCCGCAATGAACACATAGTGTTTCAATTCTCCGCTTTTCAGAAGATGATGTACACTGAATGCAAACGGCAACTGCATAAACGGAGAAGTTCCTTCATACACCGGAACTGCAGGCTGAAAGCTCTCGATATCCACAAACATAATTTCCTCTCCTGCTTTCTGCAGATAAGATCGAATGCTTTCTTTATCGAGATGTATAGAATTCTTTTGCGCAGTTACAACTTGCAGATACGTCATGCGGGAAAGATTCTTCTTCTCTTCTCCGCTGAGATTACGATAATCGACACAACCTTCAGCGTACAAACGTCCCTGTTCCGAACGTGAAGTGCCGGATAATTTGAATGGTGAAAAATCTCCTGTATTCTTCCAACATTGACCTCGAAAGTCACATTCATATGGAGTATAACATTGCGCACCGATTTTTATTTCAGGTGCTTGAGGCATTCCCAAAATCAATTTCTGTTCTTCCGCGGCTTTCATGAGATCATTCTCCAAACGGAATGCATCAGAAGTGATCTCCGTGACGTTGAATAATTCTTTCAGATTGATTGCTCCGCGACGTTTGTAATAACCATTAAGGTTGACAAGAAAAACGCGACGAACATCCAAACCTGTTCCGCGCACAACAGCAAACTGCAGCGATGCATCATTGATGTTTGACTGAGAAAGACGCAGCGAACTTTTCACTTCGTACATATTCCACTCGCCTTCTTCAAAGGCAAGTACGTCAATCATGACAAGAATTTCATTGTGTACGAACGAAGCTTCGTAGATAATTTTCGTTCCGGCCTCAATAAGTTCCTTTGTGCGTACAACCGCATCCATGGATCGCGGACTTGCGCCCGCGGAGGCATCAATTCCTCCGGGAAAAAGTTTGCGCGCTAATTCTCCAACTTCATTTCCTCTTCGTAATACTGCAAGACGTTCCGGCGGCATTGGATCGCGCAGATGCGGATAATATTTGTACAGGAATAATGCCTTGGCACATTGCTGTCCACGCAGAAAAGATGTTTTTGACAAAAGGTAACTCAAGCAGGCAAAGATAACCGCAATGAATAAATATAAGAGTGTTGATCGCTTTCAATTACGGCGCAAAAAAAAGACGCACCATTAAGTGCGTCTTGAAATTTCTTTTGCTTACTGATTAATTGGAAACAGTTTCAATAGTTCCAACAATCTTGGATTTCCTGACTTCAAGCGACTTCGAATATCTGAGTATTGAGTCGATGATGGATTTCGGAGCTTCAAACTTGTAATCTTCCTGCACGTAACTGATCAGCTCTTCAGGTTTGACATTCAATTCAGGATGTAAGCGAGTAGACGTTTTGGCCATATTGGGAGATTTGTTTCATGTAAAACGAAGGCATATGCGCAGATATTGTGCGGAAGTTGAACAAAATCTCCAAACGCGGAATTTGAGGCGAATTGAAGGGATGGCACCCTTGGAGGTTGAACACTCTTCCCTTCTAAAACAAAGAAAGTCGGGATTTGCACCCCGACTTTCCTACGAAACACTACTTCACTTACCGGATTACCGGTATCATTTCCTTCTTATCAATCATCTTTCTGAGATTGATCAATCCGTAACGCATACGTCCCAAAGCAGTATTGATACTCACATTGGTGTAATCCGCGATTTCCTTGAAACTCATGTCAAGATAATGACGCATCACAATTACTTCTCTTTGCTCCTGCGGAAGCTTCTCGAGCATAATCCTCAAATCTGAACGAATCTGCCCTTTTACAAGTCGATCTTCCACGTTTCCTTGCCGCATTACAAGTACTGAGAAGATGTCGAATTCTTCGCCTCCATCCACCATCGGCATCTTTTTCAATCGACGGAAATGGTCAATAACGAGGTTGTGGGAGATTCGCAAAACCCATGGCAAAAACTTGCCTTCATCGTTGTAAGAGCCACGCTTCAACGTTTGGATCACTTTGATAAATGTGTCCTGAAATACGTCGTCGGCAACATGACGATCGCGAACTACCATCATGATGTACGAATACACACGTTTCTGATGGCGGTTGATAAGTTCCTTGAGACAATTTTCGTCCCCGGCAATGTACAGGTCAACCAGTTCCTGGTCGTTCTTTTGGTCGTAGCGCATAACACCCTCCTTTTTGGTTTTCTGCAATTAGTGCTGATGAAAACGTAGAGATTTGCGCTATAGACTGTCCTGTTTTAATTGAGCAGAAAATTCTGCCGGGTTTAACAATAAGGGTAACTATTCTCGTTTAACGAAGGATTTCGGAAAATGTTGTGTTAAAATGTAAACAACCTTTCTTTTTAAGCTCCGTCTTTCACAAATATAGTACTTACCCTGATATTATCAAACCGTATGCCGTAATTTTGCAGTCCTGAAAATTGAACCTGTGGAGCATCCGGATTATCATAACCCCAAGAAGTACATATTTATTAAAGGTGCCCGCATGCACAATCTTAAAAACGTGGATCTCGCGATTCCGCGTAATAAGTTTGTGGTGATTACCGGACTTTCCGGAAGCGGTAAATCTTCCCTTGCATTTGATACACTTTATGCAGAAGGCCAACGTCGTTACGTTGAAAGTCTTTCTGCGTATGCACGTCAGTTTCTCGGACGTATAGAAAAACCGGCTGTGGAATACATTAAAGGTATTTCTCCGGCAGTTGCAATCGAACAGAAAGTCAATACAAGGAATCCACGCTCAACAGTCGGAACTTCTACTGAAATTTACGATTACCTGAAACTGCTGTTTGCTCGTATCGGTAAAACATATTCGCCGGTGTCGGGAATGATTGTAAAGCGACACACCGTAACCGATGTAGTAGATCATGTACTTTCTCTTCCGGCAGAGTCTAAAGTGATGCTTCTGGCTCCTGTTGCTGTAAAACAAGGAAAGAAGCTTGCAGACAGTTTAAGATTGATACTTCAGCAGGGATTTTCGCGTATTCTTTATCAAGGAGAAATTCTGCGTCTGAATGAAATCAACGTTTCTTCGCTTTCAGAGAAAGAAGAAGTATGCATTGTTATTGATCGCGTTGTTGTTCAGCACAACGACGAAGAACTTGCGGGACGGATTTCAGATTCTGTACAAACTGCTTTTTACGAAGGTGAAGGAAATTGCTTTGTGCAATTGATTTCTGAGGACAAGCCAAAGGCAGAACCGAAAAAGAAAAGCGCAAAAAAAGCAGTTGAAGAGGTTCCCGGGCGAACCGTATTCTCGAACCGATTCGAAGCGGATGGAATTGCTTTTGAAGAACCGAATACACATTTCTTCAGCTTCAACAATCCTGTTGGTGCGTGTAAAACATGTGAGGGTTTCGGAAGTATTATCGGAATTGATCCTGATCTCGTTATTCCTAACCGTCAGCTTTCCGTCTTCGATGATGCAGTTGCGTGCTGGAAAGGCGAAAAAATGAATGAATGGAAAGAGAAACTTGTGATGAGTGCATACAAGTTCGACTTCCCGATTCACAAACCGATTGCACAGCTTACCAAAGCTCAATATGAATTGCTTTGGAACGGAAACAAATACTTTGACGGTCTGCACGATTTCTTCCGCTTTCTTGAATCACAGACTTACAAGATTCAATACCGCGTGATGCTTTCACGTTATCGCGGGAAAACTTCTTGCCCGGATTGCCGCGGTACACGCTTGCGCAAAGACGCCAACTATGTTCGTATCGCAGATCATTCCATCAGCGATATCGTTTTGATGCAAGTGAAAGATGCTCTTGAGTTTTTCAAAAAAATAAAACTCAATGAATTTGAGACTCAGGTTGCGCAACGACTCCTCAAAGAAATTGTAACTCGACTTGGTTTTCTGTGCGATGTAGGTTTAGGTTATCTGACATTGAATCGACTATCATCATCACTTTCAGGCGGAGAATCGCAACGAATCAATCTTGCAACTTCATTGGGAAGTTCGTTGGTTGGTTCAATGTACATTCTCGATGAACCGAGTATCGGACTTCATCCAAAGGATACTGAACGATTGATCCGCGTATTGAAATCCCTTCGTGATATCGGTAATACAGTTATTGTTGTTGAGCACGATGAAGAAATCATGAAAGCCAGTGACATGATGGTGGACATGGGACCGATGGCCGGATCGCTCGGAGGTAATGTGGTGTTCTCCGGAACACACGACGATCTGCTTAAAGCGGAAAGTCTCACTGCAAAATATCTTACAGGTCGCGAAGAAATTCCTGTACCTGCAAAGCGTCGCAAATGGAAAAGCTATATTGAAGTTGTAGGTGCAGGAGAAAACAACCTGAAGCAACTGAGCGTTAAATTTCCAATGGACGTGATGACAGTTGTAACCGGTGTCAGCGGGTCCGGAAAATCCACATTGGTGCGGAAAATTCTATATCCGGCATTTCAGAAACAACTCGGCGGATACGGAGAACAAACCGGAAAATTTGAATCGTTGAAAGGCGATTACAGTCACATCAAAGCGATTGAATTCGTTGATCAGAATCCGATTGGTAAATCAACGCGTTCAAATCCTGTTACCTACGTAAAAGCATACGATGAAATCCGTGGTTTGTATGCCGATCAGCAGCTTTCAAAAATGCGAGGCTTCAAACCTTCTCATTTTTCATTCAACGTGGAAGGCGGACGCTGTGATGTTTGCGAAGGAGAAGGCGAAGTAATTGTAGAAATGCAGTTCATGGCTGATGTTCAC
>JBJOKQ010000204.1:0-5695 GCA_046046005.1 Bacteroidota bacterium | reverse complement strand
CCGAAGGTGAAACGCATAGGTGGAGGAATTGGTTCTGTAAATATAGGAAATCAATAGTGCTAATGGTCAAATGAGTCGATTTGCAAATGGTCAAATGTGTCGATTTGCAAATTTGCAAATGAGCAAAATAAGTACTTCCCAATTTGTTCAAAGGCCAAAAGTACCTCAAGGGGAATCTGATAGTATCATTTGCAAATCGTATCATCTGCAAATTGTATCATTTGCACATCATTACACCGATACCGCAACCATCCACCCCGTCGTCCACGCGTTCTGAAAATTGAATCCGCCGGTTACTGCATCAATGTCAATTACCTCACCAGCGAAAAACAATCCTTTGTGCAATTTGCTTTGCATCGTGGAAAAGTCAATTTCCTTTCTGGAAACACCGCCGCAGGTTACGAATTCTTCTTTGAAAGTTGTTTTACCTTCTACGCTGTATACATCACGCGTAAGAACTTCAGCAAGTTTGCGCAGATGCTTATTGGAAGTATCGCCCCAACGCAAATTCGCGTTCATGTCTGATTTACCAATGAAATATTCCCACAAGCGACGTGAAATTCCTTCGAAAGGCGAACGATCGCATTTGTGTTGCGCTTCTGATTTGCGAATCTCATTCAGTTCTTCGAACATGGATTCCGCATTGCCGCTTCCAAGCCAGTTGATGTGAACATCGAATCGGTACTGCAACTTTTCTAAATCGCGCGCCGCAATTGAAGAAGCTTTAAGCACAGCAGGACCGCTCATTCCCCAATGCGTAATGAGCAAAGGTCCCTGAGTTTCCGTTTTCGCTGCAGGAATCATCACTTTCGCATCGGCAACAGAAACACCCATGAGTTCCGTGAGTGCTTTGTTTTTAATGTTGAACGTAAACAAAGACGGAACGGGATGAATGATGGTGTGTTTTGTATTCTTCAGATAACTGAAAGCCGATTCATTGCGTCCGCCGCCTGTTGCGATGAGTACTTTATCCGCAATCAAAGCCGGCATAGCACCTTCGAAAGTGATTTTCCATCGGTCGTTTTCCGGAATGATTTCATGCACGGAAGCTTTGCAGAGAATCTGCACATTGTAACGATCGGCTTCTGCGAGAAGACAATCCACAATGGTTTGAGAATCGTCGGTGACCGGAAACATTCTTCCGTCGTCTTCGGTTTTCAATTCCACTCCGCGTTCGTGAAACCAGGAGATGGTATCGCCCGTACTGAAACGCGAAAATGCCTGCTGTAATTCCCGCTCGCCCCGGGGATAATTCTTCACCAATAAACGATTGTCGAAACAGGCATGCGTCACGTTGCAACGTCCGCCTCCGGAGACCCTGACTTTGCTCAGTAATTTATCCGACTTCTCCAATATAATTACGTCGAGATCAGGATGTAAACGTGCCGCATTTACGGCCGCAAAAAATCCGGCTGCGCCACCGCCGATCACTGCAAAAACTCTTCTTCCGGTATTTTTTTCCACGAGTCAATTTTACATAAAAAAAGCCCTTATATTTAGTGTTCACAAAACAGAATACACACAAACCCTAATTACAACAACATGGGACTTTTTGACAAGATTAAAGGCGAGTTTATTGACATCGTCGAGTGGCTGGACAGTTCAAACGACACGATCGTATGGCGTTTCCCGCGTTATCAGAATGAAATCAAGAATGGTGCAAAGCTTACGGTGCGCGAATCGCAAGTAGCGGTTTTCGTAAACGAAGGACAGATTGCCGACATTTTCCAACCGGGAATGTACGAGCTCACCACACAAAATCTTCCAATCCTTTCCACGCTGAAAGGCTGGAAATACGGATTCAACTCTCCGTTCAAAGCGGAAGTTTACTTCGTAAATACAAAACAGTTCACCAACCTGAAGTACGGAACTAAGAATCCGTTCATGGTGCGTGATGCTGAATTCGGTCCGCTGCGTATCCGTTCATTCGGATCGTATAACTTCCGTGTTACCGATGCAGGAAAATTCCTCAAAGAAGTTGCAGGCACCGATCACGAAGTAACTACTGAAGAAGTTTCAGAAAACCTGCGCAACATTGTGTTGACGCGTTTCACTGATGCAGTTGCATCGAGCAAGATTCCGGTTCTCGACATGGCTTCGAATCTGGATGAGTTCTCAAAAATCATCAAAGACAAAATCTCTGAAGAGTTCGTTGAATACGGTCTGACGATCACGAAACTTCTCGTAGAGAATATTTCATTGCCACCGGAAGTGGAAGCGATGCTCGACAAGCGTACAAGCATGGGCATTGTTGGAAACCTCGGTGCGTACTCACAGTTCCAGGCTGCTAATGCTATGGAAGCCGCTGCGCAGAATCCAAACGCAGGCGGAATCATGGGCGCAGGAATGGGAATGGGTATGGGAATGGGCATGGGCAACCAAATGGCGAACATGTACCAGAACAACCAGTTCAATCCGCAAACAGGTTTACAGAATCAAGGTCCTCAAGGTCCGCCACCACCTCCACCGGCATCACAGTGGTTCTTCGCAGTGAACGGTGCACAGCAAGGTCCTTACGATGAAAACACTTTCCGCGCTATGATTCAGAGTGGCGCCGTGAAAAAAGAAACACACGTTTGGAAAACAGGCATGGCAGGTTGGTTGCAGGCTTCTCAGGTTCCTGAGTTGGCGAATGCATTCACAATGATGCCGCCTCCGCCGCCTCCTGTTGGGTAAACAGCGATCAGTGATCAGTAAACAGCGATCAGTAATCAGTGAACAGCGAACAGCGATCAGTGTAAGTGGGGAGTAAACGAGTTTATTGCTTCTATTGAAATAGTTTAGACATCACCACTGATCTCTGATCGCTGATCGCTAGGTACTGATCTCTGATCGCTAAGAACTGTTCGCTTCGTTCTGATCGCTGATCGCTAATTCCTGATCGCTGATCGCTAAGAACTGACCCCTGAGAATCCAACCAAGAACCTCTAAACATGTCAAACGAATTCGAAGAAAAAACGCACGAAGTAGAATCCAAGGTCAAGTGTAAAGACTGCGGAGCCTTACTGAAATACCACCCTGGACAAATGAGTCTCAACTGTGAGTATTGCGGTTGTCACAATGAAATTACAGAGCAGCTGAAACCTGTAGAGCAGGAAGAAATTGATTTTCTCAGTTTCATTGCCACTGCAGAGAATGCAGCACCGAAGATGAACGTAACCGTTGTGAAGTGCAACAGTTGCGGAGCTTCCACTACACTCAAACCGAATGTAACGGCAGACAGTTGTGCATTCTGCGGAACAGCGCTCGTGATTCAAGGCGGAACAGCATCAAACATCATTGCACCAAAATATGTTCTTCCATTCAGCATCGATCTCAAGAAAGGTGTTGAATCGTTCAAGAAATGGTTGCACGGATTGTGGTTTGCACCGAACGATCTGAAACACGCCGCACAGAATGATAAACTCAAAGGCGTTTATCTTCCGTACTGGACATACGATTCCAACACTGTGAGTTCGTATTCCGGAATGCGTGGCGATCATTACTACGTAACCGAATCGTACACTGTAAACGGAAAAACGCAAACGCGTCAGGTGCAGAAAACGCGCTGGACGCCCGCAAGCGGAACGGTTTACGATCAGTTTGATGATGTATTGGTATTGGCGAGTAATTCACTTCCTGATAAATACGCGAATGAACTCGAGCCTTGGGACTTGAACAATCTCGCAGGATTCAACGAGCAATTCCTCAGCGGATTTGTTGCCGAGCAATATCAGATCGACGTGAAAGGCGGATTTGAAAAAGCCAAAGGCCGCATGGATCCTGTGATCCGCTCAACTGTGCGCAGAGACATTGGCGGTGATGTGCAGCAGATTTTATCAATGAATGTAATCTACAACGACATTACGTTCAAGCACATTCTCTTGCCGATCTGGATCAGCGCATTCCGTTACAACAACAAAGTGTATCGCTTCATGATCAACGGAAGAACCGGAGAAGTTCAGGGCGAACGTCCTTACAGCTTCTGGAAGATTTTCTTTACGGTCGTTGGTGCAATTGCTGTAATAGCAGGAGCAATCTGGGCATGGAAAACGTACGGAGGAGATCAGTAGAAAGCGGCGTCCGCGACGAAAGTCAGACTTCGGCTACGCTCAGTCTGACATTTCGTTGGTGCATGAACAACAATCATCCTATGGAGGATTGAATGTCATCCTTCGGCGGAGCTTGTCTCGAGCGAAGTCGAGAGGCTCAGTCTGACAATCAATCCGCGCAAATCCGTAATTTCCGTCCTTTCCGTGTACTATTAAACTATAAAATGAAACTCAAACTCACACTCCTCACCATTCTCCTCTCCTCTGCTCTCTTCTCGCAAAACGTGAAAGTGGGCAAGCAAAACTGGATGCAGAAAAATCTTGAAGTTGTAACATTCCGTAACGGAGATACCATTGCGCAGGCGAAGACTGCTGTGGATTGGATTCTTGCGGGTGTGTATCGTCAGCCGGCATGGTGTTATTACACTGATGAAAGCGGAAAGATTGATACGCGCTTCGGGAAGCTTTACAACTGGTATGCGGTGAGTGATCCGCGCGGACTGGCACCTGCAGGTTGGCATATTCCCACCAAAGCAGAATGGGAAGCTTTGAGTGATGAAGTGGGCACAAAGAAAGGCGCGAGCAAACTGAAAACAGCGACCGATTGGAAAAGCGGAGAGCCCACCAACGCCAGCGGATGGTCAGGGCAACCCGGAGGCAAACGCGATCATGAAACAGGAAAATGTTCAGGACGCGGATCATCGGGAACCTGGTGGAGCGCATCGGCTTCAGGAAAAGATGAAGCAACGGATGTATCGTTGACAAACAATCTCGAATACCTTTCCATTGGCACACACAACAAGATGAGCGGTTACTCCGTGCGTTGCATTGAAGGCGATGTGGTGATCAAAGGAAAAGTGCGCACGTGGAATCAGTTCGGTGATTCCATCATTGGTATTACCACCAAAATCGGAAACCTTGAATTTGCGAAGAACGATTTTCCGGGAATGCTTTCGTTGTATGTAGCGCAGGCAGCGTGTGCGAAACTCGGTCCGGGTTGGAGATTACCAACGCAGAAAGAAGTAGAGATTATGTTTGCCAACCGTTCACAGATCGGTGGCTTCATCAATGCGCATTACTGGTATTACGATTCCGACATTACGTTGGGCTGGCTGAATTTCCTCGACTACAAAATGGTTGACGCCGGACAGTTGGAATTTGCACGAGGCAAAGCGCGCGCCGTAAGATCTATTTAACTTCTTAAATTATTTATTTATGAGAGCCGCTTGAGAGAGCGGCTTTTTTTGTTTTTATCCGTTTACAAACGGCTATGATTGGAGAGAGAGATTGGATGATGTAAATTGCAGGGATGGATTGGCGATGTATTTACCCACCAAACTACTCGTCATTTGCATCTAATATTTCAAATCCACACATGAACAACGCTGAGAGATTTATAGATATTTACAATAAAGTAGATAAACTTCTTAAGGATATTGACAGAGAGGAATATCAATCATATTCTTCCAAAATAAGGATCAGTAAAAATCCAATAATAAAAGCTTTTAAAGAGAAACTGATTGACTACGGAGAACTTAGAAATGCCATAGTTCACAATCCGAAAATTGGGGGTAAATTTATTGCTGAACCTTTAACGGAAATTGTTGACGACTTTGAAGCAGTATTACTAAAACTTCAAAATCCTAAAAAAGTGATTCCACTCT
>JBJOKQ010000203.1:0-5711 GCA_046046005.1 Bacteroidota bacterium | reverse complement strand
ATCATATGTGCTTTGGGGACTTTCACAGGAAAGTCTGAAGCGCACTATTTTCCCATTGGGACAATTCGAGAAACCTGCAATCCGCAAGATGGCCGCTGAAGCGGGTTACGAAGAACTCGCTAATAAGAGCGAGAGCTATGAAATCTGTTTTATTCCCGATAACGATTACCGTTCATTCCTGAAGCGTCGTGTTCCTGAATTGGAAGCGAAAGTGGATGGAGGTGATTTTGTTCGTACTGACGGAACGATCGTGGGCAAGCATCGCGGTTATCCGTTCTACACCATCGGGCAACGCAAAGGACTTGAAATTGCTTTAGGTGAACCGATGTTCGTGTTGAGCATCAATCCTGAAACGAATACGGTTGTGATCGGAACTAAAGAAGAACTCGAACGTCAGACGATGTGGGTTCGCGATTACAATCTTGTGAAGTATGCGAAGTTGCCCGAGAATTATCAGGCGCTTGTGAAGATTCGTTACAAGGACGCAGGAACAATGGCTACGTTAACGGAAGAAGACGGAAAAATCCGCGTGGTGTTCCATCAGCCGGTTACAGGTGTAGCGCCCGGACAATCTGCTGTCTTCTATGAAGGCGACGATCTTGTTGGAGGAGGATTCATTGATCGTAAAATTGATTTTCCTAAATTCACGGAAGTGAAACCCACCGGCGCGTTGTCGGACAAATAAAATGCAGCTCATGCAATCACATGTGAATCGGAATTTTCTTCTCGCTTTTGCATGTGCTTTAACGTTCATTTCGTGTCGTAAAGAAGAAACCCCGGCTGTTGATATCGGTTTGGGATATTTTCCAACGCAAATCGGACATTGGGTGATTTACGAAGTGGATTCCACCGTTTACGATGACTTCCTCAATGATACATTCTATTACCGTTATCAGGTGAAGGAAGTCCTCGAATCCAATTTTACAGACAACGAAGGTCGCGAAGCGATTCGTGTAGAACGATATCGTCGCGACTTTGATTCCACGCTTCCGTACGACAGCATTCCATGGCATTTGTCGCGGGTTTGGTCGTTCACGCGAACCAATTACATCGGTGAAAAAATGGAGGAGAATGAACGCTTCATTCGCTTGGCATTTCCGGCGCGAGAAGATGTAAACTGGAACGGTAATGCGTATAATACAATCGGTTCATGGAATTACAAGTACAAATCCATTGATGCTCCGTTTACGATTGCCAACATGAGTTTCGATTCAACAGTTCTGGTTGAACAGAAACGAGAAATTAATCGCTTGAATCACCGCAGTTACCAAGAACGTTATGCGAAGAATGTAGGAATGATTTTGAAGAATGTAATTGATGTTAGAGATACTAACGTCGGTAACGATTCGGTAATTGATCGCATTTACGCCGGAGTGATTTACAATATTAAATTGGTAGACTACGGTCCGAGATAAAACACTTATGAAGAAAATTCTACTTTTTGCATTGTGTGCATTTACGTTGAGTGAAGTTGCTGCGCAAACTCCAATGAAGTATTGGGTTCAGTTTACTGATAAAGGCAACAATCCGTATTCGCTATCTAATCCTTCTGCGTATTTATCGTCAAGAGCATTACAACGCAGAGCAAATCAGGGAATCGCAATCGACTCTCTTGATTTACCTGTAACACCGATGTATGTTGCTGGCGTTGCCGCAACAGGCGTTACCGTTCATGCACAATCGAAATGGCTGAACGGTGTTGTGATTATCACATCTGATACCAATGATTTGAATACCATCGCAGCGCTTCCTTATGTTGTTTCAACTGGATTCGTTGGAGCACGATTAGATGGCGACGGAATGTTTGAAGACAAGCACAACGAGACTTTTTCACCTTACGAAGCAAATCGTGCAACGGGAACGGTGGAATCAACCATGCTTAATTACGGTACTGCGTTTGATCAGGCGAATCAAATTGGCGCAGTTTGTCTGCACAACGCCGGTTATACCGGCAGTGGAATGGTAATCGCGGTTATAGATGCGGGGTTTCGTGATGTAGATATTCATCCTGTATTCGATTCTTTGCATGCTTACAATCGCATTCTGGGAACTTGGGATTTTGTTGCGGGTGATACGAGCGTATACGAAGACAATTCACACGGTGCTATGGTGCTTTCCTGCATGGGCGGGAACATTCCCGGAACAATTGTAGGAACTGCACCGCATGCACAATATTGGTTGTTGCGAAGTGAAGAAGCGGCAACGGAATACATTGTTGAAGAATATCTGTGGTCGTGCGCAGCTGAATATGCGGATAGCGTAGGAGCAGATCTGATCAATTCATCTTTAGGTTATACAACATTCGACGATCCGGCGCAGAATCATTCTTACGCAGATATGAACGGCGACATTGCCCCTTGCACGCGCGCTGCGGACTATGCAGCTTCACGCGGTATTGTAGTGGTGAACAGCGCCGGAAATTCAGGCAGCAGTTCCTGGTTTTACATCGGTGCTCCTGCAGACGCAGACAGCATTCTTTCTGTCGGCGCTGTAAACGTGAGCGGAACAATTGCCGGTTTCAGTTCGCATGGACCAACTTCCGATAATCGTGTTAAACCTGATGCATGCGCTCGCGGTGAAAATTGTGTGATCGTTGATTTGGGAGGAACCATTCAAACCGGAAACGGAACTTCATTCGCCTCTCCTGTGCTCTGCGGTGCTGTAGCGTGTTTGTGGCAAGCGCATCCGTCGATGAGCAACATGACGATCGTGAATACCGTTCGACAAGCAGGAAGTACGTATGCTAATCCGGATAGTGCTTACGGTTTCGGAATTCCTGATTTGTGTGCAGCCAACCTCACGCTGAGCGGAAGTGCATTCTCTCCATCCGGTACTGATGAAATCGTTCAGGTCGGAGCAAATCCATTTGAAGAGAATTACTCTTTCACTTTCTATTCGCAGCGCGACCAACTGATCAGTATGCAGATTACAGACATCAACGGACAGCTGATTCTTTCTCAGCAAATGTTCGCAGCGGGTAATTCAATGAATTACTACACGATTTCTCAACTGAATTCGCTGGCAGATGGAATGTACTTCCTCACTATCGTTTCCGGCCCGAATGTGTTTACGGAGAAGTTGGTGAAGGTGGAGAGTGACCGGTAATTACTGCACACCCGCCTGATCAAACACAATCTTCAATTCCATTGCGCCGCCCTTATCGAAAATAGGGAAGAAGCCACAACCTTTGGCTTGTTCTGATATTTCATCAGCGATGTAAACTGCGATCATCACGTTATCAGAAGTGCTAACAGTGTAGAATGCGCCTTTCACCCCTTGTTCCATTAATGCTTGGTTGACAAAGTCGACGATGTAAGGAGAAACAAGTCCGTTCTGCAGTTCCATTTCTTTGTCATAATTCACTCCGTTGAACGTAAAGCTCACGTGATGAATGTTCGTGTTGCCGATGCGTTCATCACTCACAAATCTCGGTTTGAAATTGCCGCGTGAAGCTTCTGCAAGCGCATTGATAGCGTCTTCGAACGGATTGTAATCGTTCAGTGTATCCAGACTGATATGACAGAAAAACGTATCCGCAAAGTCCAGAATCTGTTCCTGCCTGTAAATGGATGTTTGCTTTACATCTTCCACTACGCGATCAAACAGTTTCTCTGTGCCCTGACCGAAAATCCCGGACTTGGAAAGCTTGTTAAGTTCATCGTCAACTTTCTTGGTAGAGTAGATGTCGAATTCTTTTTCAGGCTCGAGCATCAATTGAGTAATCGTGAGCAAAGTGTCAGCCTGTTGCTTAGTCAGACGGATCAAACCCATTCGTTCGTAATCGAGATTGCCAAGGAAATCGTCATCTCCGAATGCACGACAGGTATCACAATAGAAATTGACGAGATACAGACGCGTGTCCATTGCTGAATCTGCCATCATGGTATTGTAAATACGGTAATAAAATTCATCTACAGGCCAATCAGAGAAGCAGTAGAGCTGACGTTCGTAAACTGCGTTTCCGAATTTCTGACTGGTTACAATCCACATGGTGTCGAGCGTTTTATCCGCTTTCTTTTCTGTGATGTAACGCGATTTGATTTCGGAAGCTTTCAGATCCGGATAGCGATTACCGATGGAATCGTTGATGATCGGATACATTTCATGCGGAGCGCGGCCTTCCAACGAAAGATCAATGTGCATCAAATCTCCGGAAGCAATCATCAAATCTGCCATGCCGTTCATTTGATCTTTTTTGTACCAATCGATCAATGAATCCAGCTGCTTTTCGTTGTACTTCTTGAGGAATCCGTTGCGGCGCAGTTTCATTACGCTTTCGCGGAACGGATCCGACTGAACGGTTTTAACAGAATCACTTTTGTTGTCGTTCTTATCATCACCGCAGGAAGTGAATACAAGAGCGGAAATACCAATGCAGGCAAGAAGGTAATACTTCTTCATATTTACGGTTAATGAGATTCGTTATACTGGCTGTAATACGATTCGAAAGCTTCCATCATGTCGCCCCAAGTGAAAACTTCCTTTTGAGGTAAAGGATAAGTTCTGGCAAATCCTGAGAATGCATTCCATTCGGGCTCTGTCATTCCGAGTTTTCCGAATGTCGGCTTCATCGATGGCAATTTGGCTGCATCAAACGGAATCGAGCGTAAACTATCAAGTGTTGTTACTTGTACATGTAGCAAATAATAGCTTTCAGTGGCTTTGAATTCTTCTAAATGCTTTTTGAAATCACCGTAGGTGATTTTCGTATTTCCTTTCACGCGTTCTTCACTCAGCCAGCTTGTGAGGAGATTAGGTACGACATAGCGGAAATCAAAACTGTCTACACAGTATCGCAATTCTGAAAGATCGTATTGCAACTGATCGAGTGAACTGTCGGCAGGAATTCTCTTTCGTAAGATTGAGCAATCGTGCTTGATGATAACCTGTTTTCCGGATGCATCCACAATTGTATCGGAGATGAAATCAGCACTATCCGCGATTACCACTTCCGGTGTATCTACAGTTACTTTCTCCTTCGGTTTGTCTTCACCGCAGGAAATGAAAAACAGGCTCAACGCGAAAATGCTCAGGAATCTGATCATGGCTCAAATTTAACGGATTAACTGTACTTAACGTATAACGCCTGAAGTCTAAAAAGTCAGTTTCCCGTTAAATATTCTTACTGCAGTATTTCTTCCACCAGGTTTGGAATACGATCAGACCCCAGATTTTTGCGGCACTGTCTCCCGGATTGGTGCTCATGAGTTGCTTTCTCAACTGAGCAATGGCCTTCGGATGGAACAGTTGCTGTTGTTTGAGGAAAGCATTGCCCAGCAACTCATCAATGAGACCTTGAAGATCACCGCGGAACCAATTCAATAATGGAACTTCGAATCCTTGCTTTCTGCGATTGAAAATTTCTGCAGGCAATAAATCTGCGCAAGCATCTTTGAGAATTTTTTTGCGGTGTTTTCTGTCGATCTTGTAATCAGACGGAAGCTGCATCACATATTCCACCAGTTCCTGGTCGAGGAAAGGAGAGCGCATTTCCAATCCGTGACGCATGCTCATCGTATCTGCTTTAATAAGCATATCACCTTCCAGAACAATTTTGAAATCGGCACGCAGCACTGAATTGAAATCTTCTTCGTCTACATAGTCCGGATCAAGATTTTCTCCGCCCCAATAGATTTCATCTTTATTGAGCAGAAGGTCCTGCATTTCTTTCAATGCATAGAATCCTGCCCATTCCCAATAGCGATCCGTTG
>JBJOKQ010000202.1:0-5730 GCA_046046005.1 Bacteroidota bacterium | reverse complement strand
CGGTTTTGCAACAGACACAATCGAAGTGCAAATCTGTATTGGTGTTGAGGAATACCAATTGAATCAGGTAAGTGTTTATCCTAACCCTAACAATGGAATGTTCACTGTGATCACATCAACATATGCCGACATGATGATCTATGATGCGCAAGGAAAACTTGTAGCAGCGCAGAAAGTTCAGGCGAACGTTCAGAATCAGATCAACATTGAAAGTTCCGGAATGTACCTGATCACAATCGTTGCTGCTGACGGAAGCAGAACAACGCAACGTGTTGCGGTGACGAAGTAAATCGCAAATATTCTTAAATGAAAAAGCCCTCTCTGTTAAAGGAGAGGGCTTTTTTTGTGATGCTTGTTTCAGTATTGTCTTACCATCAGACTTTCCGCTACGGCTTTGATCGCGGCGATTTTCTTTTGATCCGCATTTATACTTTCCAGCGCCTGCATTCCTAATGAAAACTGATTGTGCATTTCTGCTTCAGCTGCTTTACGAACTTCAAACGCATCGTAAATTTCTTTTACCGCATTTACTTTGGCTTCCGCATCATTAGCATCAGATTGTAACCAATTCAATAAATTCTCTTTGTGATATCCATTAGCACGCTTCAGCGCTGTGAGCAACAAATATGTTTTCTTATTGGATACAATATCACCACCTACTTGTTTTCCGAATTTGTCGGGATCGCCGTACACATCGAGAATATCATCTTGTAATTGAAATGCAATTCCTACTCTTCTTCCGAATTCATATAACTTATGCGCTTCAGCTTTTTCCGCGCCACCGCATAACGCTCCGATTTCCATAGCGCCCGCGAGCAACACAGCGGTTTTCAATTCAATCATTCGGATGTACTCTTCTATAGACACATCTGAACGAGATTCGAAATCCATATCCATCTGTTGACCTTCGCAAACTTCAAGCGCTGTTTGCGTGAAAATATCAAGTACTTGCGGTAACACAGCAGCAGGCGATTTCGCCACCTGACGGAAAGCCTCCGTGTATAACGCGTCCCCGCTTAAGATTGCAATGTTGCTGTTCCACTTTGCAAATACAGTTGCTTTTCCGCGACGCAAAGGAGCATTGTCCATAATGTCGTCGTGAAGCAACGTGAAGTTGTGAAACAACTCAATTCCGATTGCAGCAGGCAACGAAGGAGCCGGTTCGTCCGTGAATAAACCTGCGCCCATCACCGTGAGCAGCGGACGCATGCGTTTCCCGCCAAGTGTTAGTGTATAACGAATCGGTTCGTAAAGATTGTCCGGATTTTTCGGTAATGAGTTTGCGAATACATCCAGTTCCGCACTGATCAACTCCTGGTAGCTAGGGATATTCATCAAAGTATAAATCGTGTATCTGCAATTACTTTTTTCAGCCCGTCTTCCAATGAAGTTGGTGTACGGCGCAGGAGCTTTTCCATTTTTGTTGTGTCCGGCATTCTGCGCGTCATATCTCCTTCAGCCAAAGCGGGGCCGAATTTCAATTGTGATTTTGACCCGGTGATTTCAATGATTTTGCTCGCAAGTTCACGAATGGTAATCTCGTTATTACTTCCGATGTTGACCACGTCATTGATGAAATCGTTGTTGTAAAACGCATTGGCACACGCTTCCGTGTTGTCGTCGATAAAGCAGAATGTTCTTGTTTGCAGTCCATCACCGTTTATTGTAATGTCCTGATTGCGCAACGCAGCTGCAATGAACCGGGATATCACAAAGTCTTTACTCTGCTTCGGTCCATAAGTATTGAAGAATCGGAATATGGTGTATTCCAAACCAAACTCACGTTGATAGGATTTTAGATAGGCTTCACCGGCATTCTTTACAATTGCGTAAGGAAGTCGTGAATTCAAAGGCGTGGTTTCTTCGTTTTGCGGCAACTCAACGGGCTCTCCGTAAACTTCAGATGAAGAAGAGAAGTATACACGCTTAACGCCGCTGTTCTTCGAAAGCTCCATGATGTTGCGGAAACCATTCAAATCATTCAGTACCATCACGGGATTTTCCAAAGTACGATGCACTCCAACCACTGCCGCATAATGAAAAACGTAGTTGAACTGATGCGACATCATCACGGCTGATAAATCCGTGTAGTTGTTTACATCACAGCGAATGAAACGAATATTGTTGTGAGCCGATACAGGAATTTTATCCTGAGAACCCGTCAGTAAATTGTCCAGCGCGATTATGAAATTGTCAGGGTTCTGCGCCAGTTTTTCAACCATAGCGCTTCCTACAAATCCTGCACCGCCCGTGACGAGAATATTAATTTTTCCGCTGTTCATGATTTACGCAATCGACACCAAATACTGTCCGTATCCGCTTTTCATCAACGGCTCTGCCAATCGATGTAATTGCGTTTTGTCAATGAAGCCCGCGCGATACGCAACTTCTTCTATACATCCGACTTTTAATCCCTGGCGTTCTTCGATGATGGAAACATAATTACTTGCCTGAAGTAACGAAGCATGTGTGCCTGTATCCAGCCATGCTGTTCCGCGATTGAGTATGCTTACATCAAGTTTGCCTTTCTCAAGGTAAATCTTATTCACGTCTGTTATTTCCAATTCACCACGTGAACTTGGTTTGAGATTCCGGCAAATATCAATTACTGAATTGTCGTAGAAATAAATTCCGGGTACAGCAAAATTGGATTTTGGCACTTTCGGTTTTTCCTCAATGGAAATTGCCCGCCCTGTTGTATCAAACTCAACAACACCGTAACGTTCAGGATCCTGAACGTGATAAGCAAAAACCATTCCGCCTCCATTGGTTTCAACGCGTTTGCGGGCATCGCGTAAAGTCCCTGAAAGATTAGAGCCGTGGAAAATATTATCTCCGAGAATCAAAGCCGCATGCTCTCCGCCAATAAAATCAGCACCGATAGTGAAAGCCTGCGCGAGTCCTTTCGGTTCGGGCTGAACAGCATATTCAAACTTCATACCCAACGAACTTCCGTCACCCAAAAGTTTTTCGAAGAGCGGAACATCAACAGGTGTTGAAATGATCAGCACTTCTCGAATACCTGCCAGCATCAAAGTACTCAGCGGATAATAAATCATCGGCTTGTCGAATACAGGCATCAGCTGTTTACTGACAGCAAGTGTCAGCGGATGAAGTCGTGTACCGGAACCTCCGGCGAGAATAATTCCTTTCATGAATTAATGCGTTTCATTTGAATCGTGTGGCTGAATTATCAGCTTGTCTGCATCAATGTCTTCTTCCTCGTCATAAATTTCAATCAGCGGTTCTTTCATGAATGCTTTTGTTGCCGCACGACGTTCGAGCGACAACAGAATACATGGAAGGAGAATCAGATTTGTTGCCAATGAAACAATCAGCGTAATTGAAAGAAGTATTCCCAACGCAACGGTTCCTCCGAATCCGGAGAAGATGAAAATCGCAAAGCCGAAGAATAAAATTACGTTGGTGTAAATCATGCTCAATCCGGTTTCCTGAATGGCAAGTCCTACTGCTTTGGAAGCTTGTGCTGCGGAAAGTTTTCGCAACTGCTGACGATATTCTGTAAGAATATAAATCGTTCCGTCAGATGCAATGCCGAAGGCAATAGAGAAAATCAGAATCGTGGATGACTTGAACGGTATTCCGAAGAAGCCCATGATACCAGCCGTCATTACAAGCGGAATCAAACATGGCAATTTTGAAAGGACAATGATTGCAACAGAACGGAACAGAATCATACCGATAAGCAGAATCAGTACAATTGCAATGGTAAGACTCACGAACAAGTGATGTACGAGATAATCAAAACTGCGCAGGAACATTAATGAGTTTCCTGTAAGATCGACTTTGTAATAAGCAGCAGGGAACAATGAATCAACAACAGGTTTGATTTTCGCAACGATTTTCTTGGAACTGTCTGAACCTACATCAGCCATTTGAATACTGAGTCGTGTCCACATTCTTGTGCTGTCGATGAACGAATTCAATTTCTGTTGTTGACCTTTAACCGTTCCGCTGTAATCGGCGAGAGCTTTCAGATCCACAACGTTGTTTGGCAAGCGATATGCTTTCGGCTTTCCGTCTTTATACGCCTGATATGAAAACTTCAACGCTTCAACAATGGAAAGCGGTTTGGAGAAAGCGCCTTGCGACGTAATGAATCGCTGCAACGAATCGATGTTCTTCAGTACTTGCCCTTCCTGATCAAATAGATTTCTCGGCCCAAGCGTGTCCGCTGCGAAGTCACTGCGATTCAGCGTAAGTCCTTTCGCTTTGTATTCCTGAACGATACTGTCAGTCAAACGCGGTTTCACTTCCACTGCAACTTCAAACGGAAGTATGCCTTTGAAATGACGTTCGAAGAATTTCAAATCCTGAAACACCGGCTCATCTTGCGGAAGATCATCCACAACATAACCAACCACCGAAATATATTTGAAACCGATCGCTGAAATCAAAGTCAGCAATGTAACGGTCAGATAAATTTTCTTTCTGTGATTGTGAACGAGATAACTTACGAGGTCAAGAATGCGGTTGATCCGTTTTCCGCTTTGGTGTTTCGTTTGATTCGGCTTAGGCGGTGGCAGATAACTGAATATTATCGGAGTTAAAATCAGAGCAATGAAGTACGTGCTCATGACATTCACTGCGGCTATTACACCAAACTCAACAAGCATGCTGCTGTTGGTGAAGTAGAAAACTCCGAAACCAATTGCAGTAGTCATGTTTGCAAGGAAGTTCGATAAACCCACTTTTTGCACCATGCGTGCCAACGCTTTGGCTTTCTGTCCGTGCTTGGCATATTCTTCCTGATACTTGTTGATAAGGAATATACAATTCGGTATTCCTATAATCACAATGAGCGATGGAATCATTCCTGTGAGTACAGTGATTTTATAACCGAACAAAGCCATAGTTCCTACGGACACTGCAAGACCGGCAATTACAACGAGCAGAGAGAAAAACACTGCGTTGAAATAGCGGAAGAAAATGAAAAGAATCAAAGCTGTAACTGCAATAGACAGTATGAGAAACAATTGCATCTCACCACCGATCTTCTGCATGTATTGTGCACGTATGTGCGGCATACCTGAGTAATACATTCTCAGTTTGTGCTTCTCACCGAAAATCTTGGCTTTGTCGTTGATCTGATTAACAATGTTCACACGATCTTTTGTGTGAAGAGTATGCTGAGAGAACGTGATAAGCATCACCGTCACCATGCTGTCTTTATTGATGATCAGACCATCATAGAATGGTAAACGCCAAATCTGTTTTTTCAGACTGTCTGCTTCTTCCTGAGTTTTCGGTCGCGATTGAACAACAGGTACAACATCGAATTTTGTAAGCGAATCGTTGCGAACAAGATTGTACAATCGTGTAGTAGACATTACATCCTGTACACCTTCAATTTTCTTTACTGATTCAGACAGATCATACCAATCCTGAAACTTGCTCAGTTCAAACATGGCACTGTCCTGAAACCCGATTAACATCACATTGCCGTCTTCACCATAGCGCGCTTTGAATTTCTCATAGGCAATCGCCATTTCATCGTCTTCCGGCAAAACACGCGCATAACGATATGAAAGTTCGAGACGCGTTACTGCCCAATAACCCATGAATCCTGTGATCAGAATTATGAATATGAGCAACGGCAAGCGTTGCCGTAATATGAAATGAGAAAGTTTAGACCACATAAAAATCGCCTGTCAACAGGCTTAAATGCAAGTGGTAAAATTAGGAAAATACATGGAGTTAAGGGCGAAT
>JBJOKQ010000201.1:0-5738 GCA_046046005.1 Bacteroidota bacterium | reverse complement strand
ACCGTTACAAACTGAAGTTGAATCGAATTGTGTAAAGTCGCCTGAGATCGGAGTCACATCACCATCAGCAATTGTCAATCCGTTACCTTTCAACGCCACTTCACGCGGAGTACCGAATTCATCAGCACCGATATCAGGAGTACAAGTATTGCGTGAATCGCAATCGATATCATTGGTAATGCTTGGCAGAACAGCGCCTGCATCTTCCAATAAAGGATTCGATCCTGCAACCAGATGCACATCGTTTGGTGCGTTCACGAAGTTAGGCAACACGCTTACGGAAGCTGCATCGCGACCGGTTTCTAATTGCCAATCCGCTAATGTAGTACGAACAGTTCCTGTTACTAAACTGCCTGTACGACCAACAACAGGTGTTGTTCCTGCAACGAAAATATCATTGTTGTCAGAAATCATATTCGCATAGTTTCCTGAAGTACTTGAATACGCAAGTCCGATACCGGTATTCCCGTTGAAGCCATTGCTTCCTCCGCATACCAAAACGTTATTGCGAATATCAATTGTTGGTGTTGTACCGTTAATAGCGAGCGCTGTATTCGGTTGGGAACCTCCGGTAAGCGCTGTCCCGTTAACAACAACAGTGTTGTTATACATTGTGAAAGTTCCTGCTCCGCCACCATAATAAACTCCAACTCCAAAATCACCTGCAGTTCCGTTCGTGAACACCTGATTCACCATGTTATTCCGAACCACAGTAGCTCCTGTTGCGCATGCGGCAACAAAAATTCCGCCGGCAGAATACGTACCTGTCTGTCGAATGCTATCAACGACATTACCTTCAATAATTCCATTTGACGTTTCAGCGCCCGTAGTTACCGAATTCGAAAGTGCGTTAGATCCAAGTGAAATACCGCACACATCTGAGCTCGCCGTGTTCACAATGTTCGCAACGCGATTGTAGCTTACTACAGGTGCATCTTCATACAACAACATCATTCCGAATCGACCGATGCCGTTAGTTCCGGTTGAATCAAGCGCATTCAAAGAGTAAGTATTATTCAAACTCTTCGTTGTGATTGAACTTCCTGCTGAGAAAATTCCCACCTGCGCCTTGATGATTTTATTGTTTACAATCTGGTTGTTATTGTTCCCGTTAGCGCCTGTTCCGCTTCCGATTGTCGGACCGCTAAGGTTTACAGCTACGCCGGTAGTTAAACTTCCGTTTCCGCTGATCAACGTATTCATGATGCGGTTATTTGTTGCTCCATCTCCACCTGAAGTAGTTGTCAAAGCAACAACTGCGCTTGCGGTTGATGTATTTGTATTTTCAATCGTAAGGTTACGTGAAGCGGTTACACGGGGACAGGTGCTGTTGGCAGTCGTACCGTTTGTACCGTCGATAGTAACATAATCTGCTCCGTTAAGAGTAAGAATAGCTGTTGCCGATGATCCGCTGAATACAGGATTAGCGCCTGTAGCCGGCTTAATCGTCAATGTATTCGTAGCGCTTGCATTCGGATTTGCTGTAATGATAATCGGATATGTTTCAGATGGATAAGTATTATCAATCAAACTGAAAATTACAGCACCTGACAAACAACTGTTGTTGTATGTATTCACTGCGGCTGTTAGCGTAGGAAAAGTTCCTGTTGCACCCACAGTGTAAGTTCCGCTTAGCGTACCGGAAACAGCATATGAATTCGGAGTAGTTGGTGCTGTTGTTACTGTGTTAACATCAGTAGCCGCAAGACCTGCGGAAGGATTCGAACGGATGTTCGGTGTTGGAGTTACGATGTCCTGTGCGATGACGTAATACGATACTACATCACCGATTGTAAGTCCGCCCATGGCCGCAGAAGAAATCAGGAAATCCCAAGTACCGTTTGATGCATTACCCGTAATCAATGTGCCCGGAGCTGATACCCATGCATTCGCATTTTTACGGAAGTAAATACGCGGACGTAAAGTGCCGGTTGTTGGCACACCTGTGAAATCGGAGATTGTAGCTGTTAATGTACGATCATTGGTGTTACAGATGAATGTTAAGGCTGTATAAGTAATTGTCGGCGCATTTACATCGAGGTAAACTCCATCGAATTCGTCAGCACCAAGATCGTATGCGAAAGCACCTCCATTAACCGACCCCGTTGGGCCCGGACGATTCTGTGCATCGATATCCGTTGTATAAGTCGCGATGTTTGTTCCGCCGGATTCAAGTACTGTCGGCGTTACACCCATGTTCAAATGCAAATCTGTAGCACTGTTCACATACACAACGCTGATGCCGGAATAACTACTACCATCTGATGCGGCAGTTGCTTGCCAGTTCGCGAAATTCAGATTTCCATTCCATGATCCAACGGTTGCAGCGTTTGCATTCAAAACATTGTAATTGGAAGACCAACCTGTTGGTTGCGCTGTCGCAACGTTGAAGTTATTACTGATTGCAAAATGAAATCCTGTCCCGCCGGTGCGGCTATTCGTTAGAATGTTGTTGCGGATATCGTAAGGAATTGTTCTGGCTGTAGCAGTCAGATCTCCTCGATTGATGCAGAATGAACTATGTGCACCTGACGTCGCAACTCCTTCAATGTTTATCGAGTTATTGAAAATATTAACGATTGTTGGATTCGGAGTTGATCCGTGGTTGCCGAGAACTCCAACGAAGGCCGTGTTGGTGGTTTGACCGCTACCTAACGAAATCATATTGTTGTAGATAGTAGTTGCTGCATTCCCTGAGCGAATGGAAATTCCGACAACCGTCGGAGGTGATGTAGCAGTTGTGCCGGTTCCTCCGTTTCTGAGATTATAAATTCTGTTGTTAAAAACAGTTGTTCCTTGAGTTGTTGTAACAGCAGATGCTGCCACAGAAATACCAACTACAAAAATATTTGTCGTAGCAGCAGAGTTGTTGGAAATATCACTGATGACGTTATTATTGATATTTGCACCTACAGCTGAAAGCATGTGAATACCGCATGCACTAACCAATCCACTGCCGATTCCGGTAAAGCTGGAATTTGTAGTCAACGTACTGATCGTGTTGCCGCTGATTGTCATTGTAGCAGTAGCCGTTGTAGTTGTTGCTGTCCATATACCTCGCACATATCCACCTGTTCCTGAACCGTAAGAAGATAAGTTACGAATCACGTTGTTCGTGATCGTTGTACTTGTCGGTGTGCTCGGCAAATAAATTCCGGAAACAATAGATGAGCCGGTGGTTAAACCTGAAGTTCCACCTCTCATGTTATCTGCCGTTGTATTACCGATTGTATTTCCTGAAATGATCATTGACGACGCAGCACCTGCGCAGTTAATACCCATTATTCCTCCGGCTACGGCTGCGGTTGCACCCGAGGACGTTAATGCTCCAATGGTGTTATTCTGAATTGCAATCGCACCTGTAGAAGTTGAAACAATTCCCGCTAGTAACGCCTGTGTTGTTGTACTGGTAACAACAATGTTCCCTGTACCGGTTGTAGACCCGATTGTATTCCCGCTTACGGTTCCGATATTAACACTTCCCGCAGTTACATAAATTCCTGAAAAAACACCGTAGGTAGTGGCAGCACCGCTGCTCGTCCCTAACGTAAACGAAGAAATTGTGTTCCCTTGAACAGAACTTGCAGTTACCGTTCCAACACTCAATTCAATGCCAACGAAGCGCGTTGCAATGGTTCCGCCCATCGAATACACACCGGTTTGTGTTGGACTTGCATAACCGATAATATTTCCGGTAACAGAATGATTGTTCCCTGCTTGCAAGAGAATTCCGCGATGCGTGTTCGCTGTTGTATAGATACGTGCAGAAGTTTGATAAATACGATTTGTACTTACTGTCCAATCTGAGCTGTTCGACTGCGCTTGAATCGCAGCAGTAACTACAGATGCATTGAAAGTATTCGCGATGTTGTTATTGGAAATAACGACTGTACTGTTATCCATTCCGGCTGTCCCTGCAGATAAAATCCCAACAGTTGGATTTCCACTACCGTTACCATCCAGCGTACAGTTGTTAATTGTAAGCGTATCGTTCCCGGTAAGTGTTCCGGTTGAAAGCAACACGGTTGCAGGACCTGCTCCGAGTAACGAAGCATTTTGTACAGAGATAATGTGTGCGTCATTAATAAAACGCACAGTATTCCCGGTAACATCAGTATTACTGATTGTAAGTGAATTTCCTCCTGAATTTAATCCGTCAACAAGAACATTGTCCGCACCATTGAAATCAAGTAATGGACCGGCAACGCTTCCGCTAATTGTACGGGCCGCACCTCCGAAAGGAACTATTGTTACCTGACTCCATGCTCCCGCATTCAATACTGCAGAAGCAGGTTCAGTTGTGTTTCCGACAATAGCAACAGTAATAATACTTCCTGTCTGCGCACCGCTGTTGATCGCTGTGAATGCATCACCAACAGTTGCATAAGTTCCGTTACCGACAAGCGCACCGGTTACGTTTACGTTCTGGGCGGTAAGTTTACCACCAAGCAAAACCAGACTTAAAGCGGCGCATGCTGCCAGTCGTGTAGTTGTTAATTTCATGTTCTTGTGTTTATTAGGGTGCACTAAAATACGGCAAGTAATAACCGAAAAAGCAGATGGATCAGGTCAAGAACGAATACCTTCTGCCGTGCGTCATTTTTGACAGTATTTTAGACTGTTTCATTAAGCTTGTTGAGAATATGTTAATGAAATTATTAATCGTTAAAAAGTGACGCCGGAAATTGTGCAGATCAGTACGACGGAATATTCAAATTTTTAAACAAAGTTCTTCCGATATTTGATCTCCGATCCAAATCGATTTTCATCATACCGTCAAGATAATAGTTTGAATCCTGACCGATTATATTGGCACACTCTAAAACCGGATATACAAAATGAAATTATTAAGCGTTGAAGAAATTCAACTCAACGATTCCGGGTCGCTCTCCGATCTGCAATATTCCCATCTCAAACGATACGGTTACAGTCAGCTTTTGGTAGCAGGAATATTCGTAGTCCTGGTCTTCGTATCCGTTATGATGACCAACATGAAATGGAACTGGCTAACCGCGATCTGGATGGGTGGAGGTGCGTTATTCTCCTCCATATATGTTTACACGGCCGTCGGATATCTGAAAATCAAAAAAGACGGCAACACGATTAACAAGGTTTCGGGTAACGCGGAAATCAAAGAGTCAGGTAAACGACATCGTTTGCTTCGCATCGGAGAGCAAAGTTTCTTCCTGCTGAAAAACCAGTCTGCAGGTATTGAAAACGGCAAATCGTACACCGTTTACTACCTCGACAATCCACGTACTGTTACAGGTTGGCTTGAAGATTGAAAGAATCGTGAAATGAATTTTTCATTTTCAACGCGGGAATACCCGAAATTTTTCAATTTTATACCGTGGAACTGAACGACATCGACTACGAAACCAACCGCAGAGGTTATCTCACAGATAAACAAAAGAAGAAATTCAGAACGCAATACATTGTGTATTTAATTATTGCATTCGTATTTCTGGCTTGTTCTCCGGCCGGTTACTTTGCGTATCGCAGCACTGGCGACGCAGGACCGTCTATTTTTCTCAGTGGATTCTGTCTTGCAACAACTCTGCTTTTCATCTGGATGAGTAACACCAGCAGAAAATTCTCGCTTCGTACGGATTCTCTTGTTGAAAGTCACGGCGGCCAACTCGAAATGAAATTCAGGGGCAAACGAGTTCATCTCGTACTCGGAGGTAAAACATTCACTGTAGATCTCCGCGGAATCAAAGGATTACAGAACGGTGCAC
>JBJOKQ010000200.1:0-5784 GCA_046046005.1 Bacteroidota bacterium | reverse complement strand
TGTGTACTTTTTTTGTGAGAACAGTAGCTGACATTTGTGTAGATATTGAGGTGCAAAACTACAAATTGTTCAGCGTATGCGTTGTGAAATTCATAATGAAAAAGCGTGAAACATCAATAAGACGTTCCACGCTGGAGGATGTGATAAAACTTAAGCTTACTTTCAGGAAGCTATTGCGCGGCGGCGCTGCCAACGTCGAATCAAAATCCATGTGATTCCGCCAATGAGCCACAATGGCCACAGGAGAACAATTCCGGACAAGAGATAACTGAAACCTGTCCAGCCAGCTTCAAGTGAATTGAGCAAACGAGCACCTATTGACGCTGTGTATGGAGCCTGTGGTTCTTCAAGGAATATCATTGACGTGGTGATTACTTCGGGCTGATACAATTGAAGATTTAAAGTGGCGAATTCAACTTTATCGGAGAGGCGAAGTGATTCGAGGTACGCGTTATCCGATTGAGTCTGTTTAGCCAGCATTGCGTCAGCGGCGTTCATAAGTTTGTCCGGTTTCACGTTATGATCCACCACTTTGCTTTGCAACATAGCGTTGTAAGCGGCCAATCTTTTTTGCTCGAGTTGTTTTGCCAATTGATCCAGAGTGATGTCGCTGACATTGACGTTGCGGTAATCCATGTATTTCACCATCGGGGCAAGCGCAGACAAGAGGCTATCCAGGTTTTTAGCCGGAACGCGAATGATAAGGTTATTCGCCACATGATAGCTGGAGCTGCGTTTGATTGAATCAGGGGCGGTTCGCACTTCGTGCTGCCAGTTTTGAGAAGTTGACAATCGTGTGTCGTTTACATAACCGCCCAGTTGACGCACGGCATATTCAACTTGATAAGTTGCATTTTCCACTTCATCAACCCGGCATCGAACATCGGCTGTTCGAACAAACAAATGCGTGCTATCAATTCTTGTCAGAGAAGCGGCTGAAGTTTTCAGCACATTGCCAATTGAATCTTTAGCAGCGTCGTCCGGATCATAAAGTTTCGATACTTGCGATTGCAGTTTTTCTTCTGCAGCTGTAGATGGAGGCGCGTAGTTTCCGGAAGAAGTTGAATCGGCAAGATGTTTCGATTCTGCATAGTAGTCTGCAGAGCCGCAGGAACCAAGCACAAGAGTTGTGAATGCGATAATCGGAATGAATGAACGGGTTTTCATGGCGTTGCGTTTTTTATAACGGAAAAACGATTTTCATTTTTCTGTTATTGTTCAAACGCAGGATGCATAACGCGTTAAAAATCCATAACCGATTGGCGAATTTTAACAAGACCTATTTCGGCCCGTTGTCCGGAGCGGTGTATTGATCGTCTTTTTTCGATTTCGGATTCCTGATATCTTCATCCGGCTTGTACACCCATTTTCCCTTCTTGAAATTGTAAGTATCGTAAGAAAAGGTTTGGGTGTAAAATTGATACATTCCTTCAGCGCCGGAAACTTCAGGAGCCAGATGATCGAAAACAATACGTTGTTTTTTGTCTTCGTATTTCAATGTCATGATCAATTCCGCTTTGAATTCGAAAATCACTCTGCGCTTAGACAATCGATTCACCTGAAACATCATTTCTTCACCGAAAACGGGAATACCTTCTTTGGAAAAAGTAAGCACATCAATTACTTTTTTCCAAGTGAGTTTGGTATTACCATCCCATCCGAGCAGCGTGTAATATTTCTTACCCTTATAAGAATTGAGTATGATTTTATAATACAATACTCCGTACCATTTATCGCAATTCAACATTGCCATTTCAGGAGTTTTGATGAAATCGGATTGATCAGTTAATTCATAAACAACGTAGCGTCCCTGATTTTTCAGTTTAGACTTTTTCGTTTTCTTATTCTGAATCGCGTCTTGATCAACAAGTATGAATCCGTAGTATTTATGCGTTCCGTCGTCCTGCGGAATATTCCAATTGAAAATCCGGAAAGCATTGTCCGGTGCGTTGAGTCTGGCAATGAATTTCAGTGAGTCGAATGGGTAGTTGAAAGCATCCTGATCTTCAAGTGCTTTTCGCAGTGTGTTGATGAATCGTGTGTTCGCTGAGGTTTTCTCCGCGTCGGTTCCCTTGAACATGCTCTTACCGTATTTCTTCAGGGTATCCTCAAGAGCGGGCAGCGTGTTTTGACCGGAAAGGTTTCTGATTCCTGCCAGCAGCAAAAGTAGAATGAAGAGAGAATTGCGATTCAGCATAAGCTTATAACGGGATGCGTGAAGTTACAGTATTCATAAACAAGAAAAATGCCATCGTGGAATAAACCAGATGGCATTTTATTGTGTAAGACAAAAAAGAATTATGCGTGAAGCGATTCTTTTTTAGCTGTCAATTCTTCTTTTGATTCGCGGTGGTTTTCATCATCCACGCAGCAGTCAACAGGACAAACTGAAGCGCACTGCGGTTCGTCGTGGAAACCTACGCACTCTGTGCATTTGTCTGTAACGATGTAGTAGAAATCCATGCTAACAGGCTCCTGCGAAGCATCTGCGTCAGCAGTAAGACCGGTTTTACCTGTAAACATTCCTTTAACGGTTGTGCCGTCAGAAAAACGCCATTCAGCGCCACCTTCATAAATTGCGTTATTCGGACACTCCGGTTCACATGCACCGCAATTGATACATTCTTCAGTGATTTTGATAGCCATAGTTGAAGAGCTTAATTGTTAGTTTTGCAGGCCAAAAATAATAGAAAGAATGACCGGTAAAGCCAGAATTGACGTTTTTGAGAAGCTCGGACGTGAACTTAGAATGATTCTAGATAAGAAGCCGTCCCTGAAATCCGGTGAAAAGATGCTGTTGCTGATAGAAAAGGCCGGTATAAGAAATGCGTGGTTCACTGTGGTGAACGTTGAACACAGGCTTCGTGGACTTGCGGAGAATCTGACCTCTGAAAAGTTAACAGAATGGTTACTTCCATACTCGTTACCAGATAAATTCAGTGGTAAAACTGTGTACGTAATTGCCGCCGGTAATATTCCTGCTGCCGGATTTGATGATTTCATGCATACGTTAGTTTGCGGTCATGACTTTCTGGGCAAGTTATCTGCTGATGACGATTTGCTGTTACCTGCGCTCGCTGAAATATTAATTGAGATTGAACCGCAGTTGAACGCGCATATCCGTTTCAGTAATGAAAAATTGCTACACGCAGATGCGGTGATTGCAACGGGAAGTAATAATTCATCACGGTATTTCGAATATTATTTTTCTAAATATCCGCATGTTATCCGACGCAACCGAAACAGTGTTGCCGTGCTCAGTGGGAATGAGTCGAAAGATCAACTCCGAATGTTGGGGGAAGATGTATTCACATACTACGGCTTAGGTTGTCGCAATGTTACCAAGCTGTTCGTGCCGGAAGGATACAAATTTGATTCATTGTTCGAATCGGTTTTTCACTATTCCGATGAAGCAATGTCGAATCGCAAATACATGAACAACTACGAATATAATCGCACGGTTTATATGCTTAACAGCGAGCCGTTACTCGACAATAATTTTCTGATCATAAAACAGGATATCGCTATTGCATCGCCGCCGGGAGTGTTGTTCTACGAGTACTACGCTGACTTGCAAGACGTCAAAAAACGTTTGTCTGCCGATCGGGATTTAATACAATGTGTCGTATCTGAAATCATGGATGAAAATGCTGTGCGATTCGGTGAAGCCCAGAATCCATCGATGAGTGATTACGCTGACCGATTTGACACTATGGAATTTCTGCTGAAGATTTGAACAGAATGTAACTGCATGGGAAATTCCGCGTATATTGGTGAAGCACACAAACCAATCCTATGCGTAAAACTCTACTCTTCGCTGCAGGAATATTATTCTCATTAACCGAACTGCAATCGCAAACCACAGTTTTTTCTGAAAACTGGGGAACCGGCGGACCAGGTTGGACTCTGAATGTTCCAACCGGCACAGAAGGTGCAGATCCCAATTTTTTCACAATCAGTGCCGCTGAAGGAGGAGGAATTACTCCGAATCTTGGTGCGCCGGGTAGTTGCGGCGTAGCCAACAATGGGAATAACACATTGCACGTAACAAGTGTATTTTTTCCAAATGGCGGTGCGGCCTATGATGCCGGTGGCCTATGTGGAATATTTTATTGTCCGGAAGCAAACAGACGGTGTGAATCACCGGTGGTAAACTGTACGGGATATTCGAATCTGACAGTGAATTTCAATTACATTGAAAATGGTCAGGGCATTTTGGACGATGCAAAATTGTATTACTTCGACGGAACTACATGGACAATGATTGACAACATGCCGAAAACGTTGACAGGTTGCGGCGGTCAAGGTTTGTGGACATCACGCACAGTCAATTTGCCGGTTTCAGCGAACAACAATCCCAACGTAAGAATTGCATTTCATTGGATGAACAATGACGATGGAGTAGGGACAGATCCTTCTTTCGCTGTAGATGATATCACAATCATAGCCCCAACCTCTGCGCCACCTGTAGCTGCATTCACTCCTAGTGCAACGAACGTTTGCATCGGACAAACAGTAAACTTCACTGATAACTCTACAGGCGGACCAACATCATGGGCGTGGTTGTTTCCTTCCGGTACACCACCAACTGCAAGTACGCAAAATGTAACAGGAGTAACGTGGAGTACTGCCGGAACTTATACCGTGCAACTCACCGCAACGAATGGAAGCGGAAGTTCGACCGCAACACAGGTGATAACTGTTAATCCTACACCGACGGTCACTGCGACGACATCTCAACAAACGTTGTGTACAGGAGCGAGCACTACATTAAGTTCGAGCGGAGCAAACACGTACAACTGGCAACCCGGAAATTTATCAGGTTCATCCGTAAGTGTTACTCCGGGGGCGACAACAACTTATACTGTTACGGGAACAAGTGCTGCGGGATGTACAGATACTGCGCAGATCACGATTTATGTGAATCCTTGTCCCGGGCCGGTTGCCGCGTTTAACATGAGTGCGTCGAGCATATGTGTTGGTTCTTCTGTGAATTTCACTGATGTTTCTACGGGATCTCCAACAGGATGGTCGTGGACATTCCCTTCCGGAACTCCTGCGACTTCAACTTCGCAGAATGTTACCGGCGTAATCTGGAATACAGCGGGAACGTACACAATTACACTTACTGCTTCAAATGTGAACGGCAGTTCAACAGCAACTCAAATACTCACAGTTAATCCGCTTCCTACAGTAACTGCCAGCGGAAATCCAACAAATATTTGCGTTGGTCAGAGTACAACACTTACCGGCTCCGGCGCTTCAACATATGTGTGGAATCCCGGTAACATCTCCGGTTCGCCTGTGAATGTCACACCTGCGGCAACTACAACCTACACAGTTGTAGGAACGGATGCGAACGGATGTACGAATACAAGCGGTGTTACGATTACTGTTGTTCCATGCGCTACACCAAATGTAAATTTCGTTGCGAGTGACACCGTGTTGTGTGTTGGTGATTGTATCAATTTCATTGACAATACAACGAACAATCCAACAACATGGAGTTGGACATTCAGCGGAGCAGCTACAGCGACATCGAATGTTCAGAACCCTGTAAACATTTGTTATAATGCACCGGGAACTTATGCGGTTACATTGATTGCAACGAATTCGAGCGGTTCAGGATCACTTACAAAGACAACTTACATCACGGTGAATCCTATTCCTGTTGCGAATGCGGGTTCCGGAGTGAATTTGTGTACAGGTCAATCAACAACTCTTAACGGCTCCGGCGGAACATCTTACCTGTGGTTGCCTGTGAATGTTGCAGCACAAGCCGTA
>JBJOKQ010000199.1:0-5815 GCA_046046005.1 Bacteroidota bacterium | reverse complement strand
TGAATATGCTGGATGCGCAATCGCCTTTCGATCTCGCTTACATCGATGAAGTTCAGCCGTACATTGATCTCTACGCCTACAAACGCCGTCATCTTGTAGAGCGCATGCTCGGACTTTCTCAATTGTATTATCCGATTTTCGAAGAGCAATTGGACAAGTACAATCTTCCTCTCGAATTGAAACATCTTGCTGTAATTGAATCGGCGTTGAATCCGAATGCAACTTCTCCTGCAGGCGCACGCGGACTCTGGCAGTTCATGTATGCAACAGGAAAGATGTACAATCTTGAAATCACATCTTACGTTGACGAACGTTGCGATCCTTACAAATCAACTGTGGCGGCGTGTGAGTTTCTGCAGTATCTCTATCGCATTTACGGCGATTGGCAGATTTGTCTTGCGGCATACAACGCAGGTCCGGGCAATATCAACAAAGCCATTCGTCGCGCAGGCGGCGGAAAGAAAACCTATTGGGAAATCCGTCCGTTTCTGCCACGCGAAACACAAGCGTATGTGCCTGCGTTCATTGCTGCAACGTACATCATGACGTATCATCAGGAACACAACCTGTATGCAATTGCTCCTCGTGCCACATTCTACGATGTGGATTCAGTAAGCATTAAGCAGCAGGTGAATTTCACTCAACTCGAAGCAGTTCTCGGTATTCCGTATGATGAATTAGCATTTCTGAATCCTATGTACAAGATGGGCGTTGTGCCTGTTTCTGTAACCGGAACTCCTTTCACACTTACACTTCCTAATTCGCAAGTAGGAAACTTCGTGATGAACGAACAGAAGATTTACAATTATGTGAATACGGATTCCACCATGATGGCCATGACTGTACAGCAAGTGCAGAAAACACATACCGTCAAGAAAGGAGAGCACATCAACTCCATTGCGAAGAAGTACAAGTGTTCCGTTGCAGAAATCAGGGCGTGGAATAATCTGTCGAGCAATTATCTCAAGCCCGGACAGAAGTTAACGATTTACACACCGGCACAAGCACCTGTGCAAACTCCGAAAGAGCAACCGAAAACACAGGAAACCGCAGCAGTGAAAAAAGATCCTGTGAAAGCGGACAACGCAACTTCGGGTAGCGGAACGTACAAATATTACACTGTGAAAAAAGGTGATTCTCTCTGGAGCATCGCACAGGCTAACGGAACCACTGTTGATGAGTTGAAACGACTCAACGGATACGGCAGCAAAGTTGTGCTGCACGTTGGAGACAAAATAAAAATCAAGAAATTATAACCGCGATTACAATCTGTAACTGCATTCTCCCCCTGTTACGCAACCCTTCGTAATGAATGCATAAAAATTCTTCCTTCACTCCGCTCGTTATCGAATCGCTGAAACGTTCTGCGCTTATTAAAGCTGCGCTCCTGTTGCTCTGCCTGTTCTTCGTTATTGAATCATCTGCGCAGCAACGCAAAGTGTATCACTTCCTGTATGGACATTATGCGAAAGGTCTGCACAAAGACATGTACATGGGAGGCTATTCCATTGGCTATCGTCGTGCAACGTATAACATCAATTACGGTTTTGCTAAAGGAACAGACAATCAGTTTTTGCCTGCAGACCAATTGGATAATAATATTCTGAAAGGAGAACTCAGCTCAAGTGCTGTTGTAGAACCCGCAACAAAACCTGCAGGATCGTATCTCGAAGCCGTTGATTCGGAGTACGAAGGTTATCAATGGCGCGCGGGGCTCACTGTTTATTTGCGTCGTAACGATACGTTGGATCGCAGAGCTTTCTCCGGTCCGCATGCAGGAATAGAAGGAAGCTTCATGAACGTAACAGAGCGTCAAACTGTAACCTACAAATCAGAGACTTCGGAGCAGCGATGGACGTACTCTGGCATGAATCAGTTTCGCGCTGTTGGAGCAGTATCACACCTCGGCTGGCAGTTTGCGTTGCTTCACGAGCGATTGTATCTGGATGTGCGTGCGGCAGTTCCCTTTCTTTATCCCTTACAAGTAGAAGACCCGAACATCAACAGTCCGTTTGCAGGAACGAAATATGAAGTTCAGGTGAGCGCGGCGTGGCATATCGGCTGGGGGCGACAAGACAAAGAACCGCAAGGAACAGACGCGCCGAAAGTGAGGGAGAAGATTTGAAATTCAAAGTTGGCTCCTAATTTGTAACTTTATACTTGTGGAATATCTCGCAAATCATAATGATCAAATAAAGTTGCTCTGTGCCAAAATAGGCGTCAAATCGCTTTTTGCGTTCGGGTCAGTGACAACCACGCGATTCAACTCTGAAAGTGATATTGATCTGCTTGTAGACATCGATGATTCCGACCCGATTGAATATTCCGATCGCTACTTCAAATTGAAATTTCAGCTGGAACAACTGCTCCGAAGGCATATTGATTTGCTGGAATCCAAGGCAATTAGAAATCCATATCTCAGACAAGAGATTGATAAAACCAAAGTTTTGGTTTATGGAAAGTGAAATCAAAACGTGGTTAATTGACATTCATCAGTCAATCGAGGAGATTAACTCATTTCTCCCGGACAAGAAAGATTTCATTCTGTTTCGAAAGGATCTGAAAACTCAGAGGGCCATTGAAAGAAACATTGAAATCATTGGCGAGGCGGTTGGGCGAATTCTTTCTGTCAGACCTGAAATTTCAATTACACATGCCAGGAAAATAGTCGACACGCGGAATCGCATAATCCACGGGTACGACAGCGTGTCTGCGGATATTATCTGGTCAATTGTTATTCGTGATTTACCGCTGCTTGCAGAGGAGATTAATTTGCTATTGAAGGACTGAAGTAAAATTTTTACTCCACCACCAATCGCACCGTTCTGGTATCCGATTCGATCTTAATATTCACAACATAAACGCCCGCTCTCCATAATGATGAAGGCAATGTTGAATTTTGTGAATCGTATACTAATGTATTCGAACTATAAACAATTCTTCCTGTTACATCTGAAACCATATAGGATACGCAGCCAGAGTAGTTCTCGATCAGAATTTGACAATCGCCGTTTGCAGGATTAGGCGCTAAACTCAGCAACAATTCAGAGAGCGCTGAATTGCTCATTTCGTTTTGCATCGCTCTTCCTTCAGTCAATGAAACGATTTCCATTTCACCGCCGTCAATTGTCTGTGTTGAATCTTCCACAATCTGCACCGTTTCATAGATCGTTTCGTTAGAAACCAAAATGAAGTCACCGATTTGAGTAGCTATGCTGTCTTGCGATGTTTGGGCTGAACCTCTTATTGCTAGTAGTAAAGCGATAATAATAACGTGAAGATGCTTCTTCATTTTTGAATTATTTGTTTTAATGTTATCGTTTCTCTTGCGTCTGAAGATATACGGATAAAATACATTCCGCTTGGAAGATCGCATGTGGGAACATTAAGAACAGAACCGTTCATAACAAATGAGCGGATTGGTTTGCCTGTGATGTCCATGATCAGAACCTCTGCACTTGCAAATCCGGGGCTTGGAAGCTCAATTGTGAAGTATTCGTTCGCCGGGTTTGGATATACCAAAACTTCAGACTGATTTTCTCTGTCTTCTATGCCAACCAATGATGGTGTGAACTTTGCTAAAATAGTTGTACTTGAACACGGAATTGATCTTGCCAGAACATACAAACTTCCGGTAGAGTCGAAAGTTACATCAACAGGAAAAGTTACCACGTTGCAAACCGGATTAGCGAATGCTCCGGTCCAGAGTAAGTTGAGAGCTGCATCGTACTGCTCAGAGAACACAGTGTTCGTTCCAAATTTCATGTAAGTAAAAAATACACCTCCGGCAGGTCCCGAGTTAATGGTTAATCCATTCGGTGTTGCGCCAACTGAATCGATACGAATTGAATCTACAATTGCGCCGGTGAGCATATCTATGGAATACAAATTATATTCCTGAGCCGAATACTGAATACGAATGTAAGCGCGATTATTAATGGCATCTACACACGCGGCTTTGTAACCGGAAATGTCATCCGTAATTGTGTCGCGCCACAAGACAACCCCGTTTAAGTCCGTAGCGGCGGTATAAGTAATTCCTGTAAGTGATTGTTGACAAACAAAGAAAATGGCATTATTAACAATGAAAGCATAACTCACAATTTCGTCCGTACCAGGGTCAACATCAACAGAAAAAGAACTTTGGAAAACTCCACTGGTATCATAGATGTAACACACGGCGGCAGTATCATTAATTGTGTTTCGAGTAAAAATTTCAAAAACGCGCGATGACGTCGCCAACAGCATTCGGGGTGCTGTGACAAAATAGGGATCTGAAATTGTGTTTAAAACCGAAACATTGCCTAAAGAGTCAATCCGGAGCACAGCTTTACCTGCCACAGGATCGTCAGCAGCAATGAACGTATAAATGCCATTGGAAACGGCCCTTGACCGTATAATCTCTCCGGTATAGGCTGAACTCTGAATTGTACCACTCGTGTCGACGCGATAGCAAAAAGTACAGTCCTGAACGGTTATAACATTGTTGTCTGTAAAGTACAGAAACTGATTTGTTGAAGTATTCGCTATCAAATGCAAAGGTGTTTCAGACGCACAGTAACCAAGCTCGAATGACGTGTCAACAGATAACAAACCTCCATTGCTCACGATTATCAACCCTACTTTTAAAGCGGCACAGTTAGTATCGATTGCAGTTCCCCACACCGCAATTCTGTCTTCCGTTTCAGTGAGAGATATGCCCAATGCAGAGCTGACGCTACAGGAATCTGACACGATCCAATTGGGTGTCACCTGACCTCGGAGAGAGACCGTAGAAGTAGCCCCAACCATTAGCAAAATAAGAAGGAATTTTCTCATTGCAATAAATATACGTCAACTTGATAATTTAGTACAGTGCTACTATAGTCTTTTATATTGCCTCTGATCTCAACGGAAACGCCTGAAATGTCATCTTGTAACGCTGACAAGGTCAAAGTCTGACACTCGTCGATTAACTCACCATTGACAAAATTAGCACGTGTATGCACTAGAATGCTGCTACCTGGTTGATAAATCGCGCTCCCTGCGAATGGCCCTAGTACTTCATAGGAATTATCAGATAAAACAGTTTGTGAACTGATCGGAGTGGTGCTGGCAAGGTTAAAATTCAGTGGATTACAATTTGAAGCGTTATTACTTGCTGTAAAAGTTACAAAATTCCCAGGTACTATTGAACCATTATAATCATGAAACCCAACGGTAACTATGTTATCACTCCAATAATTACTTATTGTTTGAAAATCCGTAGTAATAAGATGATCGGCCGCTTGATTCTGACTCAAGCCAAAGGTAGTCTCGGTGGATTGACAAATCTCACAAGCGCCGATGAAGTAATCTTCCTGTATCTCTGCCCTTCCATTGGAACATACCCCTAAGTTATCATTACAACCATAATAGAAATTCATGTCGGGACCCTGTTCGTAACGCAAATATTTGGCATAAGGTAGTGTAAAATAGACCGGACGCATAGTTGTGCCTGGACGAGAAACTCTAAATATGCCTCCCCAGCCCAAAGCAAATGGTTCCGTATATCCGATTCCACCGTGATAATCGTTGAATTCAAACACTTCTTGCTCGCAGAGGGTCATTGAAACACCAAATTGTTGTGTGCCAATGTTATAGATAGGATATGGCATTTTTCTTATTCGGCGATAATCCCCTTCACCGATTCGTTCATAAAACGGTATCCCTGGAATTGCGCTTAGCATTGCAAAATATGGTAATTGAACCAGACCATTTTGCAGATTAAAAACCTGTAGACAAGAGGATGGGTCACCAGCGATGCAATTAGAATAATAACTCGATCCAATATTAA
>JBJOKQ010000198.1:0-5924 GCA_046046005.1 Bacteroidota bacterium | reverse complement strand
TTCTGCAAAGCAGAAGGAACAAGCGGATTGCTGTATCTCGGAATCATGACGGCTATTGCATCATTCGTTGGTGTTGTACTCGTAATGGCAATTGGAGGCGGTGATATGCCGGTGGTTGTTTCCATGCTGAACTCTTATTCCGGTTGGGCAGCTGCTGCAGCAGGTTTCATGCTTAGCAATGACTTGCTCATCGTTACAGGTGCGCTCGTTGGAAGTTCCGGTGCGATCCTTTCCATGCACATGTGTCACGCAATGAATCGTTCTTTCTTCTCCGTAATCTTTGCAAGTGCAAGTCTCGGACCAAAAGGAGAAAAGAAAGCGATTGAAGGAGAAGTAACCGCGTTGAACCACGAAGAAGTTGCAAATCTTTTAAAAGAAGCGAAATCCGTTGTTATCGTTCCGGGTTACGGAATGGCTGTTGCGAAAGCGCAATATCCGATTCATGAATTGGTTCAAACTTTGCGCAAGGCTGGTAAAAATGTGCGTTTCGCAATCCATCCTGTAGCCGGTCGTTTGCCGGGACACATGAACGTGTTGTTGGCGGAAGCGAATGTTCCTTACGATATCGTTCTTGAAATGGACGAGATCAACGACGATATGCCGGACACCGATGTGGTAATGGTAATCGGCGCGAACGACGTTGTGAATCCAAGCGCTCAGGATGATCCTGCAAGTTCAATCTACGGCATGCCTGTAATTGAAGCATGGAAAGCGGAGAAAGTAATCATCATGAAACGTTCTATGTCGGCAGGATATTCCGGTGAAGACAATCCGCTCTTCTACAAACCGAACTCGGAAATGTTGTACGGTGATGCGAAAGCGAGCGTAGAAAAGATTTTGAGCTTCCTGAAGTAATTCGGTAAGAAAAAACGAGAATTTTAAAATCCTGCAGTCAGATTTGGTTGCAGGATTTTTTTTGTCCAACAGACTTTGATTAACGTCGCGATTGAATTATTTACTTGCCGACTTCACTTTGTCTGCGTAATATCTGATGAACCAGTCCGGAACATCTTTTTGTTTGATTTTCTTCCAATTCTTTTTGCCGTTAATCTGTTTAAAGTAGGTGAATAACAAGGGGCGGTCACCTGAGTTATCGAAGAAAAAACATTGATGGCAAATCTGTGCTGCCTCGAACAATTGCTCCAGCGATCTGGAGTATCGACTGACAATTTTATCTTTAGGTACATTGTGGCCGCCCTGCTTCACACGGATTGCAACTCGATCTATGTTAATGTCTGCAGAGTTGGTTGCGACGAAATACAGATACACCTTATATCCTTGTTGCTTCGCTTTGCGCATAATATCCAATTTGGATGAATGCGAAAAAACGGTTTCGAAGGAGCACTTTTCTCCGGATTCAAGTAGTTTCTTTCTGAGGAAATCAGCAAGGATCTGTGCGATTCGTTCAGCATATTTTGTTTTTCGGATACTGATGCTTCCGGATTTCCAAGTGAAAGATGCGGCAAACTTAGACTGCGAGAAGTCATGATCCAACAAGCCGGAGTTTTTCGCTGCTAAGCAAAATTCTTCAAATGTGGTCCTTACTTTGAACTTTGAGAATCTGAAAGTTCCTGCAATCAGTTCTTTAGTGAGTTCATCTGCATTGATATAAAATCCAAAATCTATTTTTCCTGATTCTGTCTTATACTCACGAACAGCTTTGATAACCGTGCTTTTACCGGAACCATTCGGCCCGGCAAACACACGCATGCGTAAGGCTTTACTTTTATCAGTCGAGTGCAAGAGTGCCGGTTCTTCGTGTTCTGATTATTCTTGAAATGCGTACTGATCGACCATCAGCGAATTCACGCACCACCCAGTCTCCTTTTTGCACCACTGTATATCCTGCAGACTTCACCGCTTTGCTGCGCACACTGCGCGTTCCTTTTTTAACAGCACGTTCGAGTGATTGAGTTGTGAAATATGTGGTTCCCTTCTTAGGTCCGACTTTCTTCTTCGCAACCTTCTTCCTCTTCACCGATCGGGACGCGGATGTTCTTTTTGTCGACTTCTTAGGCATAATCAAATTTACTAATTATACGATTTAGTAGCTCGTTAAGTTGCGACCGAATGGTCATTCGACAATAGCAATCATCTCTTCAGAAACGGAGTCTTAAACTCTTTCCCTTCCTGCTGCACCACCACGTTGTAGTATCCGTCATTCAGTTTGGAAATGTTTATCGTTCCTCTACCGCTCCCATCTGTCGATGTTGATTGATTCATGACGAGTTTGCCTTGCATGTCGTAGATTTTCAATGTACATACTCCAGGGAACGGCGATTCAAACGATAGAACATCTCTTGCCGGATTCGGATAAACTGAAAACGTGTTTGGCAACGGAGAAGCTGCGATATTATTTACAATTGCGCTGTCTGTGATCAACCAATAATCCGGATCGAAAATCAGATCAGTTGGTGTGAAGCCGAGCGGAATGGAAAACTGCTGACCGTTTGCATTGTATTGCACACGAATAAGCGTGTCTTGCGTAGCGTTCTTGAAATACAAAGGCAAAGGAAGTTCGTAAAAGTTCACGGATGGATGTGATTGCGTTTGATTGATGGTAACAATCGCAGTATCGCCCGTCGTCAGATACCAGCTCAATTGATACGTCGGAAATCCTTCTCCGTAATACCAATCTGAAAAATACCAGTTCAGATTCTGTCCGCTCGACTGCTCAAAGTGCCACTGCAATTGTGCAGTTCGCGCAAATGCAAATTCCAGAGATGTATCGTTAATGAAATTATACACTGCCGCAAACCAAACACTGTCACCAATTACCCAACGCAATTGATGCAACACCATGGCGCCTTTGGAGTAGGAGAGACGTGCATCAAAAATGCGACTGATGTTCGTTGTGTCGTCAACAAAAACAGATCCGTCAGGCGCAGAAACCGTGTGGTCAATTTTCCCTTTGATGTACGGCTTCCAATACTGAGTTGGTGTATAACGTTCGTAACACAATCCTGTGAGATACGTTGCAAATCCTTCGTTGATCCAGATGTCTTCCCAACTGCCGCAAGTCACTTTGTCGCCGAACCAATGATGCGCAAGTTCATGCGCAAAAAGTTCGTACCAGAATCCCCCGAGGAAAGTGATAGTGGTGTGCTCCATTCCTCCTCCGAAATTGCATTGGGCATGTCCGTATTTTTCATCGGCGAATGGATAGAGCCCGAACAATGAATCAAACAGAATCATCTGCTGAATCACATCAGGAGTAGCGGCCGCAGCCCAAGCCGAATCTTCCGGATAAATGTAATTCACAACTTCAACGGTGTCGCCGTTATCGTAAATAAAATCACTGTATACAACATAGTTGCTGACTGCAAAGCAAACGAGATACGCTGCAATCGGATAACGATGTTTCCAGGTCCATTGACGTTGCACGGCGAACGTAACATCGTTCGTTAGAACTCCATTACTAGCTACTTCATACCACAAGGGGGCGGTTACAAGAATATCAACGGAATCAATTTTATCGTTCAGATCCTGTTTGCAGGGCCACCAGTTTTTCGCGCCATATGGTTCCGAGAGTGTCCACATCACCGGATCGTTGTTCGGACCGTGAACGGAAAGATGAAAACCTCTCACTGTTGTGTCCGGAGCGCCGTGATAGTAAACCGAAACGGAATCAATCACATTGCCGGGCAAAGCGGAGACGAATTGACCATCCAGAATTTCATTGTTGTGCGTAAACGAAAGCGGTGTGTGATGATGAACGATACTGTCGACGGTCAACGCAACCGAAAGATCAAACTGAATGTTTGAGATGCTTTGATTCGGTATAAAGTAGGTTGTGATTTTTCCGTCAATGTAATTCACCAGCGGATCCACTTGCCATTCGCAACGCTGATAAACGAAATCTGAATTGTTTACAGCCTGAACAGTAGGACGATTCGAACCGGAAAGGTGAGCCTTGAATTCTGCATCTGCTATATCAGAAGTTGTGTTCTGTCCGTTCAAATGCACAATGAACAACAGCAGCCCCGCAAAACAGTAACGGAATTGTTTCATAACATTAAGTTACAACAATTCCTGCGCATATCACGCCTTATGACGGAATACCATCAGTCGGTACATTTTCTGTTTGACGAAAATCTCGGGATCAACAATTTTCATGTACTTATCGGTCTTATCCATGATTTTCGGAATTGCCGATTCACATGCATAATGAATTCCCGGAGCTTTAACCTGAAATTTCTCTATTCCGAAGTTCATGAAAGGAAGAAGAATTCTCTGTCCCAGCATGTGTACGTACGAAATTGTTGGAAGAATATTCGGCGTGATGTCGCGATCATCAATCATTTCCCAACCGTACTTGCCGAGTTTTTCGCGGAAAGCATCCCAGTTGTGTCCTGATTTTTCATGCGCATCGCCAATGCGGAAATAATCGCACGCGATCCAGATGCCGCCCGGTTTAAGAATCTTGTGCATCAATGGCAAAGCTTCATCCAGTCGGAGGTATTGCAGACTTTCGGAAGTAATCAATGTTCCGAATCGTTGTTCATTTTCTGCGGGAGGAAACTCTTCGAGTTTGCAATGGTATTTCGGTGTGTCCGGATATTTCTCACGCAGATAATGCATTTGCGTTTTGTCCGGTGTAAGTGCACTCGGTTTCCATCCTTTTTCGAGCATCATCTTGGTCAAGCCGCCCATTCCGCAACCGATGTCCAGTATTTCATCGGTGGTGTTGGTTACTTTCTCAAGAATGATTTCTGCATATCTCTTCTGTGCACGATACAAATCGTTCAGCGACATCTCCGCAGGGTCTTTCTTCGGGTCATCGAAATAGCCGTAATGCAGGAAGTCTCCGACCAGAATCTGCGAGTACAGTTTCAGCTGCGCATCATCGCGTTTGCGGTCAATTTTTTTTCGGTTACGTTGCAGACGGATAATCTTTACAAGACTAACCGGATTAACGAATTTCCAGATGATTGGTTTGAGTAATCCCATTGATTAAAAGCGAAACGTAAATGTAGTATTTCCGTTCGCTGGTCAAGGAATTGTAAAGAAAAAAGCCGCAATCTTTATATCACGTCTCACGTCTCAGGTCTCATATCTCAGGTCTCACGTCTCAGGTCACCCTACCGCAAGCAATCCCTGCGATAGATCGCAGATTGACTTTCAGAAAATGCGGAGAGAATGAAGTGGTTTGTGTAAATTGGTTGTGTGAAAGATGGATTCTTTCAACTGTGATGTAAGCGGTTACCGCAGTTATTTTGTGAAGGAAGGAGATGAGGTAGGGGGAGTGAGGGTGGAGCGGCTCAATCAACAAACAGTATCACTAAGTATAGGAAAGCAGATAAAGGACTATGCGAAATAGTATAAACGCGTGTCCGAATTATTGAAAGACGACTCTCGTCACTGCAATTCCATCTGAGGTTCTAACTTCGAGTAAATAAACTCCAGCAGGCAAACCATCTCTTTGAATGGTATGTGTGGGGCCGGAACTCAAAGATTGCGTGCGTATTGTTTGCCCGTTGATACTTTTTATTGAAATAATAGTTTCATCGGTTACAGCAGGAAGATCCAGGACAATAAAACATTCAGCAGGATTAGGATAGAGATGTAAATCCATATTTCCAGCTTGCGAAACAGTTCCGGTCAGGTTAACATAGATACCATTGGAATAGGCAATGCAACCATTAGTATCCGTTATCAAGCAATTGTACCAATTGTTAGTAGTGGGAAAGTAGGATGACGAATTTGCTCCCACGATTGGGACATTATTCATATTCCACTGATAAGTTGCGTAATTGGTTGGGGTACAATTCAGCCAGCCTCCATTGAAAACTATTACGGGATAAGTTACCAACGGATGTAAATTTACGGTAACGTAATCTGTATCGGTGCAGCCCAATAGTGAGCCAACCACCATGTATGTAGTGCTTACTGTTGGCGATGCAATAGGAGTTTGAGATCCGGCG
>JBJOKQ010000197.1:0-5949 GCA_046046005.1 Bacteroidota bacterium | reverse complement strand
AATCCGGAAGGACGCAAAACCGGATCATACATTATAAATGCACCTGAATGATCATCTGTCAGATGCAAACCGTCTTTCGCGATGCCGGTGTCTACCAGATAAGTCATCAACGCGTTCATTCTACGCTCTCGATGTTCATCCGGAAACAATGTATCATTCACAGCAGGATTCTTCTGAAATGAATCAGTAAGTATTTCAACAGCTTTGCCTTTTAGCGCATCACTTCCCGGAATGATCTTCATGATAATTTAAATTAGAAAAGTGATCCCTGCACAGGTTCTTCCGCAACCGGCTCCTGCACTTCAGGAACATTCGGATCTCCGCTGCGTCCGCTGACCAACTTGGAAACTTTATGTGCATCCATCATTTGCTCAGGGAAAGGATGAAGAAATTGTTGGGTTGATTCACGATCCGCAGCGTTCAACCAATCTCTTTCTTTCCCCGGTTCAAGTATCAGCGGCATACGGAGTTTCACATTGTGAATTTTCTCCATCAATGGATTCGCAGGCGTAGTGATAACGGAAAATGTACGAATGATTTCTCCGGTTTCAATATCGGCCCATTCATCCCAAAGTCCGCCGAAAGCAAATGGCTCGTGATTTTTGAGATAAATAAAATACGGTTGCTTCGCTTTACCGTTTGTTTGCCATTCGAAAAAACCGTTGACAATCACGCAACATTTTTTTCGTGAAGCGAGCGTGCGAAAAGAAGGTTTTTCAAATATCGTTTCGCATTTAGCATTCAGCGTTTGCATGCGAATGTCTTTCAATTGATCGTGCGACTTCACCCAATGTGGAATCAATCCCCAGCGAATCAACTTTGCTTCCTCCTGATGATCCGAACAGATTACCGGAAGTTTAGGATAAAGAAAAGCAGAAACGGAATAATACGGTATGTACTCCGCATCTTCCATCTGCACTTGAAATCGCGTTTCGATTTCCTTCTTCTTTAAATTACTCGCTGCAGTGTAACACATGATCTATCGTACAAGAATTCTGACTTCCATATAATCCATAATAGCGTACTTCACTCCTTCTCTGCCGGAGCCGGAATCTTTAACTCCGCCATACGGCATATGATCGAAACGCAATGTGGGAACATCATTCAGAATTACACCTCCGCATTCAATTTCATTGAACGCAATATCGCTCTCGCGAATATCATTGGTGAATACGCCCGCTTGCAAACCGAATTTCGAATTGTTGATCAACGCTATTGCCTCTGCGAATGAACTGTATTTCTCAATGATAACAACAGGACCGAAAACTTCTTCGCAATTGACCTTCATCTTCACGTCGGTTCCGGTAAGAACTGTCGGCGCGTAAAATGCACCATTCCGTTTACCTCCGCAAAGTAACTTCGCACCTGCGTCCACAGCCTCATTCACCCATTGCTCAACACGCTTCGCATTGGTTTCATCAATCATCGAACTGATCTCAGTTTCAATTGACGATGGATCACCCGACTTCAACAGCATCGCTCGTTTGCAGAATTCCTTAACAAAGTTGTCGAACAAACTTTCGTGAACATACATGCGTTGTGCATGGATGCAGATTTGTCCGGAATACGCAAATCCACCGGTCACACATTTTGCAACAGCCGTTTCAAACTCAGCGGAAGGCGTAACAATCACTCCCGCATTTCCACCAAGTTCTAACACTGTCTTCTTGCGTCCTGCCTGCGCTTTCATCGTCCATCCCACTTCCGGTGAACCTGTGAAAGACAAAACCGCAATGCGATCATCGGTTACAAGTCTGTTCCCTGTTTCACGATCCATCGGAATAATTGAAACTGCTCCTTTAGGCAATGAAGTACGGTCAATAATTTTCGCCAACTCGAGAGTGGAAAGCGGTGTTGATGTTGCAGGCTTCAGAATAATAGGGCAACCTGCTGCAATGGCTGGTGCTATTTTGTGTACGGCAAGATTCAATGGAAAATTGAATGGTGAAATTCCCGCAACAATTCCTGCAGGGAAATATTTCACCAAACCTTCACGACCTTTTCCAGCCGGTGTCCAATCAAGTGAAACATACTCTTTCGGTAAACGTTTTGCCTCTTCCGCAGCAACAATAAAAGTCTGCGCCGCACGATCCACTTCCACCAAAGCATATCGCAAAGGTTTAGCAGACTCTGCAGTCAGAATTTCGGCGAGACGTTGTCTGTCAGCTGCAATTGCCGAACTTATGTCCATCAGAATAGCATATCGCTCAGCTGATGTCATTATCCTCAATTCATCACGCAGCATGGCAGCTTTAACGATCGCATCGTCAAGATCACTTGCGGATCCCATGGAGATTCGCGCCATGACTTTACCGTCGTATGGATTGGTAACATCGAGTTGTTGTTCCGTCCTGCGGAATTCACCCGCACAATACAATTGATATTCAGCAATCATTGTTGAAGAACTTCAGCGTGATAGATTCCGGTTTCCTCAACAGCTGCGACGATTTGGCTGATCGAAACCATTGCATCATTAAAAACAACAATTCCGGTTCCGCTTAGATGATTCACTTGTACTGATGCGATTCCGTCAAGCGACTTGATTTCATTCGTAACCGCACGTTCGCAATGTGCACAAGTCATTCCTGAGATTTTCAGATTAAGTTCTGTTAGTGCCATTTCCGACGATTCTGTTTCTGTAAAAATACGAAGGAGCAGCGTGTTTACAGTATTGTGCAAATACTTTCAGGAGCAATTGTACATCAACCTATCTTTGCGCCCTGATGAAAAGCAATCCGCTGCTCAATTGGATAATTTTTACAGGCCTGGCTTTAACCTGGGGCAGCTCTTTCATCTTGATGAAAAGAGGTTTGGATGCATTTTCCTCCGGACAGGTTGCTGCATTGCGGATCAGCATAGCGTTTCTGTTCATGCTGCCTCTGGGAATCCGTCATTTCAATCGTGAAATCTGGAAGAATTGGTTGGGCGCTGCAGGAATGGGAACCTTCGGTAATTTATTACCTGCGTTTCTCTTTACAAAAGCGGAAACAATGATCAGCAGTGCGCTGACAGGAATGCTGAATTCACTTACACCACTGTTCACCCTCATCACAGGATTGATACTGTTTCGTGTGCGTGTAAAACCGTGGCAGGTGGTTGGAATAGTAGTTGGATTAGCAGCAACATTTATCTTGCTGAACGCAGGCGGTAAAGAGGAAAGTTCTTCCAATGCGTTACTCGGCGGTGGAATGGTGATACTCGCAACATTCTTTTACGGATTGAGTGTAAACATTATCAAGAGTAAACTCAGCCACATGAATCCGGTTGCTGCAACTTTGCTTGCATTGACAATCATCGGACCGGTGGCATTGATTTATCTTTTCTCAACGGATTTCATTCACGTGATGCAAACGCAGCCGCTGGCTTGGCAGAGTCTTGGATTCATCACCATTCTTGCTGTGTTCGGAACGGCCTTGAGCGTGATTGTTTACAATATTCTCATCCGTGATGCCGGTGTTCTATTCGCTGCTTCCGTTACTTACGCGATTCCGATTGTTGCCATGTTGTGGGGCGTATTCGACGGAGAATGGATCAACTGGATTCACATTGTCGCGATCTGCGGAATTCTTTCCGGAGTGTGGATGGTGAACAAGAAATAATTACTCCACTGCGCCAACGCGCTCTACGATCAACGACTTCTGCGTACTCTTTCCGTCCATTGCCATTCGCAACTGAATTGTACCGTCCAGATTTATTCCTTTGACACCGCTTTCAAGATTCACAGAATCGTTTCGCTCCAGCAACTGCCTGAAGGCGGAAAGTTTCAATACAGGAATACTGTCGCCGGTTTCATCAATAAACAGCGCGGATTTATCTGCATTCACTCTCACTTTCCCGAAAACGTGAACAGTAGAATTGCGCGGATCATTATCCACTTTACAACGAAGAATAATAGTACCAGTATCTGCTGCCAACGAGTCTGTATTGTTCATTAACAAATTCCACTTGCCTTTACGCTGCAAGCGACGTACAGTTCTGCCTGAATTGACACGCACATAATCGCCCGAATCTGACTGCACCATTTTCCATGTTCCGCTCACGGTCATTGTATCTTCCGTCCCGTCCAACTTCATGTAAATATGAGACATTTTGTATGCGCCCGTATCCGATCTCTTCATGTCGAAAAACTGATATGTGATTCGCATTCCTTCTCCATTCACATCCGCCAGAGCAACTGTGTACGTGATCGGCTCTGCTATCGAATCTGAACTGTGCGTAATGTTGTCACTATCCTGATTCTTCTTTCCTCCGCAGGAAAGAAGCAAGACGGAACAACAAAACAGAACAGTAAATAAAATCAGTTTACGCGGGGTCATTCCTTGTAAATTTAGAACACCTCGTCGGGATATTCAAAAGTGCTCTGTTAATTCTTGCACAAACCTTACTTTTGTCTTTCGTGGAAACCGAAAATAATCCTCAACAATCCCAAGTATCAGTAAATCCCATGCTGATAAGAGCCTTGATTACGGGTGTTGTCGCTTTCATGATTCTGGGAAGTGCCAAACAGTTGCTTCCTGATTCTATAATCGTCCCGGCATTGATTGTATTCTGTGGCGGATTGATGATTTTCTCCACTTCCAAACCGGAAGGAATGGAAGTTAGATTCATCGTGCTTACTCTTGCCGTTTCATTTGCATTTTTCATACTGATGAATCGCTTTGAAGCGATGTCGGGCGGGTACTTCGCATTCGGCAAATCACTGGGATTTCATTTGGGAGAAATTCCATTGCTCTCCATTTTTATTGTGGCAATTCCTGTTTTACTGACACAGAACTTTATCCGCAATTTACCGCACAACATCTATGTTCGGGCTTTGGCAGGAACCGTGCTCACCGGCATTCCGATTGCGTTTGTGATGTACGCAGGACCGATGATTGATGTACTTTATTGGGAAAACCTCACGCCTCCGCCTGTTGTGTTTATTTCAGTTTTTGTGCTCTCATTCTTTCTTTCATTCGCCGGACTCCAACTCAATTATAAAGTTGAAACACGTTTTTATCGTGAAATATATCTCAGCTGGATTCTGTTCTGGATAGCGTCGTTCGGGCTTCACCTTTTGATTCCGTAAGCGAATAGGAAATTTTATTGGTCAGAATCCCAGACATATTTCCGTTGGCAAACGTTTGCTCCCGAAACTTCAGTAATTGATAATGTATATTTGAACGTGAACAATCCGGGATACATACGTCTTTCTGAACTCCTGCAACTTGTAAACGATGCGTTACAGATTTCCATCGGAGAGAAAACGTGGTGGATTATTGCGGAGATAAAAGAGCGCACGGATCGCGGAGAGTATATTTACTTCGAGCTCACTGAAAAAGCGGAAGCGGGCGATGATCTCGTAGCACGCATTCGCGCGAGTGTTTGGCGCAGAGAAGCCATTGCTTCATTCCGGAATTTCGAAGACATTACAGGCAAGCGTCCTGATCGCGGAATGCAGGTGCTCGTGCGTGCGGGTATTGCATTTCATCCGGTTCATGGTCTGTCGCTGCAATTGTTTGATATCGATTCGCAGCACATGCTCGGACAATTGGAATTACAAAGACGTCAAACCATCGCGCAGCTTGCAGCACAAAAAGGAATTTCACTTCACGATGGAGTCTTTCAGACACCAAACAAAGAAGCGGAATTGCCTCCGGTCATTCAGAATATTGCGGTGATCACTTCTGCATCGGCAGCAGGATATCAGGATTTCGCAGATACAATTGCCAATAATCCTTTCGGTTATAAATTCACAGTGCGACCCTACTTCTCCATTTTGCAAGGAGAAAAAGCAGCCGAATCCATGCGGGAACAACTGCTGAAAATTTACAGCGACCACGAAGCCGGTCAACGAACTGATGTAGTTGTGATGGTGCGTGGAGGCGGTGCGCAAAGTGATTTACTTCCGTTTGATCAATTCCGTTTAGCGCATGCGTTAGCGCGTTTTCCGATTCCTGTAATTACCGG
>JBJOKQ010000196.1:0-6038 GCA_046046005.1 Bacteroidota bacterium | reverse complement strand
AATGATGTCCGCAGCTTCTGCGCGTCACGATTGGTCGCGATTCGGTTTTGAGGTTGCACGTGCAACTCCGCGTCAGGCTGATCTTATTATCGTTGCAGGAACTATCGTTATGAAAATGGCGCCTGTGTTGAAACGTCTTTACGATCAAATGGCGGAACCGCGTTACGTAATTGCCATGGGTGCGTGCACGATTTCAGGCGGACCATTCTTCTACAACACGTATTCTGTTGTGAAAGGTGTGGACCATGTTATTCCTGTTGACGTTTACATTCCCGGTTGTCCTCCGCGTCCTGAAGCATTGCTGCATGCAATGATCACACTGCAGGAAAAAATCAAACACGAACCGTATTTCCGTAAACCGAAAACTGCTGTATGAACGCGGAAGAATTGAAACAGGAAATACTCGCTTTTCATCCTTCCGTTGTGTTTGATGAAGGCGGTCAGTTCGTAAATGCAAATATCGATTCCGCGGATGTATTGACATTGCTCACTGAGCTGCGCAACCGTCCGGCTTTCGATTTCGATTATATGTTTTGCCTGACATGTGTTGATTACAAAACACATTTCACCATGTTCTATCATCTGCGTTCGCTTACACATCGTCATGAATTGGTGGTGAAAGCGAAAATCGCTGATGTGAATGCTCCGGCAGTTGACACTGTGTCGCACATCTGGCGCACTGCGGATTTTATGGAACGCGAAGTTTACGATCTCTTCGGAGTGAAATTCTTCCGTCATCCTGACTTACGCAGAATTTTCCTTGACGAAAACTGGCCGGGATATCCGCTCAGAAAGAATTACGAAGATCCTAACATGATTGAGCTGTGATAGAACACAATCTCTTAGAACCGGATATGATTACCGAGGATGGCGATTTCGTCATCAACATCGGTCCGCAGCACCCGTCAACACACGGAGTTCTTCACCTCAAAGTGTGGCTCGACGGTGAAACGGTAAAGAAAGTGGAACCGCATCTCGGTTACATTCACCGCTCCATTGAGAAAATGTGCGAAAGCCTGTCTTATCGCCAGTATATTTTCTCGACGAGCCGCATGGATTATCTCTCCGCTCACATCAACAATCAGGCGTGCGCGCTTGCTGTCGAAATGGGATTGGGAGTAGAAGTTCCTGATCGTGCTAAAGTGATACGTACTATTCTTGCAGAGCTCACGCGTCTTGCATCACATGCTTTGTGGTGGGGATGTATGGGACTCGATCTCGGTGCGGTAACTCCGTTCTTCTACGCATTCCGTGAGCGCGAGTTCATCAACGATATTATGGAAGAAACCTGCGGAGCTCGTTTGACGCAGAACTTCATTGTGCCGGGCGGATTGATGGCGGATATTCATCCGAATTTTGTTTCAAAGACAAAAGAACTCATCAAGATGTTCCGTGCGAATATCGATGAGTACAATCAACTTCTGACAGGCAACGTTATTTTCCAGCAACGTACGAAGAACGTAGGTTTTCTATCTAAAGAAGCCGCAATTTCATACGGAACCAGCGGACCTGTTGCTCGCGCTTCGGGAGTAAGTTGCGATGTGCGCAAGTATTATCCATACGATGCATATGATCGTGTGCAGTTCAAAGAGATTCTTGGAACTGAAGGCGATTCATGGGAACGTTATGTAATCCGCATTGATGAAATGCGTGAGAGTCTCAGCATCATCGAGCAATTGATTGATAACATTCCTGAAGGGGATATCGTTGCGAAAACCAAGCAGGTAATCAAATTGCCGAAAGGTGAATTCTATTCACGTGTTGAAACGGCACGCGGTGAATTGGGCGTGTTGCTGGTAAGCGATGGAGGTTCTACTCCGTATCGTGTGAAATTCCGTTCTCCGAACTTCAGTAATCTTTCTGCTTTGGGTCACATCGCGAAAGGTTCGAAAATCGGTGACCTTGTTGCCATGATGGCAACATTGGATCTTGTAATCCCTGATGTTGACCGTTAAACTATGATCACACTCAGCGAAATAACGCACAGTATTCACGTCAAGCTCAGCGGTGCAATCACCAATGAAACGCTTCTTTCCATTACGGAAATGGCAATCGTAGGTATCGTCCTGCTTGGATCGCTTGTAATGTTGAGTTTCTTCCTTGGTTATATGGAACGTAAGGTGGCTGCGTTCATGCAGATTCGCCTTGGGCCAAACCGTGTAGGACCGAAAGGTTCTTTGCAGATTGTTGCGGATACTGTGAAACTTCTTTTCAAAGAAGGATTGACTCCGAATGCTTCGGATAAATTCCTGTTCAATACAGCGCCATACATCATGGTAATTACAACCATGTTGGTGATTGCTCCGATTGCTTATTCCAGCGGATTTCAAATTTGGGATACAAGCATCGGCGTATTGTATGTTTCTTCTGTCTCTTCAGTTTCGGTTATCGGAATTCTGATGGCGGGATGGTCGAGCAACAACAAATATTCTCTTCTCGGGGCGATGCGTTGCGGAGCTCAGATTGTAAGTTACGAATTGTCGATCGGACTTTCTCTGATTGCAATCGTGGTGCTCACAGGTAGTCTGCGCATGTCGGATATTGTAATGAGTCAGGCTGACGGCTGGTGGATTTTCAAAGGACACATTCCGGTGTTGATTGCATTCGTGATTTTCATTATTGCATCTACAGCGGAAATCAATCGTGCTCCGTTTGACTTGGCGGAGGCTGAATCGGAATTGACAGCAGGTTTCCACACGGAATATTCAGGAATGAAATTCGCGATGTTCCTGTTAGCTGAATATATCAACCTATTTATTGTTTGTGCGATGGGCGCAACACTCTTCCTCGGAGGATGGATGCCTTTGCATTTCGGAGCGGACAATGCGTTCAATCATGCCATGGATTACATTCCGGGATTCGTGTGGTTCTTCGGAAAGACGTTCCTGCTGATTTTCGTAATCATGTGGTTCCGCTGGACATTCCCGCGTTTGCGTATCGATCAGCTTTTGAATCTCGAATGGAAATATCTGCTGCCGATCAGCATGATCAATATCTTACTCGTAACAATCATTGCCATCTTCGGCTGGCACTTCTAAACTGAACATGGGACTCGGATCATACATATCTACAGTATTCTCGTCGGTGAAGTCGCTTCTAAGCGGTATGAAACTTACGGGATACTATTTCACGCATCATAAGGAAATTGTTACGCAACAATATCCCGAGAACAAACGTGAAGGCGCATTGATTCTTCCGGAACGATTCCGCGGAGAAGTAACCATGCCGCACGATGAGAATAACGAACATCGTTGCACCGGCTGTCAATCTTGTGAACTATCATGTCCGAACGGATCGATTAAGATCATTACAAAACAGGAAGTACAGCCTGACGGAAAGAAGAAGAAAGCAATTGACACGTGGGTGTATCACCTCGACATGTGTACATTCTGTAATCTGTGCATTGAAGCTTGTCCTACTCAGGCTATCGTGATGGGGCAGGAGTTCGAACACAGTGTGTTTGATAAGAAGAAACTGAAGAAGATTCTGAATCAGCCGGATTCAAAACTTAAAGCCGGAGTGGAATAATGAGTGCATCTACTATCATATTTTATATTCTTGCGGCCATCACATTAGGTGGAGCAATTCTGGCAGTAACATCTCCGAAGATTTTCCGTTCGGCGATTTATCTCCTCTTCTCGCTGATCGGCATCGCGGGTTTGTACTTCTGGCTGAATTTCGAATTCATTGCAGCGGTGCAGGTTGTAGTTTACGTAGGCGGTATTGTTGTACTCATCATCTTCTCGATTTTCCTTACTCAGGGTTCGGGAAGCGACATGAAAGATCCTGTGAAGATTCGTTCACTGTTTGCCGGACTCGCTGCGCTTTGCGGTTATTGTCTCACTTATTATGTAATTCAACGTACAGAGTTTCATCCGCAATTGGAACAAGGTCCTGCTGAAATTTCAGTAGCACGAATCGGTGAACAGATGCTGAGTACAACAGAACACGGTTACCTGCTTCCATTTGAATTGGTAAGTATGTTGCTGTTGTCGGCAATGATCGGATGTATTGTAATTGCAATTAAAACCAGAAGTATCAAATGAGCGATATCGGACTCGGACATTTTCTGATTGTCAGCACCATGTTGTTTTTCATCGGTGTTTACGGATTCATGACGCGCCGCAACATGATTACCATGCTGATGTCGGTGGAATTGATTCTGAATGCGTGTAACATCAATTTCATTGCATTCAACAAATTCCTTTTTCCGAATCAGCTCGACGGCGTGTTCTTTACACTGTTTGTTATCGCTATTGCTGCTGCAGAAGCTGCTGTAGCCATTGCGATTATCATCAACCTTTACCGTAACAGAAAATCAATTGATGCAGAAGATGCAGATATGATGCGTCTCTAAAATATAACGTATGTCAGATTCATTGGCACTCTTACTTGTACCCGCCCTGCCGTTAGCAGCATTTCTGCTGATCTTTCTGGTTGGTCGTGTTTACTTTCCGAAGTTCTCCGGAATTCTCGGAACGGTAATCATGCTCGCTGCGGCGGTGATCAGCATGGCAACGGCCTACAAATATTTCTTCGTTACCGGAAAGGCTGACGGCGTTTATCAGCACTTGATTGCATTCAAATTCACCTGGCTTCCGTTTTCGGAAACTGTTTCCATCGATATGGGCGCTATCATGGATCCGATTTCCATGGTGATGATCTGTGTGGTGACTTTCATCTCTTTGATGGTTCACATTTACAGTCTCGGTTACATGAAAGGTGAAGATCGTTTCGCGATCTACTATTCTTATCTCGGATTGTTCACTTTCTCCATGCTCGGACTCGTGCTTTCCACCAACATCTTCCAGATTTATATTTTCTGGGAATTGGTGGGTGTTTCATCGTTCCTTCTCATTGGATATTATTTCGATAAGCCATCTGCAGTTGCGGCTTCCAAGAAAGCATTTATCGTTACGCGTTTTGCAGACGCCGGATTCCTCATCGGAATTCTTGTGCTTTCGTATTACACCGGCACGCTGGATTTCGAAACGATGATTGCGCGCCTGACAGTTCCGGGAAGTGAATTGACTGCAATCACAACAGCAGGATTCCTCGGAGTATCTGCATTGACTTGGGGATTGATGCTCGTATTCATGGGCGGCGCAGGTAAATCAGCGATGTTCCCATTGCACATCTGGCTTCCGGATGCGATGGAAGGTCCAACACCTGTATCTGCTCTCATCCACGCAGCAACAATGGTTGTGGCAGGTGTTTATCTCGTTGCGCGATTGTTCCCGATTTTTGCAATTTCCTGTCCTGTGGGATTGGATGTTGTCGCTTACGTTGGTGTTTTCTCGTCAATGTTCGCTGCAATCATTGCATGTACACAAACAGATATTAAGCGAGTGCTTGCATACTCAACCATGTCGCAGATCGGTTACATGATGTTCGCACTCGGAGTTGCAGGCTATGGTGGTGAAAACGGACTCGGATTTACAGCATCATTCTTTCACCTCTTCACTCACGCTATGTTCAAAGCGTTGTTGTTCTTGGGTGCGGGTGCAGTAATTCACTATGTACACAGTAACGATATGCGCGATATGGGCGGTTTGCGCAAGCACATGCCTGTAACTCATATCGCTTTCCTGATCGCATGTCTTGCGATTGCAGGTGTTCCGGGATTCGCAGGATTCTTCAGTAAGGAAGAAATCCTGACCGCAGCACACAACAGCAATCCGATTATTTACTGGTGTGCAATTGCAACAGCGGCACTCACTGCTTTCTACATGTTCCGTTTGTATTTCAACATTTTCTGGAACAAGGAATATCACGCACATCATTCCGATTCGCATCACGGCGACGATCATCATCATGGTGAGGCTCCATGGTCAATGAAAGTACCTTTGATTATTCTGGCTTTGCTTTCGATTGCAACAGGATATATTCCTTTCGGGAATTTCGTTTCCAGCGACGGACAAGCTTTGCATTCGGAGTTTCATCTGACATCCGCGATTCTTCCGGTTTCATTGGCGATAGTCGCTATTATCGTGGCAATGTTGTTCTACAGAAAGAAGAATGCAGTTCCTGATAAGATT
>JBJOKQ010000195.1:0-6086 GCA_046046005.1 Bacteroidota bacterium | reverse complement strand
CACCCAAAGCAAAAATGTGCTGCTGATTTTTAACACGGTTCATTCTGTCTGTGAGAATTCGTCCCGCAGGTGTTATAACATCTGATGGCAGACCTTCAATCGGCACACCTTTCACGCCCGCCGCCCAGATCAAGGATTTTGTGTGCAACGATGTGCCGTCAGCCATAGTTACTGTTGTGCCGTCGTAATCTTTCACTCGTTTGTTCAGCAGAACATCTACACCCATTTCTCTCAGATAATCAAACGCTTTTGCTGATGACTTTTCATTCATCGCGCCAAGCACTCGCGGACCTCCGTCAATGAGATAAATCTGCATGCGTTTGAAATCGATTTCCGGATAATCGTTCGGAAGCACATGTCCCTTGAGTTCGGCGAGCGCACCGGCAAGTTCCACTCCCGTAGGACCTGCTCCGCAGATTACATAATCAAAGAGAGCTTCTTTCTCTGTTCCTTCCGGCATGGTAAGCGCTTTCTCGAAGTTCTGCAGAATATAACTTCGCATATCGAGTGCTTCACGAATTGATTTCATCTGAAGTGTCAATTCGCGCAGCTTATCGTTCCCGAAAAATGAAGTATCGGTTCCTGTCGCCAAAACGAGATAATCGAATGTCACATCACCGATATCTGTAGTCAGCACTCTTTTTTCAGCATCGAAGCGTATAGCTTTTGCCATGCGGAAATAAAAATCTTCGTAGCCTTTGAAAATTTTCCGGAGCGGAAAAATTATGGAATCCGCTTCGATACCAGCCGTTGCCACCTGATAGAGCAAAGGCTGAAACGTGTGAAAATTATTTCGATCGATGAGTACAATCTGAAACTTCCCGCGCAGTTTGCGAACGAGTTCGATTCCGGCAAATCCTCCGCCTATGATTACAACTCTTTGTTTCTCTGATGCGGGAATATCCATACTCTTTTCAGATTGATTGTGTCAATGCCTCAATGGCTAAGCGGTATCCATCCAAGCCCAGGCCGATAATTATTCCTTTGGCTTTAGGGCCGACAAATGAGTTGTGTCGGAATTCTTCACGGGCAAGCGTATTGCTGATGTGAACTTCAATAACCGGTGTGGAAATCGCAGCAACGGCGTCACCAATAGCAACGGAAGTGTGGGTATACCCACCGGGATTAAAAACAATCCCGTCAAAGGTAAATCCGACTTCATGAAGTTTATTGATGAGTTCTCCTTCAACGTTGCTCTGATAATAATGCAACTCTACCGAAGGGAAGTCGTTTTTGAGTTTCGTGAAATAATCATCAAAGCTTTTCGTTCCGTAAACAGAAGTCTCGCGTTTTCCAAGCAGATTCAGATTAGGTCCGTTAAGGAGAAGGATCTTCATGCAGCAAAGTTAGTTGGAAAGTTGGGAAGTTAGTATTATCGAAGGTTAGTATTGCAGTATGATAGCATTGGTGACAAAGTAAAGTCGGGAATACGTAATTTTAAAAGCGTGAGTTGGAAATCGGACATAGCAGGATTCAGGACCTACATGAAGCTGGAGAAATCGCTTTCGGGCAATTCGGTTGAAGCTTACGAGCATGATGTATTGAAATTCGTGCAGTTTCTTGAGCACGCTCAACTTACTGTTTCTTCCACTGAGGTCACAACACAACATATCCGCAGCTTTTTAGAATGGATCAGCAATCTCGGAATGAGTGCAACAACACAAGCGCGTGTTTTGTCGGGCTTACGGGCATTCTATCGATATCTTCTGATGGAAAATTTGATCAACAATGATCCGACAGAACTGATTGACGGTCCGAAAACAATTCGTCAGTTGCCCGATACGCTTGATTACTCAGAAGTGAACAAATTGCTCGAGGCCATTGATCTGAGTGCAACGGGTGGAGAAAGAAATCGCGCGATGCTTGAAGTACTTTACGGTTGCGGATTGCGGGTTTCAGAACTTGTAGGATTGCGTATTTCCGGGATTCATGAAACGGAATCGTTTATCAGTATAATCGGCAAAGGAAACAAACAGAGATTGGTCCCGATCGGAGAAACAGCATTGAAGCATATTTCCATTTACAGAACGCAGGTTCGCGCCATGCAGGAAATTCAAAAGGGGGAGGAAGATTTTCTTTTTCTGAATGCACGAGGACGCAGAATGTCGCGCGTTTATGTGTTTACAATGATCAAAGCTCTTGCAATGAAAGCCGGAGTTACGAAAACTATTTCACCGCATACGTTTCGTCATTCGTTTGCAACACATCTGGTTGAAGGCGGTGCTGATTTACGAGCAGTACAAGAGATGCTTGGACATGCGTCGATTACAACAACGGAAATCTACACGCATATCGACAGAAGATATCTGAAAGAGCAGGTCTTGCGCTTTCATCCGCGTTCAAAATAAACTGTATTCAGGAATTGGATTCTTTCTCTGCGCGAGCTTCGAGCAAATGTGCGCGTTCATCACCGAGATATTTCTCAACGATCCAATGGAAAAGATAAATGAGCGGAGTAAGTGCGACGGCAATCATCAGTTTCAAAGTGTAATTCGTGAATCCCGTTGACCAGAATTGAGACATGGTGAAGATTCCCGGCACAACAAATCCAATGTAAAGCACGACGAAAGAATCGATTAACTGAGAAATAACGGTTGATCCGGTTGAACGCAGCCAGATCATCTTCTCGCCAGTTCTCTTCTTCACGAACCAGAACACGAAAGAATCCACCAACTGACCGATGAAGAATGCGGTGATACTGCCAATAATAATCCACAAGGACTGACCGAAAACTGCATTGAATTGCGAGTCATTGGCAACGCCCGGCACAACAAATGCAGATGGCTGCATCGCCGTATAAACGATCACAAAACAAAGCGCGATCATGGCTGATGTAATTACAGAAACCAAACGCAGAATTTTTCTGCCATAAAATTCGTTGATGATATCGGTAGTCAGAAAAACCACAGGCCATGGAAAAATTCCGACAATGGAAACGTACATGCCAAGTCCGCCTAGATCAATCTGAAAAAGTTTGGAGCTGATCAACTCAGCAGTAATTGCGCATGTGATGAACACGGCGATTAATACAAGAAGTAATCGTGTTGATTTAGAAAGTGCCATTTATTTCAGCTTATCTGCAAACTCCTTCATCGCATCGGTCAATTCTACCAACTGCTCGTCCGTTGTGCAATAAGGAGGCACTAAATATATCACATTTCCCAATGGGCGCAGAATAATTCCACGTTCCTGAAAAAAGCCGGCAACACTTTCGCCGACTGCGTTGAGGTAACCGCTAACTTCAGTTGACTTCAATTCTACTGCGAGAATTGTTCCGCAAACACGAGCATCAATTACAGACTTATGCGTTCTGAAAGATGATATAACTTCATTCATGAATGCGGCGATGCGACGAATAGAAGTCATCACTTCTCCTTTTACAAACCACTCGAGATTGGCGCAAGCCGCAGAGCATGCTAAAGGATTCGCAGTATAGGAATGACCGTGAAAAAACGTTTTCGTGCGATCTTCAGTTAAATACGCAGCGTAAATTTCTGCTGTACAAAGTGTCGCTCCGAGAGGCATAAATCCACCGGTGATACCTTTCGACAAACAGATAATATCCGGTTTGTGCGCACAATGATCCGTAGCGAACATTTTTCCGGTACGGCCGAATCCTGTCATGACTTCATCTGCAATTGTAATTACATTGCTGCTTTTGCAAATCAGCAGTAATTCATCCAATGCAGTTGATTCGTACATGATCATACCTGCTGCGCCTTGTACGAGCGGTTCGAAAATGAATGCAGCCGCATTATCATCAATCGCATTTTTCAATGCTGTAATACTTTCCTGTTCGCGACCTTTTAACGGCACGGGAATGTGCACAACATCAAACAACATCGGAGCGAAAGCATTGCTGAAAACATTTCTGGCACCTACTGACATACTTCCGAAAGTATCGCCGTGATAAGCATTATCAAAAGCAATCACCTTCGTGCGTGTTTGTCCTGTGTTATGCCAATACTGAAACGCCATCTTCAGTGCAACTTCAACGGACGTTGAACCATCATCACTGTAAAACACTTTATCCATGTAAGGCAAGTGATTCTTCAGGAATTCAGCAAGCCGAACAGCAGGCTCGTGCGTATATCCGGAAAACAAAACATGCTCAATCTCATCGAGCTGTTGCTTTATTCGATTCGTAATGTATGGATTGCAATGTCCGTGCAGATTAACCCACCAGGAAGAAATTGCGTCAATATATTCGCGACCATCAGCATCGAAAAGTAATGCTCCGTTGCCGCGTACGATTGCTACATTGGGATCAGACCCAAGCTGCGGCGTAAACGGATGCCAGATGTGTTGTTTGTCGCGTTCCGCTAAAGAGCTCACTTGAGTTCGGGCGCAAATTGTGCAGCGTATTTGGAAATCACTTCACGATTGATGAGTGTTTCCTTCTGAATACGACCGATGCATTTATGTCCGCTGTAAGAAAGAATAATGTCCTCCGACAATTTGTGCGGAGGTCCGTTAAAGATGATTCCTTTCACCGGAATATTGCGAAACTTCAATGCATCAATAGACAAAATGGAGTGATTGATACTGCCAAGATAATTCTGAATCACAAGCACCACCTCAGCGCCAGTTTTCACAATGAGATCGACAATAAATTCTTTGTCGTTCAGAGGAACCATGATTCCTCCTGCTCCTTCAATCACCAATGTGTTTGAAGTTTCCGGAACGTTGATTGCAGCGAGTTCAATATGCTTTCCTTCAAGTTCCGCAGCGGCGTGAGGCGACATGTACTGACGCAACACGAAACTTTCCGGGTGAATTTTTGTTTTCGTATTCGAGATATACTTCTTCAGTTTATCTGAATCTGTAGAGAAGTAACTTCCTGTCTGAACCGGTTTCCAATAATCAGCATGCAATGCTTCGCATAGAATTGCGGAAGCAACTGTTTTGCCTACATCAGTTCCGATTCCGGTAACAAAAATTTTACCCATAAAAGCGCGTACGTGGTGTTGTTGAACCGTTAAATATACGACTTTATCGAAAGAATATTAACGATGATCGGTACTGGATTTTATCAACACGTTCATTAATTCGTCCACTTGCGCTTCTATGTTAAAGCTGTGAAGAATTACGCGAAGGCGTTCAGCTCCTTGCTCAACAGTCGGAGCAAGTACAGCACGAACGTCGATGGATTCCCGAAGGCATTGCGTTGATAAATTCCGCACTTTATAATTTCCCGGAACGATAACGCCTTGAATCGGAGATTCAGAATCCGTCAGTGGATAAGGGCAACCGGATGTTTTATGCAGTGTGCGGAAATAATCAATCAATCTTTTCAGTTTCGATTTTTCATTTTCAGAATGCGAAGCGTATTTTACTGCTTCACGAATGGCAATCACATCGCGTACAGGAAGCGCAGTAGAATAAATAAACGGTCGTGCGAAATTAACGAGATACTTGCGCAGCGTTTCTGAACCGCAAACCACTGCTCCATGAACTCCGTACGCTTTCCCGAATGTGAATAGCCGTGCAAATACACGATTCTCTATTCTATTTTCAATGCACCAACCTTTGCCTTGTTCACCATAAATTCCTCCGCTGTGCGCTTCATCCACAATGAGTGCAGCATTGTATCGTTCGCACAAATCTGTCAGCGCCAAAGCATCAGGACTGTCGCCATCCATGGAATAAATTGATTCAACAACTACCCAGATTTCATTGGTGCATTTTGACAGAAGTTCTTCGAGATGATTCAGATCATTGTGACGGAATGACCAAGCGCGGCAACCGTTCATTCTGATTCCGTCGCGAATGGAAGCGTGAATTTTCTCGTCGTAGAGAACTGTTGATGTGCGTGAAGGCAATGCCGACATCAGTGCTACGTTTGCGGTGTAACCTGAATTGAAAATCAGAGCGGATTCACTTCTGAAAAAATCTGCGAGAAATTTTTCGGTAAGATGCGCAATAGCAGAATCGCCATTCAGTAATCGGGAACCACCGGAACCGTTCCAGCGGAATTCACCTGAATTCAAAACCAGTTCGTATTCCGCAGCGATAGTATCGTGCAACTTTTGAGAACGCGATAATCCCAAATAATCGTTAGAGCTGAAATCTACCAATTCGGAATT
>JBJOKQ010000194.1:0-6102 GCA_046046005.1 Bacteroidota bacterium | reverse complement strand
CGATTTCATCAATCTGATTGAAGTAATCCAAAGTGACTCTGAATTTATTCAGACCTACCGCGCTTTGAATTAATGTCGGAATCACAAAGGTTACGGTATCTCTGTATTTCGGTGCTGCAACAAAAAGGTAATTGATGGTTGTATCACCATTCGGTAAATAGCGTTGTAACTGAACAACCATTGTATCGTTGATCGCTTTGCCGATATTGTTTATCGCTACAAACACACTTATACTGTCGGGCTGCGACTCTTCGTCGAATGTAATATCGGATGTAACAATTGAGTAATCCGGTTTAGGGAATGAATTGATAACGATGGAAGGATCTCCTTGCAATGTCATTTCCAAAGCAGTTGCTTTCATCGCAGGAAGGTTTCCCGCTTGCGCCTGACTTTGCATCACAGCATATCTCATGTTGTAACCAACACTCTTTCCGTAGTTGGAATTTCCAATACCGGAATACAAAGCCGTAGTGTAAAGATTTAAAAACGGTGCAACACCTAATCCAACAGACGCGATGTATCCTATTGTACCTTTTCTGTCGAGCAATGTAAATGCTTCACTCGAGCTTACACCGATTGTATGAATATCTCCGGCGTAACAGGAGTTGGCAATGAGCAATGGATAGCGATCGAAGTTATTATAGTTCTGTGGATCATCTATGCTCTGATCAAAACCGGTTCCGGAAGCATGTCCGAAAAATGTCATTATTGAAACACCGTTTTCAATTTGCTCACGAAGTGTGTCGCTTTGATTGATTTGAATTGGCGCACTGCTTGTTTTGAAGTAGGAAGTTACATTCCCACCGAAACTCGTGTCTTCAACAATGGTTTTGTATCCGTCAAGATAATTTCGGAACAAAGATTGTTCACCAATGCTCGTTCCTCCACCGAAGTGCAGAACATTCTTCATCCATTCCGCCGGTACATTGTTTTCGTATTCAATTACTTTGTCGAGATACCACTGAGCCTGCGCACTGTCGCGTGCAGCTAATCGGCCTGTTGCAATTGCAGTTTCCCAGCCGGTACTGATTAATCCTTGAGTAAGTAAATTGTCGCTGGCGGGATATCCGAAAGTTGGAATCAGATTTTGTGCACTGTAAGCATATCGCGAGTATGATCCTTCAATTGACTTGCCCAATAAAAACAGATTTGAAGGAGCAGAAGGAAAAGTGTCAATAAGGTAGCCGCAAAAATGTTTTATCGCAAGTGGATTGAACAGGATTCCCCACGAGAATTGATCGTACAGTTCATTGATATCTGCATGTACCACATTGTGTGCTCCACCCGCCGCAGATGTTCTGTAATTTGAATAGTCGTTGCCAACTGAACGAGTTTTTGCATGACTGATAATTACGAAAGATGAATCACCGGAAAATTGTGTGAAGTCGGTAAACATACCTGCATTCCCAACCGGTGTTAGCGAGGTGACATTGATAGTTGAAGATTCAGAGAAGACCATAAACGGCTTCTTAGTTCCATTTCCATTAGGAATCAGAAACTCCCAATGTGTACCGTTGTAAACGCCATCTGTTCTCGTGTGATTGTGGAAATCATACCAACGTACAGTTCCGGAACCGCTGATATTGTTCAGTTGAATACGGCTTTTGTTTTCGGTAGGATGATCCTGAAGTTTTCCCTGGAAGTTGCTGCGCCCTTCCATGTTAAACAGATGCGGATATTCCATTGTTATAAAAGCGATCGCATAACTACCGGAGGAAACTGAACTATTCAGGTTCACATTTTGAATATTGAAAATCTGCATCGAAGAATTCAGCGCTGAACTCGCAATGGAATCATAATGAGTGAAAATTCCGAAGCCGTCATATATGGTGTCAAAAACAGTACTTCCGAATTGAATACGGATATCGTTGTCGTTCGCAGTATTGTAATCGTTGGAATGCGTTCCGATGCGGAAACGTAATTGCGCGGCAGGTCCTGAAGGATCTGCGTACTGAGAATTAAGGCCGAAATTTTGAGGTGAACCATAACCTCCCGCATAGAAATAAAATCCCTCACCGGCTAAGAACTGAGGATCGGTTATTCCTGATGGATCCTGATATCCCGGCATGTATAAATGCGATCCGAAGAATTTTTCAGCGTTGAAGAAGTGACTTGTACTCAGTGAGTAATTACTGAATGACGTGTCTTGTGCCGGTGTGATTCTTCGGTTATTCGTGCTGTTATTCCACGTTAGAAAGTATACTGATGTGTCAGTGAAAAGACTGTAATAAGGATTCAGTAAACTGTCAGGATCGTTGTACAGTTCGGCGTCCATTTCTCCGGTATTTCTGAATCCTGCAAATTCAATATAGTCGCCTGTATTGAATACACCGTCTGATTCTCCTTCAATCCAGAGATATTCTTCAATACCGTTATGAAACAATTGAAAATTACGCGGATCAATCAGCGACAAGTTACTTCCTGCAGATGCAACAGCATTGGAGAGCGTAGTGGAATCAATTCGGTAAATTCCATCTACAGCAACTTTAATCTTCAGGTATTTTTGGGAATAATCAATCCAATCATTCCCCCGGTTCTGAGCAAATAGGGAAAGTGAAATCAGTACTGCGAATGTCAGCGTGTAAAGCTGTTTCATGCGGGGTTACTTCTGGATTATCGCCTCACGACTTCTTCCGGTTTAAATCAATGCGCAGGGAGAAAACGTTAGAATATAATGCCACTGATTGGTCGCCGATATCGGTCAATGAATAATCAATTGAAACTGATTTGATTTTTATTCCAACACCGAAGTTGGGCTGAAATGTTGTTACAGATTCGCCAAGAACATCTTTTGCTTTCTGAATGTTTGAAAATCCGCCTCGAAGGAAAATCATATTCTTCAATCCTAATTCAATTCCGGCAACCGGCTCCATACTCCACAACCCTGTACGGATCGGAACATTTCGTTTACCATCAAAAGTGTTCACGAAATCAATTTCACCGCCGGCACTGAACTGATCTTTCTTACCGAAAGTCCACGCGCGTGAAACACCGAAAATCAATCGCGGCATAGTAAGCTCCAAACCGTTTTTCGGAATTTCATTTCCTGTTTGCGTAAATGCATCAATCATTTCCTGAGAAAGATTGTAGCTCCATGCATTGAACGTTGAAGTAACATCGCGAACAACAGCGCCCATTTTCCATTCGCCCAATTGATATTGTGCTCCTGCATCAATACCGAATCCCCATGCTCCGGCAAAATCTCCAACTGTACGACGAATTATTTTGAAATTTCCCCCAACACTCAAACCGGGCACAACCATCTTTCGTGCATATGAGAAGATGAACGCATAATCCTGTGCACTGAAAGTAGTGATGCGATCGTAATCAAGATTTCCACCTGCGTCAATCAGTTGTGTTGTATTTGCAATATCATCAACTGCAAAGCGAATGACACTTATACCGAAAGCCGAACTGCTGTCGATTTTTCCTGCAACTGCGCCGTAATCATACTTAGCTATTGACGCAAAATATTCTGCGTGCATCAATCCCGTTTGAAAATCGTTATTAATTCCTGTTAGTCCCGCCGGATTCCAATAACCCGATGTTACATCATTGCATCCTGCAACGGTAGCTCCGCCCATACCGAACGCGCGACCTCCAACGCCGATTGCGAGAAACTCGTTACTGTATTTGCGAATCTGCGCCGACGCTTCCGTCAATGCGACAACAGAAAGGAATAATGCAAGAATAATACGTTTCATAGTGCCAGTATAAAAATACGATTTAAAACCGAATCACTGGTAAACGGATTAAGGGTTGAGATATTGTTGTAAGACCGAACAAAAATGTCGGGTGAAGATCAAAGCGCCCTGTTTATTCAAATGGGCAGGATCACCGTAGAATTCGGAACGAAATCGAATTGAATCATGTCCAAGGTCGATCCACGGGATTTTGTTCGCAATGGCGTATTGATTCAGCTCCTGCTTGGAAATATCGTACGAAACGGCCAATTTTTCCTGCAAATGGAAAAGCGGACTCACAGTAAGAATCAGTTTGATGTTATTTTCGGCGCAGATTTTATTTATTCTTTCTATCGCATTTTTAATTTCAGGTGAGAGAACCGCGTGAGTTGTTATATACTTAATGGAGTCGATTTGCTGCATTCGAGGATCTGATTTGCATGGCGCAAATCCCTGTTCGTATTCCGAATCATATTCCGTAGGAATGCCCATCCATCCATGCAGGGAATTACTTAGATACTTTGTGCCGAAGTAAGGCATGCTGTAAAGAGATGCCCATCGAAACGCCGGAAATCTCGAGTCACATTGAGAAAGCCCACTGTATAGTGCGGAGTTATTCAAATATGCAAAGTATCGAGGGAATTTGTAAACTGTGTCAGTCGCATCTCCCAATGAATGTAGGTCCATATTCAGAACAACATACTTGGGGGCTTTACTGTTTTCGAGATATGCTTCCAATGATGCTGCGATAAATGGCATCACTGCACCCGTCATTCCGATGTTGTAACTGTGCAGTCCTGTTGCTGAATCGATTATCGGCGGATAAAACTGGCATTCTGCACGTGATGATCCGATGATGAGAATGTCGAAGTTATTTTCCTCAACGAATGCGGTGTTAAGTTTGTCAAATTCTCCGCCTTCATTTTTTCGTATGCCGATATAAAGCAACTCGCGTATCACGTAAGTGAGTGCAACAGCGAGCAGCGCATATATGAGAACACGTTTCATCAGAAGTGAAAATAGATAAACTCATTGGCGGAAAATTCGCCCAAAGTGAAAATTGAAACAAAAAGAATCGTGTAGAACAGCGGCCGCCAAAGCATTTGCATTTTCGGTAACGACGATAACCAACGGTGTTCTTCACGGAGTTCAAATGCAAACAGACTCACGATTCCGGCTATCGATAAGAACACCGGCAAACGATCTGCTATGCCCGTTATTTCAGTATAACTTACTTCAACGCTCCATTGGAAGGAAAATATGTGATGATAAATTGTTTTGAGATCGCTGAAATTCTCTGCACGGAACGCAATCAGTGCCAATGAATGGAAAAGGAATAGATAAATCCAACCGACGAATGGAATTCTGAACTTGTCCTTCAGAAGTATTTCAATGATATACACTATTCCATGCAGCGCTCCCCAAATAACAAACGTCCAGCTTGCACCATGCCACAAACCGCTGATAAGAAAAACCAGAAATAAATTCAGCATCCATCGTGGATATGCAACACGACTTCCGCCCAATGAAATGTAGAGATAATCGCGGAACCATGATGTCATGCTGATATGATTTCTTCTCCAGAATTCATGCAGCGACTTCGATAGCAAGGGCCGTCTCCAGTTCAGTTTCAATTCATAACCGAAGAAGCGGGCAATTCCTGTGGCAATGTCGGAGTAACCGGAAAAATCGCAGTAAACCTGAACGGTGAAGAATATTCCTGCAACGAATAACGTGAGGCCATTATATGTTTCCGGATTTTCGAAAACCGGATTTACAATTGTTGCAAGTCGGTCTGCAATGACGATCTTTTTGAAATAACCCCAAAGGACCAGCCGGCATCCTGCAAGGAACTGATCGGTATTCCATTTCTTTTCTTCGTGAAACTGCACGCCGAGATCACCGAAGCGCGCAATGGGTCCTGCAACAAGTTGCGGAAAGAAGGAAACAAACAGCGCAAAAGTTCCGAAGTTGGTTTCCGCTTTTATTTTACCTCTGGAAATATCAATGATATAACTGAGTGAATGGAAAACGTAAAACGATAATCCAACCGGAATTATTAATGCTTCAATGTAGTGGGGATGTGTCCCGTTGATTTCTGATCTTGTCCATTCAAAAGTATTGTACAGAAGTGCGGTGTACTTGAATGCTGCCAAACAACCGAGATTGGTGATCAGGCTCAACGCGACAAACAGTTTCTTTTTTTTCGGAGACGCAGTTTTTTCGATCTGCAGTCCCAGAATCCAATCAATGAAAGTTGTAGCGAACAGCAGCGCTCCGAAGCGATAGTTCCACGTCATGTAGAAGTAGTAGCTCGCTACGAGCAACAATAGATTTCTCCAGCGCACCGGTAATGTCCAGTACAATCCGAAAACAATCGGCAGAAAGAATACAAATTGCAGGGACGTGAAACCCATTT
>JBJOKQ010000193.1:0-6143 GCA_046046005.1 Bacteroidota bacterium | reverse complement strand
GAAATCCGCACAAGTTTGTCGGACATGTGAACCTCATCAGATAATACAAACTCTTCCCCCCAAATTAATTGGGGGGATTTTTTTATGAAGCAGTTTCTGATTTCATTTTATTTGTTGTGCACAACATTCGCTTCTGCTCATTCCGGATTTGAAATCAATTCTACCGGTATCGGCGAATGGAAGTATGTTCTGAAGGACGGCTCGACGGAATGGCGATTCGCGGATGAAAGCTTTACAGTTATGTTCGATAACGGTGAGTCAGTGCAATATTTTCCTTTTGCATCTGCCGCCACTGTAACATTAACGGAATCGGGTTCCCGCTATGTTCTTAACGAATATAAATCCGGTCGTGTTGCGAAATCAATTTGTGCTGAAGCAATCGTTTACCATGATCCGCAAAGCAACGCGCATCTTGAGTTTCGTGTCTCCGGAAATAAATTGATTCGCAGATTATACGGATCATTAACGAGCGCCGAATTTATATTTAATTGCAGAATAGGAGCAGAGATGGTTTTTCCACCTGCAGGAACAAACGGCGAAGTGAACAGTCGTTTGCGTGTCATCACGAGCGGCGGAAATCTGATCAACGAACTTTCGGTCGATCGCACACTGCAAACACCGGAAATATTATCTGCGTCATCAGCGGAAAGTCGGTTGTTGCGTTATCATATACCGGTATCAACGCAATCAGGTTCTTTTTCGGTAGAATGGTTTACGTATCTCGGTGCCAATGATTCTGATGAGTTGCTCGCAATTGATGATATGCCGGACGGCGGTGTTGTTTTGTGCGGAAGAACACAGAGCTCAACCTTTCCCGGAATGGATGCGGGTGATACACTTCGCGGTTCTTATGATATGGTGATTGTTCGCTTTGACAGCACAGGTCAGCATTTGTGGACAACCATTTACGGAGGATTGTATTACGAAACTGCAAATGCAATCATCGTTATCGATACTTCGATTTACGTCGGCGGATCAACGAACGGCAATGACATGCTGATGGTGAATGCATATCAGGATTCTACCGCAGGAAGTTATGATGCAGTAATTCTGAAATTGAATTTCAATGGAGATGTTGTGCAGTCCAGTTATTTCGGCAGTATTGGAGCTGAGTTTATTTACGGAATAGATGCCGATAGTTCAGGAAGATTGGTGATCGGAGGATCTTCTACATCCGCTTCATTACCATCGAGTGCAGGAGGATTTCAACCTAACGGAGCAGGAGCAATTGATGGATTTGTCTGTGTGATGAATGATTCATTCGCTCCGGTGTGGACTACATTTTACGGAGGAAGCGGAACGGAAGATGTTCATCAGCTTTCGGTTTCAGATGCAGGAACAATTTTGTTGGTTGGAGGAAGTTTCAGTTTGAATCTTCCTTGCACGCCGAATGCTGTTCAGGCCGGCCGACTTGGAAATTGCGATGCATATCTTGTTGTGCTTGATTTGAACGGTAATAGAAAATATGCGACGTATTATGGCGGATCAGTATATGAAGACTGCTACGGAGTTGCCGGAGACGCAAGCGGAAACGTATATATGGCAGGTTTTACATCGAGTCCCGATTTCAACACTGCAGGAACAACAATACAAAGCACTTATTCAGGAGTAAATGACGCTTGGGTTGCGAAGTTCGACAGCACCGGAGCAGTGGTGTTCTCTACGTTCTATGGTGGCGCCGACGATGACAAAACCTGGACAATGGAAATGCGAGGCAAGTATCTCTACATTGCAGGAGTGAGTCACAGTTCTGATTTGATCATGAATACAACATCACCACAAGATACAATGGCAGGTTACAGTGACGGATTCGTTCTGAAGATGGATACTGCAGGGAATTATATTACCTCGACGTACATCGGCGGAAACACGGCTGACGATATACTTTGCATAACGGTTAACGCAGATACAATGGTTACCTGCGCAGGAACAACTTACAGTACTAATCTAGATGTTACACCAGGCGCGTTTCAACAAAATTATGTGGCAAGCGGAGATGGTTTCGTTGTTCGATTTCATCTCAGTGAAGAATTGTTTTCATCTGAGAGTAGTCAGGATGCGATTATATTGAATGAGGCTTTAAATGTGTATCCTGTTCCTGCAATGAATGAAGAACTTCAAATCGAAGTCACTGGCAACATCATTTCACAAGTCCGTTTATACTCTGCAACCGGGTTGCTCGTTCATGCTGATGAAAACGTGCAATCCAATAGAAATTCGATTAATATTTCACAGTTTGCTCCGGGAATTTACTCGGTGCAATGCATTCTCGCAGATGGCAGTTTGCTAAGCAAGTCGGTGTTTATTTCTGAACGACGTTAGTTGAAGTAGTTATTGTTTGAAGTGTCTACACCCTTGGAGGGTGTAGACACTTCTCTAGCCAAATTCCGCAACAGCGGATCCTCGCATCCCTACGAAATAAAAAAGTCTGCATTGTTGCAGCGTCGTCTGGTTCTGTCGGGAGAGCCCGCGTTAAGAAAATGTCCGGTGGACATTTTTAGCGGGCGATGATTGCCGGAAGGCAACTGCACGCAGTGCCGCGTTAAGAAAATGTCCTGTGGACATTTTTAGCGGGCGATGATTCCGCAACAGCGGATCCTCGAATCCCTACGAAGTAAAAAAGGCTGCATTGCTGCAGTCTACTGTGGTCCCGTACGGGAGAGCCCGCGTTTAGAAAATGTCCGGTGGACATTTTTAGCGGGTGATGATTCCGCAACAGCGGATCCTCGAATCCCTACGAAATAAAAAAGGCTGCATTGCTGCAGCCTTCTGTGGTCCCGTAGGGATTCGAACCTTTCCAATTTGACTTTTTCAATCCTCTCTGAAAACTTAGTTATTCATTGGTAATTAGAGCTTTAATGAACAAGCTGTTGAAAGTTAGATAAGGTTGGATCAGACAAAAACTGTCCCCTGTCGTGTCCCCTCCAAAAATATTTACTTTACTTTTGCTTCAGCACAGATCACACACATGGCAGAAGTAAATTTTTACCTGAAGGCTCCTTACAATGAAGTTACGAAGTCAACCAAGCCTTCGCTGATCTATTTGTATTTCAGTTTCGAAGGTCATCGCATAAAGATGTCCACAGGGCAATCAATCAATCCCAAGTTGTGGAATGAAGAGAAGCAGCGTGCATTCAAGTCAAAGGATACTGCTGGATTGAATGATGTGCTTGATAAGCTCCAGGAGGATGTAATGCGCATCTACCGCACTTTGAAGGCGAGCGGAGAACCTTACACTATTGAAAGTGTGAAGGAGCGTTTGGATGAAGAACGGAGTGGAGCGAAGAAGGGAAAGATTACTCTATTCACATTCATTGACCAGTATCTTCAGTCGTCGGTCGCCAAGAAGACCAGTGGCACGTTAAGAACACAGCGAAATTCCTTACAGGTATTGAAAGCTTTCAAACAGTGGTCGCAGAAGCGTGTTGATTTTGACACGATCACTCTTGATTTCTATGATGAGTTTCTTGAATACCTGATTCATGAACGTTGTTACAGCATTAATACTGCCGGAAAACACATCAAGAATCTGAAGTTATTTCTCAATGAAGCAACCGATAAAGGATTGAATAAGAAATTGGATTACAAGAACCGACGTTTCAAGGGAATGCAGGAAGAGACGGATTCTATTTATCTCAATGAATTGGAACTTGATAAGATTTACAATCTTCCACTTTCGGGAAGTCCAAAACTGGATCGGGTCAGAGATTTATTCACGGTTGGTTGTTACACGGGCTTGAGATTCTCAGATTTCATTCAGCTCAACACTAATAATATCAGAAGCGGAAAGATCATCATCCGTATGCAGAAAACCGGAGACTCTGTAACCATTCCGATTCATCCACGAGTGAGCGCAATCCTGAGTAAGTACGAAGGGAAATTACCTCAAGCTATTTCGAATCAAAAGATGAATGCTTACCTCAAAGAGTTAGGAGCGCTGGCTGATTTCACAGACAAAATTGAAATCACCAGAACAAAAGGTGGTATGCGAGTGAAATCAGTAGTGAAGAAATATGAAATGATTTCTTCTCACACCTGCCGTCGAAGTTTTGCAACCAATCTTTTCAAAGCAGGATGTCCGGCAATTCTAATTATGAAAATAACAGGTCACAAGACAGAGGCGGCGTTTATGAGATATATTAAAATCTCAAACGAACAGAGTGCAGAATTGCTTGAAGAATTCTGGAACAATAACCAACATCAGCTAAAAGTAGTTTAAAATGAAAGAGGTAATAAAGTCTAAGCATGTGAAGGCTGAGGACATTGCAAATTGGATTGCCGAGCTAATGGCGAGTCGAAAAAACGAAATTCTGAAGGAAATTACCGACATCAATGGATACAATGAGAAGGCACAAGTGATTCGCGAAAGACTACTCGAATTTTATCTGGAAAAAATTGAGTACGAGAAGAACGTCCATAGTCCTGATTTAGCGGGCGACTACAAAATTAGCCCTACTATTCTGAATACAGTCGTCAATGACAACCTGAAACAGTGGATGAGAGCTTTCCTAATTCAGAGTAAAGAGCTGATTGATTTTTGTGAAACAATTCTCAAAGACCTCGAACGAATGGCAGAATTAGAAGGGGATAGTGTTGCAACAAAGACTACCCAAGGATTAAGCTGGAATGGTGATTGGTTTCAACTGACCGATTTGTTTCGTGTCTTAAAGAACAAGAATATAAAGAATGGACTCAATTTAATCAGTAACACCAATTTGGAGATTGCGACTTTCCTTAAACAGAATTTCATGTGTTTTTCAAAAACAGAAGTCCGGACGATCGAAGCGAAACTTAATTCTAAGAAACGGCCTAAACGTAATCAGCGATTAATTGAATGAACTGAAGTAGTTATCGATAATCACAGAGCCGTTGTACTTAACTTATTCATTGCGGACTTTACATTTTATGATATATCCGAAAGTATAGTATATCATATTTTCTAAGTTAGTTTAACTCCTCTTTTGAAATTTGCAGTGTAAAATACTGCAAATGAAAAAGACATCACTCTCTCCTACGGAGTATGTAGTTCAGCTCAAAGTTGAACAACTCCGCAGCCTCGTTAACGAAGAAGTTTCCGCGGCAATTTCCAAGCTTCCACATCAAAAGGAAGAAGAGGAACTCCTCAAACGCAAGCAAGTCGCTAAACTCTTCTCCGTATCCCTTGTGACTATCAGTGATTGGTGCAAGACCGGTAAACTTCCTTTCCATCGAATCAACAGTCGGATCTTTTTTAAAAAGTCCGAGGTGCTTCAGGCGATGCAATCCACGCAGAAATACAACCGCACACAGAAGTAAGCTTCGCATATTTCCTGAAGACGGAATTTAAAACTTAGTTTTTACTCAACTTATAATCCAATGCAATCACTTACAGACAGGTTACAAGAGAGTTTGAAGCGTGTTATGAAGCGAAAATCCTTTATCCAAAACTCATCCTTGGCGGAAGCTGAAAGGAAACGTGAACTGGAGAAGATCGAGTTATCAGAGACACTACTGACTGAACTACTTGCAATCAGATTTCTCGACAACTGGCGGCACTATGACAGTCAGCTTGTCAAGATGATATCTGATGATGCCAGCTTATCGGGTGTAATAATTCTCGTTGAATTCCGAACCGGCATTCATTATGGTTTTCTACCAATCAAGATCAATTCACATGAGTAATCAATCCGCAGTCGCAGCTGCCGTCGTGACTGACGCTGATCGCAAATCTGAAGCTGCACTGGTAAAATACGAACACTTGAAAATTACGGACTCTACAGAAATCCCCGCTCCCGTACCAATAATCAAAATCAGTGGAGAAATAATCAGCACTCAAGGGAATGTAACCACCATTTCCGGGCAAGCGAAGAGCGGCAAGTCCGCATTCATGAGCGTATTACTGGCGGGCGCCATAGCAAAAGGTGAATACGATGGTTTTCCGGATGTAGAGGTTGCGCGGAATCTTGCCCATGTTGTGCTGCACATCGATACCGAGCAAGCTCGACATAAGCACCAGCGCAATCTCAAAAGTGTTTTAAAGCGAGCTAATCTCCATACCTGCCCGGATAATTTCCTAAGTTATAATATTCGGTCGGAGGAGCCGGAAAAGTACAGATCCATCACCGATGAAATTGCAGAAGCAGCATTCCGGAAATACGGTGGTA
>JBJOKQ010000192.1:0-6161 GCA_046046005.1 Bacteroidota bacterium | reverse complement strand
AGTTACAGCACTTCTATTGAATACAGAACGTTCGTGTATTTCAGATTCTGAAAACGAATCAAACCTACTCTGCAATTTCCATCACGTACATTCCGCCTCTCCAGCGAAAATTTTGCTTGCGACCGAGAACTTCCGATTCACTCATCAGCACGGAAGTAACAAAAAGTCGGCCGCCAAGGCCCTGGGCAACTTGCGTGTGCCGATTATTTGAAGAAGCTCCGCCTGCGCAAAACCACCAAACCTTATTGAAGTTGCGATCTAGTTTCATCACAACCGTTTCGTACACATATGGACCGTATTCATTCAATACAAGACTGTCCGACCCGAAGTGAAATGCGTTTCCATATGCGGTGCACGAAATCGCTACATTCCCATTGCCAAGCGAAAACAAAGAAACATCAGAACTTCCGCTCATGATTCCTCTGTCCAAAACACCTTCGCCTTTCGTGTTGAGTCTGATAAGATGCACAGATCCTTCTTCCTTGGTGTAGCGTTTGTCCAAGAATGTTGTTGCGCCGTATTCCGTTGGAATTATTACATCATAGAAAAGATTACCATCGATGCTGTTAAATTCACCGCGAAAAAATTGCGGCGATGGTCGCTCATAACCTTGACGCATAGGACTGCTGATCTCGAACAATTTCTCCGCTTTCATCGTGAATCTATTGATGCGAAACAAACCGAAGTTGTCGTTCTGCAAATCAAAGTAATGCGGAGCTTTTCTGTCGTACCACGGACCGGTTGCCGGTTGTAACGCGCAAACCACAATTTCTTTTTCCGTAACCCGCATCGATTGTATGCGTCCACCATTCAGGCGAACAGTATCCAAAGGAGTTCCGCTCGCCGACAACGTCATCAAACAATTGTCCATCGCGTAATATCTGCCAAATGAACCGTGCAGATAAATTGTTCCGTCAGGAGCTGATTCAATTACGTTAATGTTTCCCACATTAAACGATGCCGACCATTTCAAAGTTCCATCCGCATTGATGCAGAACAAATTATCACCTTGATTCATTTTTGTGCTTTTAGCATGAATCCCGGTAGGTCCGATAAAATCGAAATGACTGCGCGCATCAACAGCAATCAGACACTCGCCTGTTGATAAGGCTTTGATCGCAGTGATGTACGTCAAATCAGAATTGCTGCCCGTAGATTTGAATTGAACAACCATGGTTGGTTTTCCCCAACTGTTGTAACGAACAACATAACTTTTGTGCCAGTTCGGCGAGCAGAATTTAGTTATCGCGGTGTCTTTACGTTCCGAGCCGAAAAGCAATTCTCCTTCGTATTCGCCTGCTACATACAGATTCCCGTTTCCATCCGAACTCGTTAGCTTCGCATTGATCCTCGTTCCGTAATCTACAAATGAATTCCAAACGATCTTCTGCGCATGAAGCGAAAGAGAGAGAATACAAACTACGAGCAACAATACACTTCGCATGAATCAAATATACTGTATTTGTGAACGTTTGTTGAAAGGATAGAACAACTGTAAGATTCCGATTATTTTCTGTTGGCTTAATTGTACCTTTAACTATGCGCAAAACGTTTTTGTTTATCGCCTTATTTCTTTTGACTGCCGGTGAAAATCTGCGCGGTCAGCAGCTCGTACCTTTTCTCAAGGGAAAAGAGTGGAAAGTGTATGATAAAGTGCAACGCACATTTCTTAAAGATTCGTACCAAAACGTAGTTCCTTCCAAATGCAATTTGCTTTTTGTGCAGCAGAATGAAAAGTGGGGCGTAATGGATAAGAACAGAAAATTGGTACTACCAATTGAGTATCTATCCGCACAGCAGATTAACATGTCTGTGATTTCCGTCAAAGACAAATCCGGTATTACGCTTTGCGATACAACGGGAAAAGCCATTTCCAAAGAGCATTTTACGGAAGCATCTCCTTACAAGAAAAACGAGGATTGGATTGTAGTTCGAACTCAAAAATCCAAGTTCGGCATCATTGATTCCAAAGGCAAGTATGTGCTTCCTGCGAAATATGATTTTGCACCAGAACACACTGTTAACGGTTTTGTGAAAGTTTCAGTTCGACAGTCAAATGGTTCATCGCTCACAGGTTTACTCGACAGTTCTTTGAAAGTGGTTCTGGAGGCGAAATATCATTCCATTCAGGAATTAGGAACATCGTATAAGGTGAGCGTTGACGGAGAAAACTACGAATGGTTTAATTCCGATTTCGTTTCCATTTACAAAGGGAAAGCAGAACCTGTTCGTGTTGCCAGTGATTTCATTATGGTCCGTAACCGGAATTCGGAACGTTACGGGTTCTATAACCGTAAGACCAAAGACACCGAATTCTGCCCGGAAGACTGTGAGATGCGCATCTTCGAGGATTCGGGGCTTGTTGTATTCAAAAGTGAGAAGGGGAAAGAGAATCATTTCTATTACGCGAACGGAGAACACTTGGTGCTGAAGAATTACTTTGTGCATTTGAGCGGGACGTTCAGTAAGTACATTCTGATCAGCGACAAAGAGGAAAACGAAAATCCTAAATACGGTTTCATTGATTGGAAAACCAAGGTTGTTGTTCCGTGCAAGTTCAAGCGCATAAACCGTTGGAACAATTATTACTTTAGTTCAAGCCTCGTATCGAAAGACGAAAAGGGTAAGTATTACAACCGTTATGAATTGTACAGTTTTGCCACCGGAGAAAAAGCGGTGCAGACACAGTTTGAAGAAATTGAATTGCTCCCGCTGGGTGGTGTTGCACTGAAAGAAAACGGTTCCTGGAGATTGTTTGATTACACTTTGAAGCGTTGGGACGATTGGGAATATTCCATGGTGTGGCTCGGGCAAAGATTGCATTGCACTTCCATGGCATTACCGCTTTATCAAGTCGATCGAAAGAACGGAACATATTACGGGTTCCGAGGATACATCGATGGAACAGGTCGGCCGGTAATTCCCGCGATTTATCGTGATATACGCTTGATAGAATCCAATTACCGCGATAGTAAATCGGCAATAAGAATATGCGCCATTTGGAATGAACCGGAAGAGGGCAATCCGTATGGAATAAACCATGCTGTGATGTTAGATCAGTACGGAAGAAAAATTCCTATTCCGGAATGCAGCGGTTTGGGATACGGCATGAATAATCTGATTACACTTTCAAGAACTGTTAAGTACGAAGACGAACTGCGCGGATTCACAGGCCTTATCGATACGATGGGAAATCTTGTTATGCCGATGGAATACGACGAGGTTCGGCAATTGGGACAGAATCAAGGTTTCATTTGCACCCGAAACGGAATTTCCGTTTATGCAGATGTGAATGGCAAACTTGTTCCTACTTCCGGATTTTCATACCTGTGGCCTATTGAGAACCGTTACTTTGTGGGCACGCAGAATTACATGAAAGGTGTTATCAGTGCCGCAGGAAAACCGATAAGCAGTTTTGGTTATGAAGAAATCCGAAATGAAACCTGGCTGCACGGAACGTTGTTGCGCGTGAAAAGAAAAGGAGTTGAATTTTACATTGACAATAATGGAAGCGAATTTTATTCGGAGCAATAAAAGAAATCTGACTGTTTTATTATTGCTGCTTTCTGCGTTTGCACACGCGCAAGGAATGTTGTGGAGCAGTTGTTCTGTGAACAGCGGGCTTGAATTGACATTCAAGACAATTTCGGTGCCGCGTCAGGAAATTTGCGTTGGAGGAACAGCCGGTCAATTGAATTACAGAACAGAACAAGCCGGTTTGTTCAGCGGAGATGGTAAGGTGCAATTGGATGAGTATGCTATATCAAGAGCCGGCAATTACATGTTCATTTATGATTTTTCCGGTGCGTTAAAATGGCATTATTACAGTCCCGATCGGGAAGATAAAATATTCGGAGCAACGTATGACAACACCAACGAATTGGTGGCACTGGTTTATATGCCGTTAAAGCGTCCACGCAATCATTATTACTACGATTCAGATCAGGAAGAAACTGATGATGATGATGACGAAGATGATGAAGATGATGAAGATGATGAAGATCGTTACTGTTACAAACTGTGCTGGTTCGATTCAACAGGAGATAACTTCAAGACCATCGCGATTGAAGAATTACTCGAGGCAGATATCACCGATTTCAAAGCTCATCCGAATGGTGGATTTGTTCTTGCGGGTCATGCAGATGGAGGACGTTTTACCAAAAACATCAATCTGAACGCCGGCAATGGTGGTTGTGATTTCCTGATTTACGTTGATGCGAAAGGTAAAATCATTTGGGGCGATGCGCTTTCTTACCAGAAAGAATCGTGTTGCACATACGGAGCTGATCCTGAATTGGCGTTTGATTCGAAAGGTAATGTTCTGCTAGCCGGTTCATATGTAGGCGGCGCACGTTTTGGAGGATCAATCATAAAACTTGCAGTTGTTCCTTACGGAGCAGGTCCGCATTACACCGCAATGGAAGCATATGTAGCTTCGTATTCTCCGAATGGAAAATTCCGTTGGGTTCAAACCGCCGGGTCCTTGAGTTATTTCGGAAGCTTGACTGCAGGTAACGGAAACATTTACGTTGCTTCATCGATGAGCAGGAGGGAAGGGCGCATGTTCGGCGAGAAGGTAGATACAACCAATCACGAGAACGTGTTTGTTACAATTCTGGATGAAAACGGTAAGGTTAAGTCAAACATCAGTTGCTTATCGAAATCGCGCGTCAATGTGGCGCTGGATGCTGACGGCAATTTGGTAATCACAGGAACAATCGGAATTAACGCAGGATTTCTGAAACACGAAGAAGCTCAGCCGGGACAGCGACGCAAGCTCGAAGATGTTTACGTGGCGTTCTACAATAAAAACGGTAAGTTCATTGAACATCACGAATACAACTTGCTCCGTATTTCCAGTGATGAAGGTCCTGAGTGTTTCGCGATCAGCAAAGACCAATATTTCCTTACAGGAGAATTGTTCGGCAGTTTGCCATTGTCCCTGCGTATTCTAGAGCCGGCATTCCCGGATGTGAAGATTTACGGAAGCGGAACGATGGTGGCAGGGTGCGGTAAGAAAAAATAACATCCGCTTTTCAATTCTCAGATCATGTAAAGGCGCAACACATTTTTTTGCAGAATAATGCGTTATATTTACATGATGGCAATCCGGTTTTTCGGGACACTGATATTACTTTTCACGTTGACGTTTGCGAATGCTCAGGAGAATCCTTCCCTTGCGCACAGAATGCAGTTGCGCTTCAGCGGGAATGTGCCGCATCCTGTTTCCAACAAAGCTTTCCGCAGAAGCTTCACCGGAATTTATGATCTGAATCTTTCATATCGCATCCGGATTTTTTCGGGTTTTAATGCGGGACTTGCGTACAAACATGTGATATGGAAAACACCGGACAATAAAATTCCCGGTTTGAATACCTACGGACAATTCAACGGAGGCGCAATCAGCATTTCATACGATCATGCATTCTCTGAAACAGCTACAGGCTTTGTAACCATCAACGCCGGACAGGCACGCATGCATTATTACGGTTTGTCAATGGATTCTATACCGGAAAATTTTCAGTCGAATTACGTATTCAATTACGGAGAATTTGTAACCGGCGCGTACTTCTACACGGAAGGAAATTTTGCGATTGGTGTTCATTTCGGAATGGTATTCACCAACTACGGATTCGATCCGTACAAACTGGCGCTCGACGAACACAAAGCATACATCGCTTCCGATCTGGAAGGAAATGTTGTACAGATGAACATAGGTTTCTCTGTTGTTTATTCCTTCCTGAAGAAAAAGGGCGGGGGATAAGTCGGACTTACTGCAAAAAGAAACGCCCCGTTTTCACGAGGCGTTTTTCATTTATTCTTCTTTCGACTTTTTCTTTGTCTTAGGTTTTGCTACCGAAATCACGACGTCTTTTTTCTCATCGTCGTAATCTACAGTTACAACATCTCCTTCGGAAATTCCGGATTTGATGATTTCCTCAGCCAGCGGATCTTCCAGATATTTCTGGATCGCACGCTTCAATGGACGCGCTCCGTAAGCCTGATCGTAACCTTTTTCTACAATGAAATCTTTCGCTTTCTCTGTCAACTCAATAGTGTAACCCAATTGAGTAACGCGGCTGTACAATTTGTCGAGTTCGATATCGATGATGCGGTGAATGTCTTCGCGGGAAAGCGAGTTGAACATTACAGCATCGTCA
>JBJOKQ010000191.1:0-6174 GCA_046046005.1 Bacteroidota bacterium | reverse complement strand
GGTTTCATTCCTGATCATCTTCCTTTACGGAAGCATGGTTTGGGGAATCTTCCCTTTTGATCCGCATGTATCATGGGAAGCGCATCTTTATGGCGCCATCACCGGTTTAATTCTCTCAATTGCTTTGCGCAAAGAAGGTCCGCAACCGGTTAAGTATTGGAATGAAGAGGAGAACGATGAGAGAGAACACCTTAAGGAAGAAGAGAAAGAAGAGAAAGAAGAGAAAGAAGAGAAAGAACATCTGAAGGAGGAACGAGAGAGAGAAGCGGAGACCGAAGCAGAGAGCGCAGAGCAGAAGGAGAAAGGCCGGATCATCAACATTAATTACGAGTACAAAGAGAAAGAATAGCTGCTGCAATGACTACCTTCGCGGCATGAATCTTCTTTCAGTGGAAAATGTATCGAAGAGCTACGGTTTGCGCGTGCTCTTTGAAGGAATTACGTTCGGATTGTCACAAGGTGATAAAGTGGCGTTGGTAGCACGGAACGGCGCAGGTAAATCTTCTTTGCTTCGCATTATTTCCGGAAAAGATGTTCCCGACACAGGAATTGTATCGATGCGAAAAGATATGCGCGTAGAATTCCTTCATCAGGATCCGCAATTCGATCCGAAGAAAAATATTCTTGAAGCGGTATTGTCTTCTGATTCCGAATTGATCCGCACCGTCAGAGAATTCGAAGAAGCATCAGAGGCGCTTTCTGAAGACGACAGCGAGAAGAATCAACTGCGCATGCAGGATCTGAACTCCAAGATGGATGCACTTCAGGCCTGGGATCTGGAACAACGCGTTAGAACCATTCTCGGCAAACTTGGATTCGATCATTTCGGTCATAAAGTTTCAACGTTGTCCGGCGGACAGATTAAGCGTCTTGCGTTAGCCCAAGTTCTCGTTTCAGAACCGGATTTGTTGGTACTTGACGAACCGACTAACCATCTCGACATCGACATGATCGAATGGCTCGAAGGATATATCAGCGGTCGCGATATGACATTGCTGCTCGTTACACACGATCGTTATTTTCTCGATCGCGTTTGTAATCGGATCATTGAACTTGAAGACGGCAAACTCTATAATTACGACGGAGATTTTCCGTATTACATCGAGAAGAAAGCCGAACGCGAAACGCAACAAGCCGCAGAACATCAGAAAGCGAAAAACCTGTATCGCCGCGAACTCGAATGGGTAAGAAAAATGCCTCGTGCACGCGGAACGAAACAGAAAGCAAGGAAAGACGCATTCAAAGATGTTGAAACGAAAGCTAAAGGTCCTGAGAAGAAAGAAGCGTTGAAGCTTGAATCAAAGATGACGCGTTTGGGCGGAAAGATTCTTGAACTTGTTCGTTTGCGAAAGAAATTTACTTCGGTCAATCATGATGGAAAAGAAGTTGAAAAAATCATACTTGACGGATTCGACTACACATTTAAACGGGGAGAAAAAATCGGCATTGTTGGGAAAAACGGTTCCGGCAAATCCACTTTTCTGAATATTATTCTCGGATTGGAGCAATACGATTCCGGTAAAATTCAAACCGGTGAAACTGTAGTGTATGGCTACTATTCCCAAGGTGGCATGAAACTGAAGGACGATTACAGAGTAATCGAAGTGATGAAAGAAATTGCAGAATTCTTTCCTGCAACTGATGGCGTGAAAATTTCAGCGAGTGAAATTCTGGAGCGTTTCCTTTTCAATTCGCAAATGCAATACAGCTTGGTCAGTACGTTGAGCGGTGGAGAGAAACGCAGATTGTATCTCTGTACTTTGCTGATGAAGAATCCGAACTTCCTGATTCTCGATGAGCCTACAAACGATCTTGATATTCTTACGCTTTCTATTCTGGAAGATTTCCTCCAGGACTTTCCGGGATGTGTGATCATTGTATCTCACGATCGTTATTTCATGGATAAACTGGTAGATCACCTTTTCATTTTTCACGGAGAAGGACAGATTCAGGATTATCCGGGCAATTACACGCAGTGGAGAGAATCTGCAAAGAATGGTGATGCACCGGTTGCTGCAAAACAAGTCATTCAGGAAGTTAAACAGGAACAACCAATAGCAGTACAGCAACAACATAAATCGGAAAATCGCAAACCGTCTTTCAAAGAGAAATTTGAGTTCGAACAATTGGAGAAAGAAATTCCTTTGCTCGAAAAGGAGAAAGCGGAAATCACAGCGAAACTGAGTGGATTGAGCGATCATGCTGAATTGCAGAAACTGTCAGAACGCTTTTCCGAAATAGAAAATCAACTGGAGGAAAAAACGTTCCGTTGGCTGGAGTTGTCTGAGATTGTAGGTGAATAAATTCGATTATCTTGCAGTCAATGATTAACGTTACAGATCTCCGAAAATCATACGGCAATCACATTGCATTGCATGGAATTTCATTTTCCATTCAGCAAGGTGAATTCTATGGATTGCTGGGCCCCAACGGAGCCGGAAAATCAACAACCATTGGTATTATGAGCATGTTGGTTGCACCTGACTCCGGCAGTGTTACCATCAACAATCACGACATTCTTCAGCATCCTGTGCAGTGCAAACAAACCATCGGGGTTGTTCCGCAGGAAATTGCGCTGTACAATGAATTGTCTGCAGTTGACAATCTGCTCTTCTGGGGCGGCTTGTACAATGTAGAGAAATCCATACTGAAAAAACGGATTGACACAACGTTGGAGTTGTTCGGTCTCAGCGATCGTGCAAACGACAAAGTGAAGACCTATTCCGGAGGAATGAAACGCCGCATCAACATTGCTGCAGCATTGCTTCACGATCCGAAAGTGCTGTTCATGGATGAACCTACTGTGGGAATTGATCCGCAGAGCCGCAATCTCATTTTCGAAGTCGTTCAGAAACTGCACAGTGAAGGAATGACAATCGTTTACACAACGCATTACATGGAAGAAGCAGAACGTTTCTGCGATCGTATCGGTATTATAGATAACGGAAAAATTGTAGCGCAGGGAACTCTACATGAATTAAAATCACTGGGCGGAAATCAGGAAGCGGTTATTATTTCCGGAAGCGGCATCAGCGAAGCAACTGCAGAAAAAATGCGCAGTGCCGGATTCAAAGTTTCTGCAAACGAAAATCAACTGACATTTCTGTCACATAACCTGAAGAGTGATCTGTCCAAAATAGTTTTGATGTGCAGCGAACATGGGATTGATATTGATGATATTTCCATTAAGCATGTGAATCTGGAAACGGTATTCCTGAGTTTAACCGGTAAACAACTCCGCGACTGATGTTCAAAATTGCAGCCAAAGATCTTAAATTATTCTTCGCGGATAAACGTGGAATGCTGCTGACATTCGCGGTACCGATTGCATTGATTACGTTGTTCGCATTTGCATTTGGTGGTGCGGGCGGATCTGATGAACCTGATCCGTTGAAGCTGGTCGTTGCCGATCTCGATAAAACAGAAACCAGCAAGAAACTCATTGCAAATCTCGATTCCCTGGAAGAGTTTGTTGTGATCAATGCAACTTCCGACTCAGCAGAAAATCTTGTCATTAAAGGGAAAAAACCGGCAGCTCTTTTCATATTGAAAGGAACAGAAGATTCCATTCGCTCCGGACATATGCCTGCGTTTGAGTTGAAATACGATCAGGGTCAAGGTCCTGAAGTAGGAATATTAGAAGGCGCACTGATTGCTAATCTGAATCAGATCGCCGGAGAATTGCTTGTGCAGTCCTTAGGTGAAAAAATGCCGCCGGATAGCATGATGCAATTCATGCCCAAACAGAGCAATGCGTCGAACGGCGTTACAATTCGCGAAACTCCATTAGTGAAAGAGAAAGAAAGTCCCGTTGGTTTGATACACGCCGTTGCAGGAACAGCAATCATGATGCTTTTGTTTTCCGTTACAGGAATGGGATCCGCTATGCTGGATGAAAAACAGGAAGGCACATTGAAGAAATTGATGATGTCACCTATCAACCCTTCTTCCATACTTTTCGGTAAAATGATCTCGGTGAATGTAATTTCCATAATGCAATTGATCATCATGTTTGTTTATGGCTGGATGATGTTCGGACTCGACATCACAAGTCACATTCCTTCTACGATCATCATGATTGTGTGCACCGCTTTCGCATGCTCTGCATTCGGAGTATTTCTGGTTTCCATCGCCAAGTCAAAGGCACAGGTTCAAGGTTTATCGACGCTGATCATTCTCACGATGAGTGCTATCGGAGGAAGTATGATTCCTTCATTCATCATGCCGGCATTCATGCAGAAACTTTCCATTTTCTCTGTCAACTATTGGGGCATTCAGGGATTCTATGATGTGTATTGGCGAGAACTTGCAATTACTGACGCAACGTTTCTAACGCGGGTAGCGGTACTCATCGGAATAGGCTTGCTGTTGAATCTTATCGCGGTGCGTTTGTTCCGAAGAAATATAATTGCATTAACGTGAAGGAGAAAGTTGTTGCCGAATGCCGTCGCGTAATTCAGGAGCGTATTGCCAATCTGAAATCTCAAATGGCAGAATTGGTGAATGATGCTGCGAATGATTCCAAATCAACTGCGGGAGACAAACATGAAACTTCACGCGCTATGATGCAACTCGAACAGGAAAAACTTGGCGGACAACTGAAGATTCTGGAAGAGCAGCAACGACAACTCGATCAACTTCCCTTACAGAAAAACAAAGGAAAAGTAAGCAGCGGCAGTCTCGTTGAAACCGATCGCGGATGGATCTTCATCGGTGCGGCGCTCGGGAAAATATCCGTAAATCAGAAAGATGTAATCTGCATTTCTCAGCAATCGCCATTGGGTAAACTGCTATTTGCTCAAGATGCCGGATCGAATATTTCATTGAACAATATCAAGTATCAAATTCTTTCGATTCAGTAGCATATATGTTTGGTACACCTTCCAAATATCTCCGTCCGTTAAGCGTTGCTGTATATTACGGAGCGCTCTCGATCTTCAGTTTATCAACCGAACCGTCTTTGTTTCTTTGGTATTTCGCATTCCTTGCAGAATTCCTGATCATCACCATTGCAGCTAACGTAGCCAATACATTCCTAAAAGGTGATAGCAATTGGTTCAGCGGAACAGGCTTCATCTTATCCGCACTCACATATCTTCCGATACCGTTAATAATGATCTATTTCTCTGTGAGCATCGTGGGTGAAGCAGATGCTCATGATAATTTATTCTCGCATTTTGCACCTCAAATTCTCATCATAACCGTAATGCTGCTGGCGGAATATTCTATCCTTACTTTCATCGAAGTAAAGTCGAAACAAGTCACTGATTCAGTGCGGCAATTCATAGCATACGTTCTGCTTATTGCCATACTGACAATTGTTGGCATATGTATAAGCGGTGCACACGAGCAAACCGGGACTTTAGGTATCATCCTGATTCTCGGAGTACTTCGCGTATCCCTCGAATTTGTTCTTCGTCGCTGGCTAAGCAAATTCTGACACTTGTAAATACGGTTGCCTGAATTACATGCAATACTTAACTTCGCTCATCATCATAACCCAAACAAATGAAATTTTTTCTTCCGTTACTTTCCGCAACGCTGCTTCTCTCCTGCTCCGGCAACGATCAACCAGCTGATAAAAAAGACTCTGCCAATGATTCAACTGCAGTAAAAGAAGCTGCAATCAAAGGCATAACGAACAACGCGCCGGAAATGTATGACACCGCATTTGTTCGAGCGCTTTCCGAGTCTCAATTTGCAGGTAAGTACAGACTTGAAAAAGATCGTATCATCATGGACGATTCATTGAGCGTTGTATTCAATGACGACATGAAGCTGAACACCGAGTACACTTTGGAAGGTTGTCGCGGAGACAGATGCTTTGTTCTGAAAGTGAAGAGAATTTCCAACACAGAAATATCATACATTCTGGATGAAACTGTAGCCGGAGGTCAGCCTTACACGCTCAAAGGAAACGCGCGCATCGGTGTTGGCTTTATTCTCGGTGCTGAAATGGATGAATCGGAAGGTGATGAACCTATGGCTTATGAAGCGATGGAATATCGCAACAATTACGGCTGTGAAATTGCTATACGCATAGGAACTACACCTGATGCCAGTTTGCACGCGCGAATTATCAAAACCTGCGAAGACGGTTCAGACAATCTGTCGTTGGAAGAATCACCGGATTTGATCAGAAAGTAAGTTATCCGATTCTCTTTCGAATAAGAC
>JBJOKQ010000190.1:0-6179 GCA_046046005.1 Bacteroidota bacterium | reverse complement strand
ACCTCCCGAAACTGGCAACAGGTGAGTGGATCGGCGCATGTGGATTAACCGAACAGAATACGGGTTCAGATGCAGGCGGTATGTTGACAACCGCTGTGCAGGATGGCGATTACTTCATTCTCAACGGTTCGAAGAATTTTATCACGCATGCAATTTCCGGTGACGTTGCAGTAGTAATTGTTCGCACAGGAGAAAAAGGTGACGCGCACGGAATGACTGCTTTCATTATTGAGAAAGGCACGAAAGGATTTTCTTCTGGTAAGAAGGAAAACAAACTCGGCATGCGCGCTTCCGAAACTGCAGAATTAATTTTCCAGGATTGCCGCGTACATAAAGATCAACTTCTTGGAAAAGTTGGCGAAGGATTTATTCAGGCAATGAAAGTTCTGGATGGCGGACGTATTTCCATTGCAGCTGTATCTCTCGGTATCGCACGCGGTGCTTATGAAGCAGCTTTGAAATATTCCAAAGAACGTCACCAGTTCGGAAAACCGATCAGCGCATTCCAGGCAATTGCTTTCAAGTTGGCTGATATGGCTACGGAAATTGATGCGGCTGAATTGCTCACATTCAAAGCAGCTGATTTGAAGAATCGCGGCGAAAAAGTGACCAAAGCTTCTGCGTTTGCGAAATATTATGCTTCAGAAGTGGCTGTGCGCGTTTCAACAGAAGCCGTACAAATCTTCGGCGGCTATGGCTATACCAAAGATTTCCCTGCAGAGAAGTTCTATCGCGACTCCAAACTTTGCACTATCGGCGAAGGCACTTCCGAAATCCAGAAGCTGGTTATTTCCCGCGAACTGATCAAGGAATAACCTTGTTGGCAGCCAATTTACTTGGTCGCTCCTTTTAATTTACTGATCCTTTTTAGCTTCGGGTTAATCGAAATTCTCTCGGAATTTCGGCTGATTTGCCCTATTTTTATTTTGGCAAATTAAGTTACACATTAACCCTTGTATTATGATGCGCAGGCTGTTTCCCCGCCTGAACTCCGTAGCGAGTATTCAGATTTATACATTCTGGACAACACTGGTGATGACTATTGTCTGTGGCGCAATTCTCATTTTCTAAGAGTTGCAGGCAACACCGTCTGTGAAGTAAATCGTGCGGTTTGTCCGTTCTGATTTCCGTTTGTCATTTGGCTCTATTTTCCTGAATCATCACAGGTGTAAATGTTTACATTTACGCTTTCCAAATTTTAATTGAAATCATGAAAAAACTTCTGATTCTTCCGCTGGCAGCTCTTAGCATCAGCGCAACATTTTATCTGACCGGTGAGCCTGCAACTGCTCCTAAAAACTGGTTCAACCTTTCTTATGCAGAAAACGGCACACACGGTGTAGGAACTGAGCGTGCCTATAAAGACTTACTTACCGGCAAGAAAGCGGATACAATTATCGTTGCGGTAATTGACGGTGGTGTTGATTACACGCACGAAGATTTGAAAAATGTAATGTGGCACAATCCGGGAGAGATTCCGGGGAACAACATCGATGATGACAAAAACGGTTACGTTGATGACATCTACGGATGGAATTTCATTGGTGGTGCTGATGGCAAGAATGTAAACTACGACAACCTTGAAATGGTTCGCTTGCTGCGCAACTACAAAAAGAAGTTCAAAGGAATGGATTCCGCTTCCGTGCCTGCGTCAGATCGCGAAGCGTATACAGAATACCGCAGCATTCAGAAAGACTACGATATGGAAGTAGCGCAGTTTACAGGTTACAAACAAAACCTGAGCGCGTTCAATATGTACTTTAAAGACATCGCAAAATCTTACAACAAAGATTCTGCGACGTATGAAGATTTCAAAAACTGGGTTCCGGGACCACGTTATGAAAAGATGCACAAGCGCATCAAACTTATTACACGTAACGAAGATTCTTACCGCGAACTCCGTGCAGGTGTGAACGAAGGTATCGAGCAGATCAACGCTCGCCTCGATTACCACCTCAATCTCGATTTCGATCCGCGCAATATCGTTGGCGATAATTACGAAAACGCAAACGAAAAGAATTACGGAAATCCGGATATCAAAGGACCGAACTCATTCCACGGTACACACGTTGCAGGTATCATCGCTGCTCAACGCGGCAACGGTCTCGGCATGGACGGTGTTTCAAACGCTGTGAAAATCATGGGCATCCGTGTTGTTCCTGACGGAGATGAGCGCGACAAAGATGTTGCGAACGGAATCCGTTATGCTGTTGACAACGGCGCGAAAGTGATCAACATGAGCTTTGGTAAGTCTTACGTTTTCAATAAAGCAGTTGTTGATGAAGCCGTGAAATACGCAGAAAGCAAAGGCGTATTACTCGTGCACGCTGCAGGTAACGACAGCAAAGACAACGACGCAACTAAAAACTTCCCGAATCCGCGTTATGAAAACGGCGGATCTGCAAGCAACTGGATTGAAGTAGGTGCATTGAACTGGAAGAACGGTAAAAATGCTTGCGCTCCTTTCACGAACTACGGACAGAAAAATGTTGACGTGTTCGCTCCGGGAGTTGACATCTACTCTTGCGCACCTGAAAGCAAATATCAGAACGCAAGCGGAACAAGTATGGCTTGCCCGGTTACAGCAGGTGTTGCAACTGTTATTCTGAATTATTATCCGACTATGACTCCTGCGCAAGTGAAGAGCGCAATCGAGACGTCTTCTGATCGCTCTATTGCGAAGAAGAAAGTGATTATCCCTGGTGAGAAAAAGAAGAAAGCAAAATTCAGCGTGTTCTCCCGCACCGGTGGAATGGTGGATTTGTACGCAGCAATTAAAATGTTGCAGAATCCGGCTCCGGCTGGCAAGTAATTTATTCGCATTTCCAAGTAAAAAGCCTCTGAAAAACTTCAGAGGCTTTTTTAGTGCTGGTTGTCAATACGAATCTGAAATACTCAATCCGAAATTATTTGAATTCAACTTGCGCACGCGCGTAATCTTCCGGAATGCCAATGTCAATGAAATAGGCATCTGTAGGAAAGCCGTGTAACAATAAATTCTCTGAATACTTTCCGAAGTAATCATTCTCGATTGAGAAGGCCTGTTTTTCCGGTGTATGCTGCATGAATGTTTTTCTCCGCATGGCATAAACACCTCCGTTGATCAACTGCTCTCCGGTGTGTTCAGGAGATTTCTCTCTGAATGCCGTGATGCGTTTGCCGTCCAGCGCAATCGTTCCGTATCGCGTTCCGTCTTCCACTTTACGCAGTGCCAGTGTTGCATCTGCAGAACTGCCTAAGTGAATTTCAAACATTTCACGCAATGGAACTTTGAATAGTGTATCGCCGTTCATTGCCATCACATGAGCGTCTTTGCATTGCTCCATTGCAAGTCGTATTCCGCCTCCCGTTCCAAGCGCTTCTTTTTCATGAGCGTAACTGATCGTCATTCCGAGATATTCATTCCCGAAATACGATTCAATTTTATCGCCCATATAGCCAACGGAAAGAATGCAATGCTGAATGCCATTGCTTCTCACATGTTGCAATACGTAATGCAAAAACGGATTTCCATTTACAGGCGCAAGTGGTTTGGGTACATCACTGACTACAGAGCGCAGTCGCGTGCCGAATCCTCCTGCAAGTATTATTGCTTCTTTGATCACGTAATCTTACTTGGGAAATAATCCGCTTTCAACCAATTCGCAAACAGTATGTCCCAACAGCATGTGACATTCCTGAATGCGTGGCGTGTCTTTGGATGGAATGTTGATGAGCAGATCGCAATGTTCTTTCATCTGACCGCCTGTTTCTCCGGTGAAACCAACACGAAGCATTCCGTTTTCTTTCGCTTTGATCAACGCATTAATCACGTTCTTGGAATTGCCGCTTGTAGAAAGACCGATGAGAATATCTCCCGGACGACCCATCGCCGCAATAAGACGACTGTAAATTAAATCGTAGCTGTAATCATTTGCCACAGCTGTGATGTATGATGTATTCACGTGAAGTGCATCGGAATTCAATGGCGGACGATCGTAATAGAAACGCCCCGAAAGTTCCGCAGCAAGATGCTGTGCATCCGCAGCGCTTCCTCCGTTACCGCACCACAAAACTTTATTGCCGTTTTTGTACGCAGCAATAATCTTTTCTGCCAATACAGTTGTTGCATTAAGTATCGCCTCGTTCTCCAGCAATGATGCTTTTAATTTTACAGAAGCTTCAATTCTGCTCTTCAATACACTCAGGTGGTCCATGTGGTTAATCCTTGTGATGTAAAATTAAAAGATTTCGTGCGCCCTCCGGCAGCTTCCAACGCTCGTGTTACACTCAGGCGTGTTGTTCCCGGACAATAAAAAAACATGAATCCGCCGCCGCCGGCTCCGGATATCTTTCCTCCTGTTGCACCATTCGCCAGTGCTTTTTCGTACAAACTGTCCAAGGTTGAATTGGTGATTTGTGTTGCCATCTTCTTCTTGTTGATCCATCCCATATTCAGGATTTCACCGATATGATCAACTTCTCCTCGCAATAAACACTCTTTCATCAGTTGCGCTTGCTCTTTCAGTTTGTGCATCGCTTCAACTGCTTCTGAATTGTTCTTCTTCACATTCTCAACCTGATGCGTAATGATACTCGCTGAATCACGATTGGTTTCTGTGAAATACAAAACAAGATTTGACTCCAGTTCGTTCAGAATTTCATCCTTGATTGTAAGCGGGTTTACAATTACTTTATCGTTAGCCAGAAATTCGAGAAAATTAACTCCGCCGAATGTCGCCGCATACTGATCCTGCTTACCTCCGGCCATCTTCATTTCAATGCGTTCAACTTCAAAAGCAGTGTGTGCAATATCGTATTTTCCCAATGGTAATTTCAACCACTCTACGAACGCACCCAATATCGCCACAACCAACGTAGAAGATGTTCCTAAACCTGATCCTTGCGGTGCGTCAATCCATGTTGTCATGCGAAACGACAACGGCTTGTGTGTGTACTTTTTTACAATATGATTATATACGCCGCACTGCAATTCGTAAGCGCGGTTATCAATTGGTAATTCATTCGCAGAATCGTAAACAAACGGTGTCGGATTCGATGCAGTTACGAATTCAATTTTGCCCGTATTCAGCGGTTCAATCGTTGCATATGCGTAACTGCTTATCGTTGCGTTAAGAATTGCTCCGCCGAACATGTCGGAATAGGGTGAAACATCTGTTCCGCCACCGGCAAGTCCCAACCGCAATGGTGCTTTGCTTTTGATTATCATGATTTTTTCAATCCTTCGTACAAGTCTTCAAACTTAGCAACAATTACTTCCCAACTGTATTTCTTCTTCTCAATTTGTGTTGCAGCCACGAACGACGACTCCCGATTGTTCAGATAATAATCGTGAATACTATCAGCGATCTCTTTCTCATCTGCAGGTACCACATATCCGGATTTTCCATGCTCTATAATTTCGCCAAGTCCTCCGACATTGGTAACCAACGATGGCTTATCGAAATGAAGCGCAATTTTAGTCACTCCGCTTTGTGTTGCGGTATGATAAGTTTGTGTAACGAGATCGCAGGCGCTGAAATAATATTTCACTTCTTCATCCGGAATGAATTTGGTGTGCAGATGCACACGATCTTCAAGCTTGTTTCTTGCAATAATTTCATTGTAATACGCCGGATCCTCGTAATATTCTCCCGCAACAACCAGTTGAATATTCTCACGTTTCAATCGCTCATCCGCCATTGCCTCCAGCAGAAGATCCAATCCTTTGTATTTACGTATCAAACCGAAGAACAACAAGTACTTTCCGTCTGAAGGAAGATTCAATTGTTCGCGCGCTGTACGTTTTTCAATTGCATCGCCGAATGAAGTATAAAGCGGATGTTCAGCAAATACTGCATTCTGCGGCACATCAAATTTCTTCAGGTCGTTAATTACGCTGTGCGACATCGCCAGAAATCCGTGACAACTTTTCAAAAAGTAATTCGCGAACATGCGGTCACCAAATCGTTTTTCGTGCGGAATTGCATTGTCAACCAATGAAATTATTCTGGTGTGACCATTACTTCTGATTCTTCTCGCAATTGTTCCGAGTGAAGGACCCATAAACGGCAACCAGAATCGAATGACTACGAAGTCCGGACGTTCTTTCTTGAGCTTGTTTCCAAGTGAAATCCAGTTGAACGGATTTACAGAGTTAATCGCTGAACGAATATTCACTCCTTTCGGCGCTTTGCGTT
>JBJOKQ010000189.1:0-6208 GCA_046046005.1 Bacteroidota bacterium | reverse complement strand
GTTTTCGATCTGCACATAACTTCCGTCTCCTCCCCGAATCTGCTGCCACGGCGATGTCAATGTGTTGTTATTCGTCCACCACGTGCCGTTATCCTGCGCACCGGCAGCGATGATATTACTTCCGATCGTTCCATGATCAATCGCAATCGTGTAAAACTGCGTGGTGAAATATCCGTTGTTCAAAGAACTCCATGTTACGGCAGATGCCATGACATCATCCGTTCTGAAAATTCCTCCATCGTTAGCGTTAAACAACACATTCGGGTCTGAAGGAAGGAAGGCCAATACGTGATTGTCAGGATGGTTGTTCGGATAACTTCCAATGAATGGAAAGTCCGTAAACAATTCATATCCTCCGATCATTTCGGTATTGGAAGTGTCGTTAAAGCGATTGGTGCTTCTGTACGTATTCGTTCCACCAATGATTACTGTATTCGGATCATTCGGTTTTACAGCAACACACAAATCGTAAGATCCCTGCGCATTGAAATCGCTGAACTTGCCCCATTGCTGTCCGGTTGGAAGATTCATCGACAGATCTTCCCACTGTCCGTTTGCGCCTGATCCATCGCCGCCCAGATAGGTGTAACGCCATAACGTATTGTATTCAACGCTTCCCATGAAATTGGTGTCGGGCATTCCCAATCCTTCACTGTTACCGAGGAAATATATTTCATTTTCATTCGAAGGATTGATTCCCATAACAACTCGATTGCAAAGCGAATCTCCGAATAGAGAAGTTGAAATGCGTGCCCATGTTGCTCCCTGATCTTTACTTCTCCAGATGCCGCGTTGAGGACCGTCAGAACTTAATGTGGCATACACTATTCCGGAATCACGTGTCACGGCAATATCTGTGAAGTAAGAGTATGCACTCAAACTTCCTCCGCGAATTACACTCCAGTTTGTTCCTCCGTTAATGCTTTTGTAAATGCCTCCGAGATTCGCGGCATACACCACATCATTTACGGTATCTGAAACATCAACAGCAAGATTCCATTGAAAATCCCAAAACGATTCAAACGTTTGCGGTGTATTGGTTACAGTTGGTGTTACCGGCGACCACGTTGCTCCGTTATCCGTACTCTTCAGCATTCCGTTTCCGAGAAAATACGCACCGCCTCCGCTTGCAGATTGCCCGTAAGCTTCTCCTGAACCGGCGTACCACGTTGTTTCATGTCCCGGACGTTTGTCCTGCTGAATACAACTGATGCCATGGTACTCTAACAGCGGAGTGACTTTGGTCCATGTTGTGCCGCCGTCGTTTGTTGACCAAATACCGCCACTGGTAGAACCGGCAATCATGTGTGATTCATTGGTTACATCAATTGCAAATGCCCGTGTACGTCCGCCAACATTCCAAGGTCCGCGCTGCACCCATGGTGCTTGCGGCATTCGATTCGGGTAACGACTCAGAATCTGTGCATCATTAGGCAATGTTGCTGCAAATGCAAGTTCTTTATCGCGAATATGCTCGGGTATTTTTCCGTCAGGACCAGCCAATCGTTCCAACTCATAGCGCTGACGGCCTGAGAGATTTTCCTGCATTGGATCACCCGCTACTGCCGTTGATGTATCGGTTTTAACAAGGATTAAAGCAGTTAAAGCGGCCAGAATTGCCGTAACGGATAATATTTTTTTCATCGGAGAAAGGTTGTTCCCAAAAATAACGGAAATTCGCGTCCGAAATGGCAACAAAATCTCTTCTTCGTATGGGGCAAATCAGTTCGGTATTGACTGCAACGATTGGCGTATTCTTATTGGCAGGCGGCGGATCTGTGATGATCAGCAGCTGCGGCGATAAGGCAAAAACAGATTCTACGGCTGTTGTTCAAGGTGAAGCCAACAGTAAAGAGGACGTGTTGAAAATTCTGAACGGTGGTTGGGTAAACGCAGAGTATGTTGATGCGCTCAAACGCGTTCATTCTCCTATGTTCGCTGCAGAAGCCGGTCGTCCTGTGCAGGAATTGAATTTTGATATTTCAAAAATGAAAGGCGATACCGTTTACAATTCAAGCGGTCGATTGAATTTTATCGAAGGAACTCGTTTTGATCTCGTCGTTACTGAATCTGCAAACGGTGTGATGATTTCCGTGAACGATGGAATTGAAGGTAATGTTGAAATCAAGGTAACATACAAGCTTACCAATGATGATACGTTGCTGGCCTTCATCAATTCAAAAACAAACGATACAACTTGGTACACGAACCAGTTTAAAACAGTTCCGCGTAAAGGCGATCTTCCTGTGAGTCCGTTGGAGTTTTGTGTAAACAATGAGTTACTCGCTGGCGAATGGACTTCTTCTTCAGGACAAAAAGTGACGTTCAATTCAAACGGAACGGTGAGCGGTTGGGATGCCTGGACGATGTATAGTCTTGAAGTCGATAAATTCGGAATTGAAGTACAGCCGGATGTGATTTCTGCTTACAACGACAAAAAAGGTGCAACTTATGTCTACACGCTCGACAATGGAAAATTGTCGGTGTATGAATACATGTCGGAAGGCAATGAGTCGTGGACGCGCGGTAAATTGGTTGCCGAGTTCACGCGCTGATCCGTTCAGTAGATTTTTCTCAGTTTCTCAGCGATTTCGTAAACGGCAGGACAAACCAGCGTATTTCTGTACGTCAGATCCATGATCTGCACAACTTTCTTTCGGTTCGTATGCGGGTATTCACGACACGCATCCGGGCGACTTTCGTAAATCGAACAGTAGTTATCCTCTCCGAGAAAAGGGCATGGAGCTTCATTCAACACAAAATCTCCATCTTCATCCATGTGCAGATACTTCTGCAGAAAATCTCCTGTTTTCATGCGCAGATGTTTTGCCGCACGATCCATGTCGCGCTGATAGAAAATAGGAGAAGTGGTCTTGCAGCAATTTGCACACGTAAGGCAATCGATATGTTCAAAGGCCTCGTCGTGAAATTGATGTACTTGTTGATCCAGATCTTTCGGTTTCGTGCGCTTCAACTTCGCAAAAAGCTTTTTGTTTTTGCTTTCAGCAGCTGATGCTTTATTCCGGAAATCATCAAGATTCATGCGCAAAGATAATGCGAACGTTTCACTTCAGTTGTTGCACCACAATCGGAAAAATCTCCTTTTCCCATAACGCATATCCTTTGTCTGAAGGGTGCAGATTATCATCACTGATCAGCCACGGATCGTTTTTTACCTGCTGAGAAACTTCGAAAATGTCAACGCACTTCAGGTTGCGCGATGCCGCTTCCGCTTTAATGATTGCATTGAAACTCTGAAGTCCGGCGGAAATATCTCTACCGTTTCCATAGAGTTTTCCTGATTTCGTGAGACTGAAATCAGGAACTGTAAGCAGAACAATATTTGTTTTGACCTTCAGATGTGCTTGAATAGTATCCAGAACATATCGAAGATTGTTCGTGAATCCTGCAGAATCATATCCTGCAATCCAATCGTTTGTTCCGATACAGATGGTCACGAAATCCGGTTTCTCCTTGAAGAAAACGGGCAATTCATAATCGATGAGATCCTGACAAGTAAATCCGTTACGTGCAGGATTTTTCACCATGCGGAAATTGAAACCGGAATCCGCCATATGACGCGTTAGAAGTTCCGGCCATGAATTTCCATCCTCAGCACCTGTGCCGATCGTGTAGGAATCGCCAAGTGGCAAGTACTTGATTTCATCGCTTTCAGATGTACTGATTTCGGAGTTCATGCACGACAAGGATACGCTTAACATGAGAATAAGAGCGACGAATCGGATTGCAAAGACAGGCTGGATCATCGGATTCTGATTAATTCATTGAAATATACGCGTTTGAACGCTGCGCGGATTTGACTGAAAACGGGAATTTCTTCTTATTTTCGCGTGCCTCTTTCAGAGGACACACCTTTAAACTATCATTTCATGAAAGTTGGAGTACCATCAGAAGTATCACCCGGCGAGTTGAGAGTTGCTGCAACTCCGAAAACCGTAAAGCGCTTGCAGAAGCAGGGCTTTGAAGTTTACATTCAGCAGAATGCCGGTGTCAAGGCAAATTATTCCGATAAGGAATTTGAAGAAGCAGGAGCGAAGATCGTTCCAAGTGCGGCCGATATCTATGGTAAAATGGATATCGTTCTGAAAGTAAAAGAACCAACCACAGAAGAAGTCGGCATGATGCGTGAAGGCTTGGTTCTTCTCAGCTATTTGTGGCCTGCACAAAATCAGGAACTGCTTCAGAAACTGGCTGCACAAAAAGTGAATGCCGTTGCAATGGATTCCATTCCGCGTATTTCACGTGCACAGAAAATGGACGTGTTGTCGTCAATGGCAAACATTGCCGGATACCGTGCTGTAATCGAAGGTTCATTCCATTTCGGTCGCTTCCTGAACGGACAAATCACCGCTGCAGGAAAAGTAGAACCTGCGAAAGTTCTTGTGATTGGTGCCGGTGTTGCAGGACTTGCTTCAATCGGAGCCGCTAATTCATTGGGCGCGATTGTAAGAGCGTTCGATACGCGTAAAGAAGTTGCGGAACAGATTGAATCGATGGGCGCAAGTTTCCTCACTGTTGATATTAACGAGGACGGTGCAACAGCTTCCGGCTACTCGAAGGAAATGAGCAAGGAGTTCATCGAAGCTGAAATGAAATTGTTCCTTGAACAAGCGAAGGAAGTTGATATCGTTATTACAACTGCTCAGATTCCGGGACGTCCTGCTCCGAAACTCTGGCTCGATTATCACGTTGAAGCAATGAAGCCGGGTTCCGTAATTGTGGATCTTGCTGCTTCTTCAGGTGGTAACTGTGCTCTGACTAAAAACGGAGAAGTTTATACTACGCCTAATGGTGTAACAATCGTTGGTAAATTGAATCAATTGCCGACACAAGCATCACAGTTGTACGGAAACAACCTCTGTCACTTGCTCGATGATATGGGCAAAGCGGAGAAGTTCAAAATCGACATGGAAGATGCTGTTGTGTCACGCGCAATGGTTACTTACAACGGAAAAATCAATTGGCCTCCGGCTCCGCTTCAGGTAAGTCCAACAGCGGGCGGCGGCGCTAAAAAAGTCGTTGCACCAACTGCAGAAGAAACGGCGAAGTCAGAAGCGGAAGCAGCGAAGAAGAAAGCAACTACAACACTTATTTCTCTGGCTGTTATAGGCGCATTATTGCTTCTTGTCGGTAAGTACGCACCTTCGGAATTCATTCAGCACTTCACAGTATTCGTGCTCGCGATTTTCGTAGGATGGCAAGTAATTTCCAATGTGTCGCATTCACTTCACACACCATTGATGGCAGTAACAAACGCAATCAGCGGTATCATCGTTACGGGAGGTTTGCTTCAAACGAAAAATGATCCGGGCAACATCATGACCATTCTTGCAACAGTTGCAATTCTGGTAGCGAGCATCAACATCGTTGGTGGATTCGTGGTTACTCATCGCATGTTGAAAATGTTTAAAAAATAAGAACGCATATGTTTATCGCTAAAGAAATACAAACAGCAGCATACTTATTTGCGAGTATCCTGTTTATTCTGAGTCTGAGCGGATTGTCCTCACAGGAATCTGCTAAACGCGGCGTTCTTTATGGAATCGTCGGAATGATCGTGGCGATTTTCGCTACGGTAATGGGCAAAGGTGTTGAAGGACAGGTTTTCATCATCGCAGCAATTGCAGTTGCTTCTGTAATCGGAATTCTGGTTGCACGCAAAGTGGAAATGACTGCCATGCCTCAGCTCGTTGCAATCCTTCACAGCTTCGTTGGATTGGCGGCCGTGCTCGTTGGTATCGGTTCTTATCTCGATCCCGCTACACAGGCATTGACGGGTGCTGAGCATACGATTCACCTCGTAGAAGTATTTGTCGGCATTTTCATCGGTGCCATCACTTTCACAGGTTCAATTGTTGCTTGGGGCAAACTCGACGGAAAAATTCCTTCTAAACCTTGGAGCTTCGCCGGATTGCAGATCATGAATTTGATTCTTGTAGTTGCGAGTGTTGTTCTCGGTGTATTGTTCTGCAAAGCGGAAGGAACAAGCGGATTGCTTTATCTCGGAATCATGACAGCTATTGCATCATTCGTTGGTGTTGTACTCGTTATGGCAATCGGTGGCGGTGATATGCCGGTGGTTGTTTCCATGCTGAACTCTTATTCCGGTTGGGCAGCTGCTGCAGCAGGTTTCATGCTTAGCAATGACTTGCTCATCGTTACAGGTGCGCTCGTTGGAAGTTCCGGT
>JBJOKQ010000188.1:0-6232 GCA_046046005.1 Bacteroidota bacterium | reverse complement strand
ATCGTTATTCCCATTGCTGTTCGGAGTGAATGTATTCGGCACCCAAATGAGAAGTTCAGGTGAAATAAATACCGTTTCGTATGCTGTATCAGGACATGCTCCGTTAGGACCTGAAACAATCTGCATCACAGTAAACGCTCCTGTATCAGAATACGCGTAAGCCGGATTTGCCAATGTGGATGGCGTACTTCCGTCACCGAAATCCCACAACCACTCAATAGTTCCACCGGTCGATTGATCAGTGAATGTGATCAATGGATTATTCAATGTTGCCGGTTGCGGTCCGAAAGAAAATCCTGCAATAGGACCGGGAATTACATCCACGTAATTGGTCAAAGTAAGGCTGTCTTTACAACCTTGCGCTGAGGTAACAACCAACTTAATGGAATAGCTTCCCTGATCGTAAAAACAATTCTGAGAATTCTGTTGCGTAGACGTCATTCCGAATCCGAAATCCCAATACCATTGAGCAGGAGTGCTGTTTGCTACAGTTGTTTGATCAGCAAAATCTACACACAATGGTGCGCAACCTGAAAGTGGCGTTCCGGTGAATGCAACAACAGGAAGTTCGTAAACGGTAACCGTTTTCATTGCTGTATCCGAACAACCAAGCGAATCGGTTACTTCTAAAATCACAGTGTAAGTTCCGGGTGTAGTGTACGGATAACCTGAATTCGCAAGATTGGATGTATCGTTCGTCAATGCTGAAATTCCGAAATCCCAATGATAATTTACGATCGGACCATTCACGCTCAACGTTCCTGTACTTTGCAGCAATACCGAATCATTCGGACATGCACCAACACTTGTAACGGCGGCGGTTGGACCGGGAATAACATTGATTGCAACTAAACCGTTTGTTGTTTGTGCCGGCACACCGTTATCAGTTCCGCTGATTGTAACCAGGTTATATCCGATATTGGATTGGAGACCCACGAAATATGCATTAAGATTCACAGGATTTCCCGGAGCACTTCCTACTACAGTTAAACCGGTTCCGGTTGCTGTGGCTGTGGCTGTTGTGAGCTGGTTATTCTCCGGCGAAAGAAACTGTGCGGTAAGTTGCAGTGTATCTCCAACACAAAGATCAATGGTATCACAAACCTGCGCCGAATTCATAATCGGAGGAAGGTTACCGCCTCCACCTGAACTGCATACATCAAGAAAAAACTGCTTGTTGTCCAACCAACTGATTTGACTTGGAATTCCGAACGGGCCATTATAAACTGTTCCCGGCGAATCAAACTGACCAAGCTGAATATAATTTACTCCATCTCCTAGATTACATCCCACAGTTGCTGCAGTTCCGCCAAATCCGTTAACACCTCCTGATGCATCTCCTGTTGTCCACTGCATATCGCCGTAACAGAAAGCACAATTGCTTCCGGGAGGTAACAAAGGGTCATTACCATCGGTAATGATCAATTGAAAGTCGTTAAGCTTATCTGTGTGTTGAGAATAGTATCCAACAGTTTGCCAACGAACAATCATCGCAGTTGGTGTAACCTTATAATAAACAACCCCGCTCGCTAAACCGCGTGTATCAATGTCCGCCCAGAAAGGAGCAATCATTGAATACTGATTACTTGGAAAAGCTGCAGAAGAAAATGTTCCGTATGAGGCACCGAACGAAATATTCCCGTTGTTGTTGATGAATACTGTATTCATCGTCTGTCCGTAAAAACAGAAATTAAACGGAAGGTTTATTGCATTCGAAGAGCCATCATCATTTCTGTAATCAGGTGGCGTTCCCCACTGAAACGGAACAACTGAAAACGTTGCATCCAGAGGAATTATACATTGGCAGTTCGCAGCGGCTTGAGGCGCAGGATTCGGTTGAACGATTGCACTCAATGGAGTGATTGCGCTATCACCTGCAATGTAGAACAGTCCGTTAGAAAGCGCCCCGGCAGATTTCAATGAATCGTGGGCAGTATGATCAACTGAAACTAATGGCGCACGACTGTCCTGTGCTGTAAGTTGCACGAAAGTAATTGCAAATAATAATGCAATGCTTGCCTTTTTCATTTCGATCCGTTAAACGTAAACAACATTTTCAGGGGAGAAACATTAATCGCCCGTTTGCCTTTGCACGATTAACCAATTGTTTACTGATTTCAAATTTACAACAATTTGCCCCTTAACCCATCAAACGGGTCAAAATCGGTCAATATTTGCTTTGTTTTTGCAATTACAGGTTATTCCATTTCCCGGAAACGTCCGATTTTCATTGGGAAAACCACGATTCACGAATGAACTGTACCTTTGACGCCCATGCAAAATCAGTCCTGGAAATATCATTTTCTGCAAACTATCCTTCTTGCTGTCCCTGTATGTCTGAGTAACGTCGGACATATCACGGTGGATCTTGCAGATAATTATTTCGTTGGTCAACTTCCTGAACGCACAATCGGCCAGGCAGCAATAAGTCTTGCAGGTTCATTTTATGTTCTCGTATTGGTTTTAGGAATTGGTGTGTCTTATTCACTTACACCAATAGTTGCAGAGCTGAATGCGAAGAAAGATAAAGCCGGAATCGCCACGCATTTGCGGCATTCGTTGATCATTAATCTCGTTACAACGGCCGGACTTTTTGCAATTCTGTTTTTCTGTTCTGGGTTTTTACGCTTCACGGGAAAAGATCCGGAAGTAGTTGATATTGCTATTAAATTCCTCAATGTGATCATGCTTTCCATGATTCCGCTCAGCGTGTTCTTTACATTCAAACAGTTTACAGAAGGAATGTCTGACACTCGCACAGCGATGGTAATTACCATTGCAGCAAACGCGTTGAACATTTTTCTGAACTACTTGCTGGTTTTCGGAAAATTCGGTTTCCCGCAAATGGGAATCATGGGGTCTTGTTGGGCTACGTTCATCAGTCGAACGCTCATGGCAATTTCAATGTTCGCTTATGTTCGGTTCGGAAAGAAATATTCAGCCTACAGAGTAAATCTTTTCTCCGGAAAAACAAGCCGCGATATTTTCAAGGAACACTTGCGTATCGGAATTCCATCAGCATTAATGTTTGGATTGGAAGTCGCAGCATTCTCCATTCCTACTCTTTTCATTCCCGATTCCTCTCAACTTGCCGCACATCGACTTGCGTTAAGTCTTGCGGCGATGACGTACATGGTTTCAAGCGGACTCGGAGCTGCCGCAACAATTCGCGTAGGACATTATGTTGGCATGAACGATCAACTTGCAATACGCCGGGCGGGATTCAGTGCAATTCTGCTGTCCATAAGTTTTATGATGATGAGCGCATTGATGTTCATCATTTTCAGAAATGAATTGCCCGCCATCTTCAATGAAGAAACTGATGTTCTGAATTACACCGCCGTTCTCCTTTTAATTGGCGCAGCATTCCAGCTTTTTGACGGCACACAAGTAACTGCGCAAGGAGCTTTGCGCGGATTGAAGGATACAGTTTATCCTGGATGGGTTGCGTTCATTGCGTATTGGCTCATCGGACTACCGATCAGCTGGTTGCTATGCGTTCCGCTGGAAATGGGCGCTAAAGGTGTTTGGTACGGATTTGTTGCAGGATTAATTGTAGCTGCAATAGGATTTATACTTCGCTTCAATAAACTTTCGCGACTGAAAACGGCAGAAGTTATTTAAGGAAGCACTTCACTGTAACGTTCACGCAACACATTGATGTGGTGAATGTGATGTCCCGCAAGCATGAATAGAATAATTCGCGGTGTAACACCTGTATTGCTTGCAACACCTTTACGATCCAATTCTTCTTCCGTCATGTATCGAAACAACTGAATTGTGGCTTCACGCACGGCTCCGAATTCGTGACCTAAATCGTACAAACTTCTTAGATGAAATGAAGCATTTGCAACGTATTCATTCTCTTCGAAACCCGGAAGACTTTGCTTCTCACCGCGAGCAATACACATTGCTCTGTAAACAAGAATGCGTTCTGTATCTATCAAGTGTCCGGCAAGTTGCTTAATCGTCCATTTGCCTTCTGCGTACGTATAATCTTCCTGCTCAAACGGAACTTCGGAGAGCAATGCTTTGAAATCCAGAATCTGCGATTCAAGAATAGAAAGTACGTTTTGATTTGAAACGAGATTGATATAGCGCTGATGATATTCAGATGCTACACCGGGTAGCGGCGGATTGATGAGTTTCATAAAACAAGTTTTAATGAAATTAATTAAAATTGATTTACTTCAACTGTTCGAGTTCGTTTTTCAGAAACTGCATCAATTCCTGAACATAAGTTCCCGAAAAATCAAACTTCACTCCTGCTGTTTCAAAAATGCGTCCGATTGGAACTTTGTATCCCAAACTCAATGCGTTTTCATAGGCAGTCACAGATTGTTTTGCATCCTTCCTGTATTCGCGCCACACTGCAACAGCACCGAGTTGTGCAATTCCGTATTCAATGTAGTAGAACGGAACTTCAAATATGTGAAGTTGTTTCTGCCATGCACATTTACGGTATTCCTCGTAACCGCTCCAATCAATCAGCTTCGATTCAAATCGCGAGGAAATGCGCAGCCACGCTTGCTCTCTGTCGGCAACACTGTGGCCGTGATTCTCATATAACCAATGTTGGAACGCATCAACTGTTGCAATCCACGCTAATCCGGAAACCACTTTCTCCAATTGATCTCGACGCGCACGCTTTACATCTTCTGCACTCGGATAGAACTCATCCCAAGCATCCATGGTTACGAGTTCCATCGACATACTTGCAAGTTCACAAACTTCCGATGGTGGATTCTTCATTGAATACAAAGGAAGATCATTCATGCGGAACGAATGGAACGCGTGCCCTGCTTCATGCACCATCGTGATCAAATCACTATGCGAATCCGCGGCATTCATGAATATAAACGGAGCACCGCTTATCGGCAATGAATAATTATATCCGCCCGGAGCTTTATTCTTTCTGGAATCAAGATCAAAATGCCCCATGGAATTCATCAACGCAATTCTTGATTTCCATTCGGGATTCAATCTGCCGAATACCTTCATCGTCTTATCGAGCAATTCCTTTCCGCCGTGAAAAGGAGCTAATGGCGGACGACCCAACGGATCGACATCCTTATCGTAAGGTCTCAATTTGTTTTTACCAAGTTGCCGTGCTCTATCGGCATTCAACTCCTCTATCAACGGAAGAACATGCTGCTCCACCGCTTCATGAAACCGAAAGCAATCTTCTTTGGTGTAATCAAAACGTCCCATTGAAGCAAAACTGTAATCGCGAAAATTATCGAATCCGCAATTCATCGCAACTTCATTGCGCACTGCCGCGAGATCAGAGAATAATTGATCCAATACAGCGCGATCGTTCATTCTTCTTAAGGTAATTTTCTCGAACACTTCGCGACGTTCGCTTTCATCCGTGCTTTTGAATTTTGCTGCGGCTTGCGGCATCGTCAGTTCTTTGCCGTTAAAAATAATTGTCTGCGCTCCGGCTATTTTACCGAACTGCTGACTCAACTGATCTATTTTCGTAAACAGCGGAATATTCTCCTCGCGGTACAATGCAATATCATTCTTCACCGAGCGAAGAAAAACAAAGTACTCTTCAGGGTTCAAATCCTGAGTAAACGGACTCGCAACCAGTTTTTGATTGAGCTTCTGAAACCATGGTGCGATAAGTGGCTCAATTTCTGAAACAAAGAAATCGTATTCCGCTTCTGCCTTGTCGTCTGCTGTATTGCACGATGAACGAATATATCGCCACGCGAGTTCTTCATGAAGAACCGACTCCAATTCGCTGTAATCTTTCAGCCAATCAGTAAATCCCTGCAGTGTATCAATGATGCGCTCGTCAAGCGATTTAAATAGTTCTGCTACTGATTCCGGCTTACTGAAGTCAATATCAGTAGGCACGAATCGCGTTTTGAGTCGTACTGCTTCCGCTGTTAATCCCATAAGTAATGAATAAAAAAACCGGGCTTAAGCTGTCCCGGTTTTGCGAACTCCCTGAGCTTTCACTTTGGGAGCGTTAGATTTCGCTTGTTGCTTTGAAACAGTATCTTTCTTCAATGCAGGCTGTTTCGTTTTATCGTCAGCAACGATTTTCTTGTCGCCGTCATCCTGTTTCTCTTCGGCAGTCAGCAAACCTGCGCCGTGAAGCATATTGAACCAGCTGAAAAGTTTACGCAGGTCAGAAACGTGTACACGCTCTTCGTCATACTCCGGAAGAATATCTGCCATATATGCACGCAATCCTTTTTCATCAAGTGTTTTAGGATCG
>JBJOKQ010000187.1:0-6234 GCA_046046005.1 Bacteroidota bacterium | reverse complement strand
GTGACATCATTTCTGTGGATTGCGGCGTTAAGATGAACGGATATTATGGAGATTCCGCTTTTACTTTTCCTGTTGGAGAAGTTAAGCAAGATATCCTGGATCTGCTTCGAGTAACAAAGGAGTCGCTTTACAAAGGAATCGAGAAAGCTGTTGCCGGAAACCGTATGGGTGATGTGAGTGAAGCAATTCAATCACACGCCGAGAAACACGGTTACGGAGTAGTTCGTGAATTGGTTGGACATGGAGTTGGAAAAAATCTACATGAAGAACCGGAAGTTCCTAACTATGGACGCAGAGGGTCGGGTCCGAAGTTAGCCGCTGGTCTGGTGATCGCAATCGAACCTATGATAAACATGGGGACGAAAAACGTGAAGCAGCACAGTGATGGCTGGACAATCACAACCGGAGATGGGAAACCATCGGCTCATTATGAGCACACGATTGCGGTTGGATCCAACAAGGCAGATATTCTGTCATCGTTCGAAGAAGTCGAACAGGTATTGAAAGAAAGAAAGATTGTAATATAAATGGCAAAAACGGAGTCAATAGAGCAGGACGGAACCATCATCGAAGCACTTTCGAACGCAATGTTCAGAGTGGAACTCGAAAATGGTCACGTGGTTGTAGCGCACATCTCAGGAAAAATGAGAATGAACTACATCAAGATTCTGCCGGGAGACAGAGTGAAGGTTGAGATTTCGCCATACGATCTTACAAAGGGTAGAATTTCTTACAGGTATAAATAAGCAGGAAGCGGTACGAGTTGTAACCGTGGAGAGCACAACTAAAAACGAAGACCGATGAAGGTTAGAACATCAGTCAAAAAACGCAGCGCAGAATGCATCGTAGTACGACGCAAAGGCCGTGTTTATGTGATTAACAAGAAGAACCCAAAGTTCAAACAGCGTCAGAAAAACTGATCTGTAACGGAATTAAGAACAATTAGAAAAAACGATAAATGGCTAGGATTTCTGGTATCGATTTACCGAAAAACAAACGAGGCGAAATTGGTCTTACCTACATCTATGGTATCGGCCGCAGCACTGCACGTCGCATCCTTACAGAAGCTGGTGTTGATTTCAACACTAAGGTTTCTGAATGGAATGATGATCAACTTGGTAAGATCCGTACGTTCATCAACGACAACATCAAAGTTGAAGGTGCACTGCGTTCTGAAACTCAGTTGAGTATCAAACGTCTGATGGACATTGGATGTTACCGCGGTGTTCGTCACCGTGTAGGACTTCCGGTTCGTGGTCAGTCGACCAAGAACAACTCACGTACCCGCAAAGGGAAACGTAAAACAGTTGCTAACAAGAAGAAGGCAACCAAGTAAAAGCACATTCTTTAACGTTGGCGGCGTAGTGCAAATGAAACCGGCGGCGTAAAAAGTTATAAAGACAATGGCTAAACAAACATCAACATCAGGTAAAGCCGGTGCAACCGGTAAAGCCGCAGCGAAGAAGCGCGTAGTTAAGGTAGAAGCTACCGGAGAAGCGCATATCAACGCTACATTCAACAACATCATCATTACGCTGACTAACCTTCAGGGTCAAACGATCTCTTGGTCAAGCGCAGGTAAGATGGGATTCCGTGGTTCTAAAAAGAACACACCTTATGCTGCTCAAACAGCTGCTCAGGATTGCGGCAAAGTAGCATTCGATGCAGGTTTGCGTAAAGTAAAAGTTTACGTAAAAGGTCCGGGCGCAGGTCGTGAATCTGCAATCCGTTCACTGAACCAGTCAGGAATTGAAATCACTGAAATCGTGGACATCACACCGATTCCACACAACGGATGCCGTCCTCCAAAACGTCGTCGTGTTTAATTGAACAAGTAAGAGAACTACTACAATGGCAAGATACATCGGCCCAAAATCAAAGATCGCCCGCAGATTCCGCGAGCCAATTTTCGGACCTGACAAGGCACTCGAAAAGAAGAACTACGGACCTGGTCAGCACGGTGCTGGCTCTAAGCGCGCAAAGAAATCAGAATACGCTGTTCAGCTCGCTGAGAAGCAGAAGGTGAAATACACGTACGGTATTCTGGAGCGTCAGTTTGCACTCGTTTTCGATCGTGCATCACGTTCTAAAGGAATTACCGGTGAGGTTCTTCTTCAGTTGATCGAGGCTCGCCTTGACAACGTGGTTTACCGTATGGGAATCGCTCCTTCACGCGCAGGCGCTCGTCAGCTTGTTTCTCACGCTCACATTATGGTGAACGGAGAAGTGGTTAACGTTCCTTCATTCACACTGAAGCCTGGTGACGTTGTATCGGTACGCGAAAAATCAAAGACTCTTGAGTCAATTTCCAACTCTGTCGGATCAGGCAGCAACTTCCCATGGATTGAGTTCAATGCTTCAAACCTCGAAGGAAAGTTTGTTTCTTACCCTGAGCGTACTCAGATTCCTGAAAACATCAAAGAACAGTTGATCGTCGAATTGTACTCGAAGTAATCTGCTTCGGTTTAATTGAAACGTTCACTGAATTAAAACAACAACAAACTCTAAATATCACTATGGGCATCCTTGCATTCCAGAAACCAGATAAAGTGATCATGATCCAGTCAAGTGAGACTGACGGACTTTTCGAGTTCCGTCCTCTTGAACCGGGCTATGGTATTACCATCGGAAACGCATTGCGCCGTATCCTTCTTTCATCACTTGAAGGGTATGCAATTACTACAATCCGCATTGAAGGTGTTGACCACGAGTTTTCCACTATCAAAGGGGTAATGGAAGATGTAACCGAAATGGTTCTGAACTTCAAGCAGATCCGTTTCAAGCGTCAGATCGAAACTTCTGACAGCGAAAAGGTTGTTGTAAACATCACAGGTAAAACTCAGCTTACTGCAGGTGATATCGGAAAATTCACTTCAGGCTTCCAGGTTCTGAATCCGGATTTCGTGATCTGCAATATGGAGCCTACAGTGAAACTTAAGATTGAACTCACAATCGAAAAAGGTCGTGGTTACGTTCCGTCTGAAGAGAACAAGCCTGTAAACGCTCCGATCGGTCTTATTCCGATTGACGCAATCTATACACCGATCCGTAACGTGAAGTTTTCTGTAGAAAACTACCGCGTTGAACAGAAGACTGACTACGAGAAACTGGTTCTTGAAATCGTTACTGACGGGTCAATTCATCCGAAAGATGCCTTGAAAGAAGCTGCAAAGATTCTGATTCATCACTTCATGTTGTTCTCTGACGACAAGATCACTCTTGACACAGTTGAGAAGGCATCTTCTGAAGAGTTCGATGAGGATTCATTGCACATGCGTCAGCTTCTTAAGACCAAGTTGGTTGATATGGATCTTTCTGTACGCGCACTCAACTGCCTCAAAGCGGCTGATGTTGAAACACTCGGAGATCTTGTTTCATTCAACAAGAACGACCTTTTAAAGTTCCGCAACTTCGGTAAGAAGTCGCTTACAGAACTCGAAGAGCTTGTTGCAAGCAAAGGGTTGAACTTCGGAATGAACGTAGCGAAATATAAACTTGATCGCGACTAAGAAAACAATTGAGAATTACGATTGACGATTTACGGAAAGTAGATGAGTTAATCAGAAACACGAATCTGCAATCGGAATCTCAAATCGTAAATTGAATAAAGAAAATGAGACACGGAGATAAAATAAACAATCTGAAGCGTACCACGGCACACCGTGAAGCTTTGATGTCCAACATGGCAAGTTCATTGATTATGCACAAGCGTATCAATACTACTCTTGCTAAAGCGAAAGCTCTTCGCGTATACGTTGAGCCGATCATCACACGCGCTAAAGAAGACAACCAGCACAACCGTCGCACAGTGTTCAGCTACTTGCAGAACAAAGAAGCGGTTACTGAACTCTTCAAAGAAGTAGGACCTAAAGTAGCGAACCGTCCAGGCGGATACACCCGCATCATCCGCTACAGCCTTACTGTAAGTCCTAAACCTACAGCGCGTCGTCGTAATGACAACGCAGACATGTGCTTGATCGAGCTTGTTGATTACAACGAACTCATGCTGAACATGAAGTCTGAAGGTAAGAAAGCGAAAACAACACGCCGCGGTCGTAGCAAAACGAAGAAAGCGGAAGGAACAACTGATAGCACGGAGAGCAAAAGTGAATAAGTTGTCAGAAAGTTGATTTCATCACAAAAAAGGGATACGGTAATTTTACCATGTCCCTTTTTCTTTATCTATAACAGCCCGAAACGTGGAGGAAAAAGAATCCAGATCACACAGAACCCGTTACACGCCCCTGCCTCCTGCAGTGCTTGTACTTGAAGACGGAACCGTATTTTACGGAAAAGCTGCAGGAGCTATCGGTACAACAACCGGAGAAATCTGCTTTAACACCGGCATGACCGGTTATCAGGAGATTTTTACAGATCCGTCGTATTACGGTCAGATTCTCGTTGCAACTAACGTGCACATCGGGAACTACGGTATTAAAGACGATGAAGTGGAATCGGATTCCATCAAGATCGCCGGACTCGTTTGCAAGAAGTTCTCTGAAACGTATTCACGTCCTGCTGCTCAACGTTCCGTGAAGGAATATTTCCAGAACGAAGGCGTTGTGGGGATTTGTGAAGTGGATACGCGCGCAATTGTACGTCACATACGAGATGCAGGTGCGATGAACGCAATCATCTCCAGCGATAATCTGGATATCGAATCATTGAAAGAACAATTGAAAAAAGTTCCTTCAATGGCCGGATTGGAATTGTCTTCGAAAGTTTCTACTAAAGAAGCGTATTACGGAGGCGATGTAAACGCACCGCGCAAAGTGGCATTGCTGGATCTCGGAGTGAAAAAGAATATTGTACGTTGTCTAGCTGAACGCGGGAACTATGTAAAAGTATTTCCAATGAAAACTTCCGCTGAGGAAATTCTTTCCTGGAATCCGGATGGCATCATGATTTCAAACGGTCCGGGAGATCCCGGCGTAATGAAAGATGAAGTTGCTTTAGTGACTAAACTGATTGCATCTAATATTCCTGTGTTCGGAATTTGTCTCGGTCATCAAATCATTGCGCAGTGTTTCGGATTGTCCACGTACAAAACGAAAATCGGTCACCGTGGGATCAATCATCCGGTTCTGAATCTGATTACAGGTAAATCTGAAATCACTTCACAGAACCACGGATTTGCCGTGAAGCGTGAGGATGCTCAGAATAATAATGATATTGAGATCACGCATGTGAATCTTAACGATAATACCATCGAAGGAATTCGTCACAAAACGAAAAAAGTATTCTGCGTGCAATACCATCCGGAAGCGAATCCGGGGCCGCATGATGCGCGTTATCTCTTTGATGATTTTGTAAACCTGATGATGTCAGTGAAAAAACCGGTGAGCGCTTAAGTGTTCGCCGTTTTTTCATTCATCACACAACAATAATAACTATGACATTTATTTCTTCCATTCAGGCTCGTCAGATTCTGGATTCACGCGGTAATCCAACTGTTGAAGTTGATGTGATTACTTCCAATGGTGTTTTAGGTCGTGCTGCAGTTCCATCCGGAGCTTCAACGGGTGCGCATGAGGCTGTAGAGCTTCGCGATAACGACAAGAACGTTTATGTTGGGAAAGGCGTGTTGAAAGCGGTGAATAACATCAACACAACGATACTTGAAGAGCTCAAGGGTTCATACATTTTTGATCAGGCGCAGATTGATGCGCGCATGCTTGCGTTGGACGGTACTCCGAACAAAGCAAACCTTGGTGCTAACGCGATTCTGGGAGTTTCACTTGCAGTTGCGAAAGCTGCAGCGCAGGAGGCAGGACAGCCTTTGTATCGCTATGTAGGCGGTGTTAATTCCATGTTATTGCCTATCCCGATGATGAATATTCTCAATGGTGGCGCGCATGCGGATAACGGAATTGACTTTCAGGAATTCATGGTAATGCCGGTTGGAGCATCGAGCTTCAGCGAAGCACTGCGCATGGGCACGGAAGTTTTCCACACGCTTCGTAAAGTCCTTAAGGAAAAAGGTCTTTCCACAAACGTCGGTGATGAAGGAGGATTTGCCCCGAACATCAAGAGCAATCAGGAAGCGATTGAGTACGTTTTGCGTGCAATTGAAGCTGCGGGTTATAAGCCCGGACAGGATATTTACATCGCGATGGATGCTGCGAGTACGGAGTTTTACGACGAGAAAACGAAGATGTACACGTTCAAGAAATCAGATGGTAAAACACTTAGCAGCGAAGAAATGGTTGGTTTCTGGGCTGACTGGACGAAGAA
>JBJOKQ010000186.1:0-6275 GCA_046046005.1 Bacteroidota bacterium | reverse complement strand
CGCAAGCTCCTTTGTTCCAATATTTGCGCGTTGCAACTGTTACTGCTCCCGGACAGGTTTTGCTGAATGTTTACGTTGATAATACCGCAGATGTTCAGGGTTACGAAATTCAACGTACGGATTCGGCGACCGGAATTTTCACTGCTATCGGATTTGTACCATTCAATGCAACTACTCAGATTCTTTATTACGATAACACGGCAGAAACGGAACAGCAGAGTTACTATTATCGTGTGGTCGCGATTGACAGTTGCGGTGAGCAGAATTTGATTTCGAACGTTGCACGAACTATGTTCTGTGAAGCAACTGCGAACAATGAATTCACAAATACTGTACGTTGGAACGATTACGGAGTATGGTCGGGAGGAACGGATTACTACAATATTTATCGTTCCATTGACGGAGTATTCGATCCGATTCCGATAGCAAGTGTGCCGTATCAGGCTTTGGATTCAAATACGTACATCGACGATGTCAGCGCGTATTCTCCATCTGTAAGCGGATTGTTTACATACTACATTGAAGCGGTGGAGGGCAATGCCAATATTTACGGTTTCTCGGACTCAAGTCGTTCTAACGTTGCTGAAGCCATGCAGAAGCCGCTGGTATTTGTGCCGAATGCATTCACTCCGAACAACAATGGACAGAATGATGTTTTCATACCATCGACAGGATTTATTGATCTGGAGGAATATAAATTCAACATCTTCGATCGCTGGGGCGAGAACATTTTCACAACAACAGATCGCTTTACAGGATGGGATGGAAAAATCGGCGGAAATAAATGTCAACCCGGTATTTATGTGTGGACGTTGACATTCCTAACTTCTACGGGACAGTTCATAGATATGAAAGGAACCGTTGCGCTGATTCGATAAATACTGCGCTAAAAAAAGAAATGCCGGATATTCTCCGGCATTTTTCATTGGTAAAAACTTAAGCTTACAGCAATGTTGCTGAAGAAGTAATTTCAGATTTCAATGTTGCTGAAATAGGGCAGGTAGTCTCTGCAGTTTTTACGCATTCTTCGAATTTCTCTTTTGTGATTCCCGGCACTTTTGCGGATACAGTGAGGTGAGAAGCTTCAATCAAACCTTTCTCGCGATTCAATGTAACATCGCAGCGAGTATCAATTGTTTCAGGAGTGAATCCTGCAGCGCCCAGTACAAAAGCAAGTTTCATCGAGAAGCAACCTGCGTGTGCAGCAGCGATAAGTTCTTCAGGGTTCGTTCCAACACCTTCTTCAAAGCGACTTGAAAATGAATATTGAGTTTTATTAAGTGTTGTGCTTTGTGTGGAAAGATTTCCTTTTCCTTCTTTACCGGATCCTGTCCAGTTTGCGGTAGCGTGACGTTTCATTTCAGTTGAATATTTTATGTGAGACTAATTTACGGATACAAAAGTAATGCAGCAATTGAGTTCATAACACAGTAGCGAAACTTTTATCTGGCAGGTTCTCCGGCCGTATCTGAACTTTTACCGAACCAAACTACCGCGAACCCCTTATTCATCCCGATTCCAATTGCTTTCCAATCATAATTAGCCCATTTGCCCAGATTGACGATTAAGGAATTATGTCCGGGACTTTTTTTCCATGATGTTAACGCGTATTCAGGCGTCATCACAAATTTTTCATAGATAGGATCTGAACTCCCGCATGCAATTTCAAATCCATTGTCAGCATAGGTTGTGAGCTCCTTCGGTTTACTCCACATGCACGAAGCCTGTTTATGATCAGAAGTATAACAGCATGCTGTCCATTTACCTTTATCTGACCAGCTGTGAGCATTGCATCCGGATTTCAGATCGGGTTTGTTTATCAATAAATCATTAACGTGTTGTTGTGCCACGTATGTCAGTGATACAGACAAGGGAATAGCGGAGAGGTTTTTTTCCTTACGGTATTCCATGATCAAATCGTACAACTTCAATTCGTCAGCCGTTGCAGTGGCTTTAACTTGCTCGGGAGAATCAGTTTGAATAAACAGCGAACTGATAATGAAAAGTATGAATATGAGTGGCTTCAACATAAATGATTAGCAGTTATTGATCCGTTCGGTTCCGAAAAGGAATGTTATTGAAGAGCACGATCTGAATCTGATTGCGTTCACGCCCGCTGAACATCTGTTCCATGAATCCCGCTTCTACACGCAGATTGGCGGTGATATTATATCCCAAAGCGAAGTACCAACGATCACGATCGAATACTTCATTTTCCGAGTTCACAAAAACTTCATTGTATGCGGAGAAGTAGAAGGCTCGAGCTTGCATCTCTTTCGAGTTGATAGGGATATTTATAGCGAAGAAGTAACGGAATCTTAATTTGAAATTATCCTTAATAAAACGCTCTTCGATTCTATAGCGATGCTGAAGAAATACGCGTCCGAAATTCTGTTTTGTGATGAACTGCTGATAAATTCTATGTTCTTCGCTCACACTTTTTGCGTTGCTTCCATTCACATAATTCTCACTTCGGATATAAGCATAACCCAAAAGCACATTGTTGTTCTTCGGTGTCAGGTTGTAACCGATTCCTATTCTGAGAAGTAATTGTTCCAGATCGCCTGCGAAATTGTAATTGCGATCCTGCACTTCATTGTGCCAGTTCCATTTGTTTTTGAAACTCTGATTGCCGAAATAAATAAACCAATTGCCGAATTCCGACGGTTGTGATTTCATTTCTGATATTGACAGAATACAGGAAATCGCTAATAAAAGTGTAATTCTATTTAACATGATTCGTGCAGTTCCTTTTAGTGAGAATCCCGGTTATGTTTGAAGAAAGTTTCGCGATCAATTCGCCAAACATGTACATCAATATCATTCCAAACGGTTTGCTTGTCGATCGTTAATCCGTTCTTCTGCGCAACATGCTGCGATTTGGTATTGTGAATGTTGATTATCGAAATCACATTATTCAATTGAAGCTCGTTAAATGCATATTTAAAAAACGCACGTGCAGCTTCAGGTGCAAATCCATTTCCCCAGAATTGAGGCATGATATGATATCCAACTTCAACTTCGGAAACACCGTCAACTTCCTGTATAAGAAGTCCGCATTGGCCTACAAACGCGCTGGTAGATTTATTCATCAACGCTTGAAGTCCGAAGCGATTTTCCTTGTAGCGATTCTGTTGTCGCTCTATCCACGTTACAGCTTGCTCTTCGGGATTGTTGCGGAATACAGGCGGAAAAAGTTCCGTTGCTTCGTTATGCTCAAGAAAAGTTTTCCAGACTACAGAATCTTCGGCTTTCAAAAAACGGGAAACAAGTCGCTCAGTTTCTATACCGTCGCGATAATTCATTCCGCAATCTCCCGAAATAATTTCCAGTGATAACCGGCATCTTCCTGCTGTTCGTCTTGCCAACCTTGATATACAGCTACGCCTTTCGCAGTTTTAATCATGTAGTAATAATCGCCGGCACCTGCCCACCATGCACCGCACGCAGCAACCGCGTTGTCAGGAATTCCCATCTCTTTGTAATTCGATACAGAATAGTATTGTGCCGCTCCGAGAATAGAGTCAATGGCAATCAGTTTATTCCCGATCTGCACTGTAATTTCAGTTTGCGGGTTATCGAGGTCATTCATCGCGGGAATATCCGTGAAAAGAAACTGAACTGTTCCTTCTTTACCGCGTTTCACTGATGAAGTATTACCGGAATCTTTTCCTGCGGATTCGAGATATGTTCCTTCGAGTTTGTCGTTCAATGATGAGACTGACTCTGCAGTACCTGATCCGCAAGCGGCAAGTAAAAGCATCATGACAACAGCAGTAGCGAAAGAAATTTGTTTCATGTTTCGGGTTATTTGCTGGTGCAAATTTAGATAATTTGACAGAGTAGGGTGCGATCGTTTTGTTAAAACTGAATGAGTGCAACTAGCGACTCAGTTTTTTCAGAATCTTTCCGGCACGGTTTTTAACTGCAGGAGATTCTTCAGGACGCAACGTTAACAAAACGTCCGACAGTTCCTTTCTTAATTCAGGATAATTTTCACCTGCGTTGTATGCTGCACTCATGGCGAATGCGCGAATTGCTCCGGGAAATTCTGCATTAACGATGTATTGCAATGAAAGATCAAATACACGCGCTTTCATCGATTCCCGTAACGGAATGTCCTGAAGAATGCGGAATGCATTTCTGTAAATGGCGGGATGTTGGTTCGGAATCTCCAGCAATTTTAAAATGCGCCGAAGATGCGGCTTCACGTACTCCGGCTTTTCTTCTCCGGCATGGCCAAGCGCCCAAGCAGCACGGCGCGCCAATTCCGGATTTTTGTCCGTGAATACTTTAACCAATTCATCAAATGAAGATTGATCAACAATAGCCAGCTTCACCACTTTTCTCATTTGTCGGGAAGAGTGCTCCGCCGCAATCAATTCACGTATCGTAGTAGGTTTCATTGGTGAATCACAGTTGCACTGATCTCTACATGTGCACCTTTCGGTAATGATTTTACTTCAACTGTTTCTCGCGCAGGATAAACTCCGTTAGGGAAGAATGATCCGTAAACTTCATTTACAGTCTTGAATTGATTGAGATCGGTGAGATAAATCGTGACTTTGGTAACATCACTCATATTCATACCGGCTTCTGCAACGATAGCTTCGAGATTACGCATAACGCGTTTTGTTTCAACAACGATATCTGAAGTATCCATGTTACCGGTGGATGGATCAATCGCAATTTGTCCGCTTACAAAAAGTGCGTTGCCTTTAAGTACGGCTTGACTGTAAGGACCAATCGGCGCAGGCGCGTTCTTCGTGAGTATTACACGATTGTGCGTTTCATTAAGATTTTTCGCTCTGAATGTAATCCAGATCAATGTCCCGATAGCCACAATGGCGAATCCGTAGAATACAGTATTCTTCATTACTTGGTCGGAGCAGGAGCGGAGGCTGCGATTTCTTTGATTCCTTTCACGAGTAAATCAAGATCACTCAGTGATGTATATACATTCGGTGTGACACGTACACCATGAATATTTTCCCAATTGATTGCCACACTGTGAATACGGTACTTTTCCATCAGTTTGCTTTCAATTTCTTCGGGTTTGTATCCGGTAATTGAAAAATTGGCTAATGCACAGGCAAACTGCGGCTGCAATGAAGTATTCAATTTCACACCGGGAACATCAACAACCTTGCTCGCCCAATAATTTTTGAGATACTGAAGTCGCGCTTGTTTGCGTTCTGCGCCGATTAAAAGATGAAAGTCTATCGCCGCATTGATGGCCATTTCAGAAGCGAAACTTCTTGTCCCTAATGATTCGAATTTCCTTATATCTCCGCTGTCGGGTTCGTTGCTGGAAAGCAAAGCCCAAACGTTTTTGATTTTTTCTTTTTTGATCCACAACAAGCCGCTGCCGAAAGGTGCACACAACCATTTGTGCAGACTTGTTGCCCAATAATCGCAACCGAGATCCGGAATTTTAAAATCAACATGTGCGAAGACGTGAGCGCTGTCACAGATGACTTCAATTCCTTTCGCATGTGCCGCGTCTGCAATTTTCCGCACAGGAAGCAATTGTCCTGTCCAATTGATCATGTGTGTAACATGTACAATCCTCGTCTTGGATGTAAACGCATCGGTATATGTCTTCAGCATTTTCGCTTCGTCTTCACACGGTAAATCATGGTTGACCCAAACGAGTTTAATGCCGTCGCGTTTTTCTCTTTGCTTCCATGCATTAACCATGTTCGGATAATCCTGTTTCGACAATACAATCTCATCACCCGCTTTCAGATTCAAACCGAAAATGATTGAGTTCAATCCTTCGGTTGAATTTCTGTTGATAGCTACTTCATCGGCTTCAACTCCGGCGAGCTCCGCAAGTCTGCGACGTAAAGGTTCTCTGCCTTTATCCAATTCCCGCCACATGAAGTAAGAAGGACCTTCATTGCAATATTGGTAGAAGCGAATGTGTGCGTCTTGAACCGGTTTTGGTTGTGGACTCACACCGCCGTTGTTCAGATTGATCAGATTCGGATTGATGGAATACTGCAGGCGTATCCATTGCCAGAATTCTTCATCCTTCGCAGCTTCGTTTGGTGAAAGTTTATTCACGCGATTCAATGCTCCTGAAAATCCGGAAGCAAGAAGCGGTTCAAAAATTCCGGGAAGCGATAACGCAACAGCCGAGAGTCCGGCTTTGCTCAAAAATGATCTGCGATTGTACATGAGTTAAATGTATTCAATTGCCTGTACATTTCCATTGATCACACATGAAAAAATCCCGCTTTTGCGAGCGGGATTCTGATATTTATTGAGCA
>JBJOKQ010000185.1:0-6299 GCA_046046005.1 Bacteroidota bacterium | reverse complement strand
GACGGTTTCGGACATGAAGAAGATTCGTGGGGACTTGCCGTGAACTCGTGGGAGATGCATAAATACGGACACTATGTTGCGTCACGTTTCCCCGGTCATCCTCTACAGGAATACATCTACGCAGCAGTATGGAATAAGCCTGCTTGGGTATATAATTCATTCAGCGCGATGTTCAGTGTTATTGCCGTAGTTTCATTCTATCACAGTCTGAAGAAAATCGGAACGGGATACGCACTTGAAGGTGCACTCATGCTGACATTTGTTCCGGTATTCTTTGCAGCAGGAACTTACACAATTGACTTCGCCTGGACGCTTGCGTTTGTGCTCGCTTCATTCGCCGCATTGCTCGAAAGACAATTGGTACTGGCAGGAGTTTTGATCGGATTGGGAATCGGTTGCAGAATCACAACAGGAATCTTCCTGTTGCCTTGGATTCTGTTGTTGTGGAATACGTTTAGCTGGAAGGAATGGATAGTTGCTTGTTTCAAAATCTGCTTGCCTGCAGTAATCATTGGAATTGCATTCTACATTCCGGCTTACAACGTTTACGGTACAGAGTTTTTCGATTACAGCGATCAATTCCCCTATCCACCCGTTGCAAAAATCATTTACAAGGCAAGCATAGGCGTATTCGGCCTGCTTGGCATTCTCGCATTCATATATCTGAAAGCAACATGGTTACTTCAGAAGGATAAATCAGCGGTAAATGTGCCTGAATTATTTTCACCGAAACGATTGACAACCGTTTTGATGATCATCATTGCATTGCATATTGTTTCTTACCTGCGACTGCCGCAAAAGTCAGGATACATGTTACCGATTGTTCCATTCGTAATAATGCTGGCGATTCTCTATTGCGGGAAGAAGCAACTTCGTAACGCAACATTTCTCTTCGTGCTTTCTCCGTTTATAATGTCGATCAATCTTACAGATTCGTTGCGCGGAGCAGAACATTCTTCACTATCCGTTGTCTTTCACGCAGCCGGACAGGAAATTTTCCTTGACCCTGTTTCAGGTCCGATTTTCGCTGAACAAACCAAGCGAAGAAATAAAATGGAATACTGTGAAGCGGTGAAACGAACAATTCACCAATCGCAGGGCAAGGATGTAATCATCTGCGGCTGGTGGTACAACGAACTGCTCACCGATTATCTGCCCGGAATGCCAAAATACGTTGGTCCGTGCAAATCCGAATTGCACTTCTACAAAGAATGTGAAGAGCTGTTGGAATTGAAGAATCTCGGACACAAGATTTACTATCTTCCTGAACAGAATCTTTATAACGATCAGATGTTCGGACAAAATTGCACTGATTCATTGGCACAACCATTTATTGTTAAATGAGCGCACAGGATAAATCACCGGAGGAAAAATACCGCATTCTGATAATTGTCGGAATCATATTCTCCATTCTGCTGATTATAGGTATTGCGATTACGTTTGCTGTTACCCGCTCGCGGATTGCCCAACGCGAAGATCCCGATATGCAAACCCTGACGAATCAGATCAACGATATTATCTCCGATACGCTTGGTTTCACTGAAGAAGAATACACGGATGCAAGCTCTGCGCCTTACGGGTATTATCTGAAGAACCCGTCAGCATTGGAGCGGGAATCTGATAGTTTAGGAATCGCATTGAAAAAGAGTTGCATGAATTGCGAAGCACTCGACTCACTCCTGCGATATATCAGATCAGAAACAGATTTATGCGCAAAAGAAATCCGGGATCTGAAATCAGATTTTGAGGATACTCTTTCTCAGCCGGGAGTATTACAAACATTTGTCACGTCAGAAGAATTTTTCTCATCTACAGGACGCGAAGAAAAACTATTGGAGCATCTTACTGAATTTCGCCAAACAGTTCAATACTATGCATTGAATGCAGGAACTGATAGTCCTGAATTGTACAACGCTTATCTCCCTCTTACTGATCCGGACAAAGTGTACGTTGAAACCCAAACCTGGGATCGTTCCGTTTTCACAGAAGAACCGGTAGATGTAATTCTATTTCTGGATCACCTGGAACTTGACCTTCGTTATTTCGAAAACGGAATTCTGTGGGGAACAGTACATTAATTAATCCCTCTTCGGCAGCCGTTCGATCCTGAAAATCCGCCACTGAGCGATATCATGATTGTCGCTTGAGCATTCCTGCTAAATTCGCTTCTCAATTCTTTAACGATGAAAAAACATTCACTAATTCTTGCTTTGGCGCTATGCAGCGTGAGTTTGCTGGCGCAGGATCGTCAGGATAAAGGCGGCATGAAGGTTTACAACAATCCCTTCATGAAAAACATCAAGCAAAAAATGTCTGACTTCCGTGGCGATGGAAAGAACGAAGACAAACGCTTTATGATGGATTACACCGGAGTTGATGTCCCGAAATCCATGAGCGAATTTAAGACTGTTTACACATCACCGACGATCTCTCAGGGATTGACAAACACATGCTGGTGCTTCTCCACACTTTCTTTTTTCGAAACGGAAGTGCAACGAATTTCGAAACAGGATGTGCGACTTTCACAGTCGTATATCGTTTATTGGGAATATGTAGAGAAAGCGAAAGAATACGTTCGCAAACGTGGCGATATGTTTGTTGGAGAAGGATCCGAAAGCAATGCAGTAACACGTATGATGCAGATGTACGGTATTTTGCCTTACGATGCTTTCACAGGATTAAAACCGAATCAGCCGTTTTATGATCACGTTACTTTATTTGATGAAATCAACAAGTATCTGGAAAATGTAAAACTCACAGGAGCTTGGGACGAAGAAACTGTTGTTCGTACCGTGAAATCCATTCTCAAATATCACATTGGAGAACCGCCGGTGAATGTAACAATCACGGGGAAAACATACAGCCCGCAACAATACATGACAGATGTTCTGAAACTGAATCCAACCGATTACGTGGAGTTGATGTCCCTGAAGCAATCTCCATACTGGACAAAAGCAGAATACAATGTTCCGGACAACTGGTGGCATTCTGAAGATTATTACAACGTGCCTTTGGATGTATGGATGAACGTGATTAAGACTTCCATCAAAAGCGGTTACAGTTTGGCCATCGGTGGCGACGTTTCCGAAGGAGGAATTAATCCCGAATTGGGAGTGGCAATGGTTCCATCCTACGATATACCATCTTCTGCAATTGATGAAAATGCGCGTCAGCTGCGATTCAGCAACGGAACAACTACTGACGATCATGCAATACATCTTGTTGGCTGGTGCGAACGTAAAAACGGAATGTGGTTTCTGATCAAAGATTCGGGAAGCAGCGCCCGCAACAATCCGCAGAATCCCGGATTCTATTATTACCATGAAGATTATGTGAAACTGAAGATGATGACGTACACAGTACACAAAGACATGGTTAAAGACGTTCTGGTCAAATTCCAGAAGTAAGACGCTGAAAATACAATGTAAATCCTCGTTTCTTATCTTTACGGAATGAGGATTTACTTTTTTGTATTGGCTTTAGGCACATTGATGCTTTCTTCCTGCTCCAGCGATGAAGAAAAGTTGAAAGAACTTTCATGGCTCATCGGAACTTGGGAAGGAGTCGATGCGAACGAACTGACATTCGTGGAAGTCTGGGAGAAATCCGGAAAGGCATATGTCGGAAAAGGCGCAACAATTACTCCTGAAGGTGATACACTCTTCAAGGAAACTTTGAAAATTGAAATGGTGGAGGGCACGCCTTACTACGTAGCAACCGTTCCGCAAAATCCTGGTCCTGTACTTTTCAAAATGGTCGAAGCTGACGATACACACGCCAGCTTCGAGAATATAGATCACGATTTTCCTCAACACATCAGTTACACTTTGGAAACCAAGAATACAGTGCTTGTGCGTTTAGAAGGTATTGAAAACGGATTACCGAAGAGTGAATCACTTCACTTTGAACGTAACACAGGTGTTTCCTTGCTTCCGCAATAATCACTCGTAATTCTCCGGGAAAATCGCTCTGCGGATAACTTCAGGATTGTTCGGTTCACCGTCAACAGGATCTGCTTCCATATCCACACGATCACGTCCTGCATCAGCCATATTCGGAAAATCTTCTTCGTCCACAACATAAACCATCCCTTCCTTATCTACCGCCACAAGCGAGTTTATATCTTTCTTGCCATAGCTGAATTCAATTCCACCTCTTGAACCTTGGAAATAGGATAAAACCATGTTGGCGGTTTTACTTACAACGTAAACAACGGTCGGTACAATCGCTCCTGCGCTTGTGGTTATCGTCTTCAATACTTTGGTTACAGGATTTGTCAATCTGCGCACCTGATCACAATTGTAAATTCCCATTCCGCTGATTTGCAAAGTCTGATAGACTGCATTTATGGAATTTGCTGATGGATTATTCGCATTGTAAACGCGGATATTTTCCTGCAAAGCATATTGATCCCATCGCTTACGCGTCATGGCAGATTCTGTTTCGTCCATGTGCTTCATCGTACGGTTGTACACGTTAGCGGAATCAACAGATGCTTTCTGTTTCTTACGATTGTACACACGCACTTTTCGCGATACATTCCTTCCGTCAGAACGGCGTTGAGAATTCAAGTGGCGAGTGTAGTTGCGATGCAATCGGCTCTTCTGCATATCGTTTATATCAACCGGCTTTTTGTCGGAGTTGAGTCGAACCGGCGTAGCTCTTATGCGATCGAATCCCCAATAATATTTCAACTCGATGAAATATTCTCCGCCATCATTAATAATCCGGATATCACTTATCCCTGATTTATTCCCATACTTCTTACGCAATTCAGGACCGCGCATTCTTCTATCCAGCTTCCAGTAATATCCCCGATAAATCGACAACTCCTGATTCTTCACGTAGTTATCACGGGTTCTTTCGATGCGAACACAAGTGAAATCCTTTCCGCCTGCATATTTACGTAAATAGAATCTGGAGAATCGCTTAGCTTTTTGCGCACGACTCCAACGTCCGGAAACTTTTACAAGATGCTCACCAATGTAATTCGTATCTGCATAACGACTTTCAAATGACAAAGTATCGCCTAAAAAGTAATTGCGATTTACTTTACGGATATTATCATTGTAATATGCGACTGCCTTTGACAGCGGAACAATTGAATCAACCGATGGTGTTCTTGTTGTAGCCACGGTTTCCACCTCACCAGGTGAACTTTCATATACCCAACCTTTGCTTTCATCAAGGCGATAAAAATTGTACTCGGGCGCAGTATCTGTAACAGCAAACTGTAACTCAACATTCTTTCCCGGTGCAACGAAAACTTCCTTGTTGTTCTGCGATGCATACATCTCAAACATTCCGGCAGATTTAAAATCACCCGCCACGCCGCCGGAGTCATACTTCATTGGAATTCCGCTTACAATAATATCGGCAGGATCACGGAATTCACGGTATGTTATTTCCACATTGCCGGTTACTGCATTACCGTTTGCATCTACAAACGCAGTAGGCGGAATGATAATTCGTGTCCCGGATCCGTACTCTACAGTTCCTCCGGTGATCGTGTTTGTTGTGAATACATCAGGAACTACATCTGCCTTTTCAATCGGACGTTTCACGAGCGGATGCGGTTTTAAAAATGCGTTCTCGCGCTTCGGAGTGTAGAAAACATTGCTTGCACGCGGCGCACCTTGCAGTACATCGCGGTAAATCTGAAGATGCGAACCGCACGCTTCTTTGTTGTAACACGTGTAAGAAACCGAGAGCACATCTGCACCGAAACCGAATTTCACTGTATCAGAGGCGATCATTTCATGCGGCATTTTCGTATTGAGTTCGTATCCGGAAGCCAATGCCAAATCTGTATTTACCAAATCGATAGATTTCATCACACGCAATCGCGAAAACGAAGCCGGAAGAGACCTGAAATCACTGTTACGCACTTTCACATGCTCCACGGAAGCCATATCTGCCGCAGCATTGTAAAAAGATTCCGATGAACCCGGATAATCACCTTCAACTTCCAATGTGCGAACTGAAACAAGCATTTTTAAATTCGATGGAGTTGACTTCAAATTACAATCACGGAAAATCAATGTTCTGACGTTTCCGAATGCAGCAACAGATGCTACATACGATTCAGCAATTGCATCATCTGATTGCGATTGAAACACAACTGTTTTAAGGAAATTTAATTTCCCGGAAAGCTTCATCAACCGGGATGGACCATCTGCACTTTGATCAAGAATAATTGAGGTAACTGAGGTCGGATTTTTCTCCGCTTCGGAGATAGATACCTCACGGGCAAATACCGGAACGACGCACAATATGGACAGAATCAGTAGTAGCTTTTT
>JBJOKQ010000184.1:0-6333 GCA_046046005.1 Bacteroidota bacterium | reverse complement strand
CAGAATGAAATTCAAACCATGACTTCCGTGATGTTGCGTGAAATGCTGAACATGCCTGTAGAACCGAATGTGAAAACGCAATTGGTAAAACCTGATAGTTATGATGCGCGTGCACGTGTTCCTGCTACAGAGCGCGTGCGTTTGGACGGACCGAGAATGGGTGCTGCATTCTATACTGATCGTACGGCGTCAATTATTCGTGCTCCGCGTTCACAAGGTGGATTTGATGCTGCTCCTGTAATGTTCCAGTTCGGCTATCAATTCGAAAAGCAATATCTCGCTGCGGGACAATTCCAGGCTTTGTTTGAATTCGTGCCGATGGTTACAGGATTGGATCAAGGCTTGTTTATTCCAAGTTTCACAGTGATGAATGGTATGCGCATGAACCGTCGCGGTTGGGAAGTCGGGTTCGGTCCGAACTTCAGTTTGGTAACACGTTCCGAAGGTTTTTATGTAAACAATGAATGGGTACGCCGTTCTGATTACAATCCTGCGCTGCATGGAAATGATGTAACATATCAATATCGTCTCGATAGTCGTGGTGATGTGTATCTGAACTCTGCATTCATTTTCGCAGTTGGTAAAACATTCCGTTCGGGCAACATGAATATTCCTGTGAACGTTTACGGAATCCCGGGACGTGATGGCTGGAGATTCGGAATGTCGTTCGGTTACAACGCACGTAACTGGCACAAATCGAAGTAAACGTTATTAAGATTTACTAATTCCTGCATCACGTGATGGTGCGGTGAAAAATGAAAAGCCAATGAGCTTTTCGGCCCGACAGGATGGTGTGCCTGTCGGGCTTTTTCGTGCCACTGAGACACGGAGAATTAAATAATAACCACGGAGGCAGGGAGAAATTATCATAACCACGGAGGCAGGGAGAAATTATCATAACCACGGAGGCACGGAGTATTTATCATAACCACGGATGCAGGGAGAAATTATCATAACCACGGAGGCACGGAGCATTTATCATAACCACGGAAGCACGGAGAAATAATACGTAATATCAACCAACGGAAGAATTCGATTTTATCACTGTGTTTCCGTGGTTATTTCCTTAACCGAATCTCCGTGTCTCCGTGGTTATTTGCTTAACCGAATCTCTGTGTACCCGTGGTAATTTCCTTATACTAATCTCCGTGTCTCCGTGGTTACCTGCTTAACCGAATCTCCGTGTGTCCGTGGTTATTTCCTTAACCGAATCTCCGTGTCCCCGTGGTAATTTCCTTACGCGAATCTCCGTGGTCAGACCATCTTATCCAGATTCAATCTCCTGAGTTTTGGTGCCATCAACGCCACGCCCGCCACTACAAGCACAGTCATGCAACCACCGAATACAACAGACGGCACATTGCCCATGTATCGCGCCGCCAAACCGGATTCGTATTCGCCGATCTCATTCGAAGAACCGATAAATATTCCGTTCACCGCTGCAACTCGTCCGCGCATATCATCAGGCGTCATCAATTGCAGAATGGTATGTCGTATGATCACACTCACATTATCGAACGCTCCGCTCAACAGTAATACGACAAATGAAATCCATATTTCCCGCGATAACGCAAACGCAATCATGCACAATCCGAAACCGCTTACAGCAATAATTAAGTTACGACCTGCTTTACGCGTTGGCGGAAACTTCGCCATGATCAAACCCATTATTATCGCGCCTGCAGCTGGAGCAGAACGCAACAGCCCCGTGACAAAGTCTGCGTTGTCGCCGGCATGAAGTACTTCTACCGCAAATACAGGAATCATTGCCACAGCGCCGCCGAACAGAACTGCAAACAGATCCAACGTTAATGCAGAAAGCATAATCTGATTACTGAATACGAATCGGAATCCTGCAGTGAGTCGCTGTAAAATCGGTTCACGCTTTTCTACCGGCGGTAAATCCGGATTCGGCAGTAAAAAGAACATTGCGAATGCGATTGTAATCAGAGATGAACTCACTCCGAATCCCAATGAGGCGCTCATCCATCCAATGAGAATTCCGCCCAAAGCCGGACCTAACACCGCTGTTGCATGCCATGCATTGCTTTGCCATGTTGAAGCGTTCGCATATAAATGACGCGGTACAAGTTGCGACTGATACGCCGGAAATACCGGACTCAGAAATCCTCGCGCTATTCCTGTACAGAAAATGATTCCGAAAATCGGCCAGGTTCCGAAGCGCATTAACAAATCAGCATCAAGCGTGACCATGAACAGCAGCCACGAACATATCAGGAGAAAAAGTGTCGCAAGAATAATTATACGCTTGCGACGAAACGTATCGGCAATGTGTCCCGCGAAAAGTGATAATGCTATAAACGGTATGGCTTCTGACAATCCTATCATTCCGATCTGATAGGCATCGTGCGTGAGTTTGTATATCTGAATGCCTACAACTACACTTTGAATCTGCACACCCAGTGAGAGGAAGAAACGCGCCACTACGTAAACCGAAAAACTTCGGATGCGCAACGCGGCATAAGGATCTTTAACGGAATTCGGTAGCGTACTCACAATCGATTGCGAAGTTACCGAACCTATTCCGTAAGTTTATGCCATGAAGAATCTATTTTCTTTAACCGCCATTTGCACATTCACTTTGTTTACTTCCTGCGGCGAACAACCGGCAGTTGAGCAGACAAAAACGGATTCAGTCGTTGAGAATGCAATCCCGGATTCTGTGCCGCAACCGTATCGCTACGGAAAGAAAGCGGATTGGGCTTACAAACCTGATTCTGCAATTGTAGATCTTGTGATCGGTCGCTGGAAAGAACTGAAAGATTTCACGTACGAAAACGCGGCTGAAGGTGTTGACGGTCCCGACGGAACGCGCACTATGATGTACACCAATAATCAGGAAACGGAATTGGCGACTTTGTACACTGTGAATATCAAAGGGCGCAGAACATTGAGCGGCTTTCGCTTGGTGAAGTTGGACGACAAGAAAAGTATCAAGCTCGATAAAGTGAATATTTCAGTGAAACCGAATTTCATTACCAATCACGGAATTTACATTGGCATGCCGTACAGTTATGTAACGGCAATGTACAAGAGTCAGGATTTGATGACGTGGACAAAAGGCGACACAACGTATCTGACCTACGAGCCGGCAGAGAAAGACGATCGTTATTTCGTGATGTATCCGCGTTCTGCATACAAATGCACTTATAAATTTGTCAATGATAAATGCCGTTGGATCGAAACTATCGTTGATCCGAAAGCCATCAAACCGTAATGGCCAAGCACGCCACATATCTGATTGAAGGAACCGACGGAAGAAAAATTCCGGTTGATCTGCATGTACCTGAAGTGGGCAACGACCGTGTGCCCGTGATAATTTTCCTTCACGGATTCAAAGGCTTTAAAGATTGGGGAACATTTCCGTTGATTGCAGAATTTATTGCGCGCAGCGGATTCGCAATCGCACGATTCAATTTTTCGTACAACGGAACATCGCCTGACAATCTCTCAGAGTTTTGCGAACCGGAAAATTTCGGACGCAACACTTTTTCAAGAGAAATTGAAGATCTGGATCTCGTAATCGAAAATCTGTGGTGGACGATTTCCATGCAGAAGCAGATTGATCCTGCTCGAATCGGTTTGCTTGGTCACAGCAGAGGAGGAGGAACGGCATTATTGAAAGCAGCATATGATCCGCGCATCAAAGCGGTTGCGACTTGGGCCGGTGTGAGCGATTTTGAAAAACGCATGAATCCACCAAATCTCGATGAGTGGAAAGCGAACGGTAAAATTGATGTTCCGAATCTCAGAACCGGACAAATTCTACCGATGTATCTCGACATCCGCAATGACTTTTACGAGAACAAAGACAAACTCGATATTCAGAAAGCGGTGAAGAAAATTCAGATGCCGCAATTGATCGTGCACGGTACAAACGATGAAGCTGTAGCAATGCGTGAAGCGGAAGCCATTAAAATCTGGAATCCGTTTGCAGAGTTTGTGGAATTACACGGAGCCAATCACACGTTCGGCGGCAAACATCCGTGGGATGAAAAATCTTTACCGGAGGATACGTTGAAAGCAGTACAAGCGACTGTGACTTTCTTTAGAGCTAATTTGTAATCTGGTGGCGGTTTCGGGCGAACAGCGAACGGTGATCAGCGAACAGTGAACGCTCCCGAACCGGAAGCATCAACCTCGATTTCAGCGTCGACTTCTAATCACTGATTCCTGATCACTGATTCCTGATCACTTCTCCCCAACGCTCCTCTCATCATCTCAAACATCTCACCGAATTTCTTCAGTACTTCTGCCTGAAACTGTTCGTCAACGATTTTTTCAACCGCTTCCATTCCTGCGACTTTGCCTTGCGAAAGTTTGTACACCTGTTCCATCGGGCCCGCTTCAAATTTTACGATGTACTTTTCATTCATGATGAAAACAGTAATCGTCATTTGCGGATGCGGAATTCTGCCTGCAATTTTCATTAGCTGATCGGTCCTCGGTAATATCCGGAGAAGTCGTCGTTGTCCAACGATTCCCACTCGATGATGGCTTGCGCGAGATCTGCATACACAATGAAATTGTTGTGTCGCAGCCACGCCATTGCCTGTTTGTCTTTGTTCACTGCATTAGCGGTTGCAGCCCAGAAAACAGATTTGTTATTCATGAGCCAACGGAATGCGTTCTTGTCGCCGCGAACGGCATTGGCAAAAGCAGCAACCTCAAAATGCTTGTTATCGATCAACCATTTGAAACTTTCCTGCTTGCTGTTTTTGATCAGTTCAACCGCCTCAATCAATTCTCTATGACCTTTTTCAATGAGCCAATTGAAATGCGGAGTCGAATCCGAACTGAATAACATCGTCATTCTGCGGATTACATCACCGTGATATACCTTTTGACTCATAGCGCAAATATCGGCAAAGTCTGCACATACAAAACGCCTCAAACTAAATGATGTTGTATTTGTATACATTTGGATGTGCGGAAAATCGTATCCTATCTGTCGGTTTACTTCAGAACGCAGGTTTCTCCTGTTTATCTGAGCATCGTTATCCTGCTGACCGGTGTTTTAACTTTTCTGTTTTATTCTGATAAAAGTCTTGTACAATCCATAGGAGGCGGAGCCAATGATAGTTTCAGGATTGTCAACAACACATTGCTGTATTTCGGGGCATTGGCCGTTGGCTTCGCACTTTACATTCCGTTCGCAAAAGACAAATCACCTTTTCTTAAGCCGGGATTCTGGATTACGGTGTTCGCACTCGCGGGTATCTACGCCTTCAGTGTTTATTTCTACTGGCACAAAGAGTGGATTCGCGATGTAATAGGAGGAAAGGAGCAGATTTTCTGGATGCGCATTTCACGTGAGATCGGTTCCGTGTTTCTGATCGGTGTACCGGTTCTGCTGTGGTGGTTGCTCATCGACAAACGTAAAATTCCTTTTTATGGATTCGCGAAGTCTGATGTGAAACCTTATCTGATGCTGTTGCTGTGTTTCGTCCCCGTAATTTACTTCGCAACATTCAGTCCTTCATTCCTGAAGCAATATCCGCAAGTTAACGGCGCATTGCGTGTTGCAGGAATTAAAGAAGGAATTGTCGGACACGTATTGATCTTCGAACTTTTCTATCTGCTGGGATTCTTCATCACGGAATTATTCTTCCGCGGATTTCTGTTGTCGGTATTGTTCCGTAAAGTCGGCTACGCGGCTGTGATTCCTGTTGCCATGTTTTACGTGACCATTCATTTCGGGAAACCGCTCGGAGAAACGATAGGATCATTCTTCGGTGCAATTATTCTCGGCGTTATCGCCATCGAAACCAAATCCATCTGGGGCGGTGTAATTGTACATGCCGGAATTGCGTTGGTGATGGAAGTTGTAGCGGGAAGTTTCTAGTACTCCTTCTGTAAACGGTAAACGCAGAACCAGCAACAAGAAACCGGCAACCAGGAACTGGAAAACCAGTAACTTACTCCTCCATACACTTCTTAATCGCATTCACCAGATTGATCCACTGTTTCATGTTGTTTCTCTGGAGATATTGCATGGAACGCTCATCACCGAGCACTGCACCAGCGCAAGCGGCCAAGCGCGATTGTTTCCCGTCGTATAAAGCCTGAACTGCATACGGATCGCCGTCAACAGCAGTAACGAAAAGTCCGAGATCATCGTGACCGTATTCGTGTAACCATTCCATTGCGGAATCATCATCAAAACGGATTGCATCGTGCAACATCACGAGTTCCTGTCGCCCCTGACGCTGAAGCCATTCCTGCGCACGGTCGTTGCCGTTAAGCGCATCTGCCAATTGCTGTACTGTTTGATCGTTGAGAAATGCCATATGTAATATTACGAATAATATA
>JBJOKQ010000183.1:0-6505 GCA_046046005.1 Bacteroidota bacterium | reverse complement strand
CCACTTGACGCAGTGTCCAGCCTTCGGGGCGATATTGCGTGTTGAGTTGCTCCTCGGAAAGTGATTCTGTCAGCTTGATAAGCCGTTCCGGAAATTCTTCCAGAATCTGAATCATCTTGTTGCGTTCTTCAGCGTTGATGTTTTCCGGTTTTACAAATTTCCCGATAGGGAAGCGCAATTGTTCAAGTTCGATGTCCGTCATGTATGTGAATGTTCTCAACGAAATTAAACATTAGCCGTTTACAAACGACTAGCCCGAAAGCATTGCTCTATATTTGGACGATCAAACCCGAAAACATGAATCACTTTATCGCATGGTGGAATCTGGAGAATCTGTTTGATGTTCAGAATTCCAAGGACAGACCGGAATGGCTGCAGAATCAGTTGGATGCTTATCTCAAAGGATGGACGCAAACACTGTTGGATAAAAAACTCGCCAATCAGGCTTCCATAATCAACAAACTGAACAATGGCGCGGGTCCTGATATTATGGGCTTTTGTGAAATTGAAAATCGAAAAGTCATTGAAGAGTTGCTTGCTGCCATGAAGAAGTCCGGCAATGCACGTGATTATGCAATTGTTCATGAAGAGATGAATGACGATCGCGGAATAGATGTCGCGTTTATTTACGACCGAAAAAAGTATACAGTAGGGAAGAAGGATATTTTTTCTGCTGCTGTAATGAAACGAACTGCTACACGCGATTTGCTTCAGGCTACTTTCACAGTGAAGAAATCCAAGCGCCAATTTATTCTCATCGGCAATCATTGGCCGGCACGTTCTGCGGGACAATATGAAAGTGAACCGTTCCGTATTATTGTTGCGGAGACATTGGCATATTGGTTACAACGCATAGCTCAAATCAAAGGCGAGCAAATGCCGGTTGTTTGCGTGGGCGATTTTAATGATGAACCATTCAACAGATCGCTTGCGGATTACGCCAACTCCACAGACAGCGTGCAGAAAGTGATCAACGCAGCGAAACCGAAAACGAAGAAAGGGAACGAAGTGCGCACCCCGTATCTTTTGAATCTGATGTGGAAAATGTTGGGACAGAATCGGGGAACTTTTGTTTTCAGCGGAGATAAAAACATGCTGGATCAGTTTCTTGTGAATCGCGCCATTGTTGCAGATTCTGAAGTGTGCGGTTTTCGCGCAGGAGAAACTGAAATCATCGATTACATTCCGGAGATGGTGAAAGGTTCTTACAAATCACCGCGCAAATTCGGAAAGCCTTCTGATGATCTGGATGAATCGGGATACAGTGATCACCTTCCGATTACATTCATACTTGAGGAAATCGAATAAAAAAAGAGCGCCACTGATTCAGCGGCGCTCTTTCGTTAAATGTTATTCTCTTACTGACGGATCAGTTGGAAAGAAGCTTTGTTCGATCCTGATACCACAGTAACAATGTACATTCCCGCTGCAGAATCAAATTCAACAGGGATAAGGTTTGCATTGTTCGCGTTTTGCGCATGTACAGTGCGACCTGAAAGATCAGTGATCACTACATAAACGTCTTCGTAGTTTGCACCGAGATCAATTACAAATGCACCGCTGTTCGGATTCGGATAAACATTCATTCCGCTGAAGTTGTTATTCTCATTTACTCCAACGCAAGCACTAACTGTGACGTTTGCAGTAGCTGTTGCGTTACATCCTGTCGAATCAACATACTGGTATGTAATAACGTGAGTGCCGTTGCCTGCTCCGCTCGGAGAGAACGTGTTGCCTGTTACTCCCGGACCGGAATAAGTACCACCTGCAGGAGATCCGCCTGTAAGTGTGAATGATGCATCATCGATACAAACACTGTTGTTCGAAATGCCCAATGTTACTGTTGGAATTGCGTTAATCGTAAGGTTGATTGTAATGATACTGTCGCAACCTGCCGCGTTTGCAATTGTGTCCAGATAAGTTCCGCTGTTTGTGTATTGAGCTCCGGAAGGCGCCATGAATGATCCGCAAGCAGATGCTGTCATCGTTGAAGTGCTGGACATATTGATCGTTACGTTACTTGTGATAACGCTGTCACAACCTGCCATGTTCGGAATAGTAGAAGTATAAGTACCTGAAGTCATTGCTGTATCGCCATCAGGAAGGATATACATTCCGCAAGCAGACGCAGTTACCGTTGCCGATGTGCTGTTAGTGATTGTGAGGTTGATTGTAATTACGCTGTCACAACCCATCATGTTCGCAATTGTGTCGTTGAAAGTACCGCTGTTCATGTACATGGCTCCGCTTGGCGCAGTGTACATATCACATGCGTTAGCAGAAATCGATGCTGTAGTCGGTTGATTTACTGTCAGGTTGATTGTAATCACTGAATCGCAACCTTGGGTATTGAGTATCGTATCGTTGTACGTGCCTGAGGTTGTATAAGTATTACCTGACGGTGAAGTGTAGTTGCCGCACGACATCGGACTTATTGAACTGCTGCTCGGTTGCGTGATGTTCACGTTAATGGTAATCACACTATCGCAACCTGCTACGTTCGTAAGCGTATCGTTATAAGTTCCGGAAGCCGTGTAAACTGCGCCGCTAGGTGCGGTATAACTTCCGCAGGATGCTGCTGAGATAGTATCGTAGGTTGGAGTGTTCAATACGATGTTCACTGTGTCGTTACCGCTTCCACATCCTCCTGTGATTGCTACAGTTACTTGTTGGCTGGATGAAACGGTTGTTGAGGCTGTATTTGAACCCGTTGACCAAAGAACTGATCCCACAGGATATGGAAGAGAAAGTACAAGTGGTGAGGCGCTGCATAAGTTCTGGTCTGCGCCCAAAAATCCGGATGGGACATAAGGGTTATTAAGTTGTGCAATTTCCGGAGCTGTTAGTGCGCGGCTGTAAACGCGGAACTCATCCAGTTTTCCACCAAGAGGTGCGCCAACGTTACTACTGTATCCCATCACCTTGAATGGACCTGTGCCGGTAATGTTCGGAGCGGTTTGATTAACCGTTGTAACCAGCACACCATTCAAATATCCACGTACCTGATTCAGGGTTGCGTCGTAAACAAAGGCACAATGTGTAGCGGTGGTTAATGCGCCACCGTTAATGTACGTGTCGGTTAAGCCACCCCCTCGAATAATCCAGTTTGTACTTCCAGCCACCCCATTTGTGAAACAACGGAAACTGTTAGTGCCGACATCACCGAAAATGTAATACAGTGTGGAGTTGGTTGAAATTCCTTCGGAGCGCCACGCGATTGTCCATGATCCAGTACCGAGATTCGGGGCCCAACCTGTGTTTAAGTAATCAGTAGATGATGCAACTCCCGTCCCAATCAGTGCACCATTACATATCCCAGATCCTCCCTGTGTTACACCTCCCATAATTGTTGCATTGGTGGTGCCAACTGGCGGAGCAGAAGCTAAATTCGGAACAGTTGTTCCGCTTCCGTTAAAATCATAATATAGAACTTCAGGTGTCAATAATTGCGCGTTCATCGTTGATGAAAGTGCAAACACACTGAGTCCAAGAAGTTGGATGTAAAGTTTTTTCATGTGTAGTGGTTTTTGCTCATGCGAAAGTATGACAAAACGCAGACATTTCCATAAACAGGAAAATCCCGCCAAAAAAGCGGGATTCCCAGTGAAATTAGTGGTCGGAAATTACTTTCCTCCGTTGCAGCACTTCTTCTTCTCGCCGCTTTCTTTCGAACAGCCGGCTTTTGCAGAATCAGCAGAGCAGCACTCTTTTTTCTTTTTCTTCTTCTTCTTGTCCTTGTCGCCTTTCACGTGAACTTTTTCAACGCCTGTAGCTGCAGATACTGTGATCGCAGAAACGCTTCCAACCATTCCAACGAGGGCCAGAGCAATAAATAACTTTTTCATATTGTTTTGTGTTATGATGTTCGTTGCACTAAGGTAACAACATTCACGCCGAAATCATCGAATTCGTCAATCTTTAACAGTTTTTCGGATATGAACAGATATCAAATGGTGTACAAAACACGCATTTCAACACCGGCGGACCACAATCTTCGGTTAACAGGAACATCTGTTGCTTGTTTGAAAAAACCGATTTTATATTGTGGCAAAATCTGAACACTTAACTTGCCTGCATTGTATTCGACGCCGGCGTTAATCATTCCTGAAAGCATAAATGATCGCAGTTCCGGCAGGATTTCTTTTTGCGGTGAATCATACACATCAAAGGTGTTCGGAAGATTGTAATTGCCTTTTGACCAGATTCCAAGCGCATATTCGGGAACAAGGCTCGCGCCCCAAATTAATCCGATTTTATTAACCGACGAGTGGTACTGAATACCGATCGGAATGCTGATAAACTTGTTGCTGTATGTAATGTAACCGTCTCCGATTTGTGTGCCGTTCTGGTCAGTGAAGATGAATTCTTTTGTCTTGTATTTATTCAATGAATACCGTGGAGATGCTTCTATACTTAAATGCTCATTGAGTCGATAACTTGCGACAATTCCTGAACTGAATCCCAGAGCGGGGATTTCGTTGTCGCGGAAATAAGTAAACACTTGACCAATTCCTGTAGTGTCGTCTGCGTAAATTAATCGGTGACAATAATCGAAGCTTCCCGCTAAACCGAGACTGAACTTGCTTTCAGGTTGAGCTGCGTTATCCTGTGCGGTCAGAAATCCGCTTATTAACAATGCAGTAAAAAACGTTAAGTATCTCATTGGGGTTTATCATAAAGACGCTCCCTGAGTGAACAGGTTGCCTACTGAAACTGCGCAATCGGAGTTTCACCTCCGCGAACAACTTCTTCAAGCTTCACATTAATCTTTGTTCCTAATGGAAGATAAACATCAACACGTGAACCGAATTTAATAAAGCCCATTTCCCCGCCCTGAACTGCTGTATCTCCGACTTTCGAATATTGCACGATTCGTTTTGCCAAAGCTCCTGCGATCTGACGGAACAGTATTTCACGTCCCTGTGTATCCTTAACAACAGTAGTAGTTCGCTCGTTGTCAGTTGATGATTTCGGATGCCACGCCACGAGATACAATCCCGGATGATATTTTGCATAAGAAACGTTTCCTGCAATCGGATAACGATTCACGTGAACGTTAAATGGCGACATGAATATGGAAACCTGAATGCGTTTTCCTTTGAAATATTCCGGCTCTTCAACTTCTTCAATCACCACAACTTTACCGTCAGCTGGCGCAATGATATGCTCAGTATTCGGAACAGTATTTCTTGGCGGATTTCTGAAAAACTGAAGAATGATATACAGCAATCCCAATGTCAGAACCAATGCAATGATATTGGCAATACCCATTGACGGATTGATGAGCCACATGCCTGCGTTTACAATTACAACAAACAAAAGGCAAAGTGTAATAGTCAGTTTTCCTTCTCTGTGAAATTTCATGGATGGTAGTTTACTTGGGCAAAGATAGAATTTCCTTCTGAGTGGGAATTCGATTACCACTCGTTAACAAATTCTGCAATTGTTTACATGCTGTGATTGTCAGTTTGGAAAATTGCGGGTTGAAGATCTTCAAACTTCAGTCGGTACTCGTGCGGAACATGTGCGTTTATTATCCGCACCGCTACATCCAGTTCTTTCGGGTGATTGACTCCCGGATTTACTTTATACGCTGTGTCGTTGCGTACGAATTGCACATCAGCATCTTCAAGTCCGTGTTGCTCATTGCAGGAGTATGACTTCGGATTGAGTAAATAAATCGACTCAAGACTGTCTTCCGAAATCGGAATAAGCAGAATTGCGGAATCACGCTTGAGAGAAGATGCGTTCATCGTGTAAACTTTGAGCGAATCCTGTGTAACGTAATAACGTGTCATTTGCGGCAGATGATATGCTTCGCTCTGAATCACAAGTTCAAATACAGGCTTCTGTTCGGGTTCATTCCGACACGAAATCAGCAACACGACAAATAGTGCAAGGCAAATTCTTAACGACGTTTTCATAAATGAAAAAGGTCTCCGAAGAGACCCTTTTTGTATTCGCAATAAAGATTAATAGTTGCCTTTGTAACGTACAGCTTTGTCAATTTTCTTGAGTGCTGTGATGTAAGCTCCGATACGCATGCTTGTTTTGTACTGCTGTGAATTATACCAGCAATTTTCGAAAGCCTGTGCCATGGAAGCATCGTGTTTGGCGTTTACTTCGTCTTCTGTCCAGTAATGACCCATGCGGTTCTGAACCCATTCGAAGTAAGAAACTGTAACACCGCCGCCGTTCGCAAGAACGTCCGGAACAACAACAATTCCCTTGTCGTTGAGGATCTGATCTGCGTCTGCTTCAGTAGGGCCGTTTGCACCTTCAACGATAAGTTTCGCTTTGATGTCGCCTGCATTTGCTGCAGTGATTACTCCCTGAATAGCAGCAGGAACAAGCAGGTCAACATTTGAAGTAAGCAACTCGTTGTTGCTGATTTCCTGTCCGCCTGTAAAGCCTTTCAATACATTGCCGTTTGAAGCAACAAATTTCAAAGCTGCTTCAATGTCAATTCCTTTTTCGTTGTAATACGCTGCGGTATGATCGGAAA
>JBJOKQ010000182.1:0-6605 GCA_046046005.1 Bacteroidota bacterium | reverse complement strand
GGAGCACTCGCAACCAAATGGGCTTCCAAAGGACGCACCGTTTTATTGGGCGTGCGTAATATATCAGAATTCAAAGGCAAGGAGCTTTTGAAAAATCCGAATACAACAGTGCACACAACTGAAGAAGCTGTTCAAAATGCGGACGTAATTCTGCTGGCTACTCCTGCAACGATGGCTGTTGAGGTTGCGAAATCACTTGGCGACACAACCGGAAAAGTAATCATTGATGCAGCAAACGTTGTAATGGGTCGCGGGCCGCAAGGCTACAACAACGTTGCAGATGCCATTCTTGCCAACACCGCAACGCGTGATGTTGTAAAGTGTTTCAACACTACAGGATTCAACAACATGGCAAACACGCAATACAACGGAACGGCAATTGACATGTATGTTGCAGGCGATTCTCAAAAGGGAAAATCAGTTGCGAAAGAACTTGCGCTTGATGCGGGCTTTGCAGAATGTTACGATATCGGAGGGAACGATAAATTCCAACTGATCGAACAGTTCGCATTCTTCTGGATCAACCTCGCGATGTTTCAGGGGCAAGGAAGAGAGATAGGTTTTAAACTGTTGAAGAGATAATACTTCCGGGAAAACAGCAACCGTATCAAGTTTAAAAACGCAATACGGTTGTTGTTTAAGGATTTCTTTGACGGAATTACATGCCCTGTTCATCCGCACTCGGACCATACACTCCCGGAATCGGAATGTTGAGCAAACGCAAATAGACTCCGAGCTGCGCACGATGGTGAACCATCTGACAGAAACTGTGACGGATTGTAACGAGTCGCGTTGATTGCATATAAATCACTTCGCCATTACGCAAAGTCCACATTTCTTCGAGAACGGAATCTTTGCTTTTCGCCAACCATAGTTTCGCTTCTTCCAGATTTTTATCAAAGTACTTCACCAGTTCTTCTCCTCCATCGCAATTCTGCGGATTATACGGACTTGTTGCGAAGTCAAGTTCATCCTTCTCAAGCGCAAGTGTAATCCATGAAGGAAGATCAGCCAGATGTGTTGCCAGGTCTTTCAACTTCATACTTTTCGGATGCGGTTTCCAGTCTGATTTGTCAGCAGGCACCAACGCCAGCATTTTGCGGGTTCCGATACTTTCGTGTTCCAGTTCTTTCAGGAACGATTCGATAAATGTGATCATAAGCTTTGGTTTTAAGTATGATCAAAAGTAGACGGAGGCAGTGTCAACAGTATGTCAGCAGTAAATTCCTTATTTCAAATTTTTTGAGATTCCACGTACAATTTCTTTCACGCGGGTTCGCAAGGCTGCAGGACTCGTGATTTCTGCATAATCCCCGAACATCACGAACCAGCGTGCAAAACCTTCTATTGAAGAAGTAATGAATGTCATTTCGGTTTTGGCGCCGATGATTTTCTCCGAGACAAATCCGTTATAAAACTTCTGTTCCCCCAAGTACTTTACTTTATCCGATTGTATTCGCATAACGATTGTATGCAGATCACGTTCGTCTTTGAGTATCTCCTTGAGATAAGCTTTCAGAGGAGGATGTTGCTTTTCGAAAGACTTTTCAGTTAACTGACTTTTCTTAATTCTGTCGATACGAAAATCGCGGTATGCATTTCGAAGGCAACAATACGCGATCAAGTGCCATCGAGGTCCGGATAAAAATATCCCCACAGGTTCTACATTCCTGTGTGAATTCTGTTGACTGTGATTGGCAAAGTAATGAATTGACAACTGCGCCTTTTGCTCTATGCTTCGCAGAATTGTTTGAATATGGCCGGTTGTTACAGCGTCTGAAGGGAGATTTGCGTGATTAAAAACCTCAATGTGCTCATCCATCTTTTCAAGATGATCTTTCTCATCGCTGCGTAATACTGCTTTGATTTTAAACAGCGCCGATTGATATGTGCTGAACGTTGAGGGATCTGTGAATTTCTCTACCAGTTTTTCCGCTGTAAGAAATGCGATTGCCTCTTCTTTGGTAAACATCACCGGAGGCAATTTATATCCGTCCATCAACGAATAACCAAGTCCTGCTTCACTTACGATCGGCACTCCCGCTTCTACCAGCGCTCTGATATCACGATAAGCAGTGCGCAAACTGATTGAAAACCTTTTCGCAAGATCCTGTCCACGCACAACCTTTTTAGATTGCAGTTGAATGAGAATGGCGGAAAGACGTTCTACTCGGTTCATGAGCGGGAAGTGTAGCGCAAATATATTGAAGCAGGCGCCAACTGATGATTCTAATTCCAATCTTTGAGGAGGAATTCGTGCAGATCATTTTATCTTCACGATCTTCATGCATCCGTTTACCGGTCGGGCATTGCCGAGGTGCAGAGCTTGTAAAATGCATTTCAGTTAAATCATGGATTCAGTATCGCATATAGTTATTGGGGCAGCAATCGGAGAAACACTCCTGGGAAAGAAAATCGGTCGCTGGGGAATGCTGTTGGGAGCCATTGCGAAAAGTGCGCCCGATTTTGATTTGTTTTACACCGGCCTGAGCGATCCGCGGGCGTACATGTGCGAACACAGAGCACATACACATTCCTTGATTATTGAAGCGCTGTATGCTATACCCATAGCCTGGTTACTGGTTAAACTTTTCAGAAGCAAAGTTTCCTTTGGGCGAATGCTGGTATTTATGCTGGCCTGTTTATGGGGCCATTCACTTCTGGATTGGTGCACAAATTTCGGAACGCAATTGCTGCTGCCGTTCACCAATGAGAATTATTCATTGAACACGCTCGCAATCGTTGATCTGTTGTTTACGTTGCCGATAATAATATTGATTTTGATCGCTGTTTTTCACAAGAAGAATGCAGCGCGGAGGAATAAACTTGCAATGGCTTCGCTGATCTATTGCTTCGTTTACCTCGGATTTACTTTTATTAATAAAGTCCGCGTTGAACAGATTGTCAAGGAGTCGCTCGTCACAAATAATATTCCGGTCACCGAACATATGACGAATCCCACGATGCTGAACAATGTGTTATGGTATGCCGTGGGCAGTAACGACAGTACACTTTATATCGGTGAGTGTAATTGGTTGCATCAGGAAAATCCGATCACATGGCACAGCTATCCGCGAAATGTGCAACTGATGGAACAATGTAAGAGCAAGAAGGACGTAGCGGTTCTTCAATGGTTCAGCGATCCCTACACTATTGCACAAGCGAACGGAGATACACTGAACGTATATGCTGTAAAATTTGGCAGGACCAACATGCAGGAAAGTGAATTGGAGAAGACATTCATTTTTCACTACAAACTCTATCAGGAAAACGGAGAGGAAAAAATGGGGATGCAGCAAGCCACTAAAGAGAATACCAACTTCAAAGAAAGCCTTGCTGATTTGTGGGAGAGAATCTGTGGAAGAAGGTTTTGATTTTGCGCTGTTCTTCCGAATGAAATCCCTCCTGCTTCGCAGGCTGTCTTTTGTTTCTACGAAGCTCCTGAACCTTGCTTCGGATCTTCTTCGAAACACAAAAGCCCGGCTTTTTCAAGCAGGGCTTTCATTCTTCGTACCCGGAGCCGGAGTCGTCCCGATAGCTATCGGGACAGCGTGTCTACCGATAACGCGCAATCAATTTCTTCGACATTTCGGGATACTTTGCAAGATTGCGGATATAAACTTTGCTCTTCATCTTCTTGATGTGCGCTTCAATCTTTCTCGCAACTCCAATATCCAAATTGTCTATTTTGAAAAACAATTCCCAGTCATCATATTTTGCCGTGTAACTTGATGGAAATTCTTTGATCAGGTGATATTCAAATCGCTGATCAGGATCTTTAGATGATCCCGTGTAGAATTCATCTGCTGTTTTTGAATGCAAAATATAAACTGCTGCCATAAAAAAAGCCTCTTGCGAGGCTTCTTATTTTCGTACCCGGAGCCGGAGTCGAACCGGCATGGAGATTAATCCACTGGTGTTTGAGACCAGCGCGTCTACCGATTCCGCCATCCGGGCAGTTAAATCGGGGTTGCGAAAATACCTATTCCGATCATTTAATCAAATGTGAAAACAGATGATTTCATGAAAACAATGCGCAATTCACACAATTTGCAACACATTTTTAGCTTCGGGAACATTGCTAATCAAGTGATTATACACTAAATGCAGCACTTCAACTTTTCCCCCAAAAAAACCTCATTCCTCCCTCCCTTTTTCGTACATTTGCAACCCTTTCGGAATCAGGACTAACCGATGGCAGAACACGTAAAAATATTCTCCGGAGCAGCAACGCGATATCTCGCGGAAAAAATCGCTGCAGCATACGGCCAGCCGCTTGGCAATTGTGTGCTTTCAAAATTCAGTGATGGTGAGTTTCAGACTTCACTCGAAGAAACCGTTCGCGGAGCAACTGTTTTCCTCGTTCAATCCACATTCCCTCCTACTGATAATCTTTTCGAATTGCTTTTGATGGTTGATGCTGCAAAGCGTGCTTCCGCAAAAGAAATCATTGCCGTGTTGCCGTATTACGGTTTCGCGCGTCAGGACAGAAAAGATCAGCCGCGTGTTGCAATCGGTTCGAAGCTGGTTGCTGATATGCTGGCAACTGCAGGAGTTGATCGCGTAATGACAATGGATCTTCACGCGGATCAGATTCAGGGATTCTTCAACGTTCCTGTTGATCATCTGTACGCATCCACAATGTTCATTCCGTATATCGAAAGTCTGAAGTTGCCGAATCTTACAATGGCAGCTCCTGACATGGGCGGATCGAAACGTGCGAACGCATATGCAAAACACCTCAAGAGCGAAATCGTAATCTGCTATAAGCAGCGTTCGAAAGCGAATGTGGTTGACAGCATTACTGCTATCGGTGAAATCGAAGGTCGCAACATTGTTCTCATCGACGACATCATTGATACCGGCGGAACTCTTTGCAAGGCAGCTGATATGATGATGGATCGCGGAGCGGCTAGTGTTCGTGCATTGATCACGCATCCGGTGCTGTCAGGCAAGGCGTATGAGATTGTGGAGAAATCCAAAATCACTGAATTGATTGTAACGGATACAATTCCTCTGAAACAGGAATCCCCGAAGATCAAAGTGCTTTCAGTGGCAAACATGTTTGCTGATGTATTCCACCGTGTGGTGAATTACGAATCAATCAGCAATCACTTTATCATGTAATTTTTTAATCAATAATAAAAACCAAATACCAGTACAATGAAATCAGTATCTATGAGCGGTTCGCTTCGTGCGAACGTAGGGAAAAAAGATGCGAAACAACTCCGCAACGCCGGACAGGTTCCATGCGTACTTTATGGTGGTGAAAAGCAAGTGACTTTCTCAGTTGATGAGAGAGCATTCACTCCGCTTGTATTCACTCCTGAAGTGCACACAGTGGATCTTGATCTTGACGGGCAGAAGTTTCAGGCAATTCTTCAGGAATTGCAAACGCATCCTGTTACTGACAAAATCATCCACGCAGATTTTGTTCAGTTGATCCCGGGGAAATCGGTAACAATGAATCTCCCGATCAAAACTGCAGGAAACTCTGCAGGTGTTAAAGCGGGTGGTAAATTGATCAAGAAGCTTCGCAAAGTTTCTGTTCGCGGACCAATCGAAAAAATGCCTGAGAACATTACCGTTGATATCGAAAACCTCGGAATCGGTCAGGCTGTTCTTGTACGTGATCTGAGCCAGGAAGGTCTTACTTTCCTCACTCCGGGCAACTCAACAATCGTAACTGTACAGGTTACACGTAACGTAGTTGAAGAGCCAGCAGCAGCAGCGAAAGCAGCAGCAGCTCCGGCAGCGAAGAAGTAATTCGCAGCATTCAATATTTAAAAAACCGTCCTCAACAACGAGGGCGGTTTTTTTATTAATAAGTGCGGGACATTTCGGAACTTGCACAACTGTATCAACGTTGAGATATGAAATACCTCATTGCAGGATTAGGCAACATCGGTGATGAATACGCGAACACCAGACACAACATCGGGTTCAATGTGTTGGATGCGCTTGCGGGTGATGTAAAATTCAAACAGGATCGTCACGCGTTCGTTGCGGAGATAAAATTCAAATCAAGAATTTTTGTTCTCATCAAACCAACAACGTATATGAACCTGAGCGGAAAGGCTGTTCAGTATTGGATGCAGGCAGAAAAAATTCCGCTGGAAAACATTCTCGTTGTAACAGATGACATTGCGCTTCCTTTCGGAACAATCCGCATCAAAGGCAAAGGCAGCGACGGCGGACACAACGGATTGAAAAGCATTCAGGAGTCGATTGGCAGCACTGAATATGCACGATTGCGTTTCGGAGTGGGAAGTGAATTTGCAAAAGGTCGGCAGTCCGATTACGTATTGGGGAAATGGAGTGATGAAGAATCAAAGCTGCTTCCGGAACGTATTACAAAATGCGGTGAAGCTATCAAAGCATTCGGCACCATCGGCATCGGATTAACGATGACCAATTACAACGGGAAGTAATTATTGTTCCGAATACAACTTCATCAAAGCGGCAGCATCAACTTTGTGATTGATGTTTACAGGAAGTTCATCCACAAAGCACAGATCAGCGGGAACCATATAGGAAGGCAGATACAATCCCGCCCATTTGAGGATGTCTGATTTTTCCGATGCGTCTTTCTTCACTACAAATGC
>JBJOKQ010000181.1:0-6677 GCA_046046005.1 Bacteroidota bacterium | reverse complement strand
CCTTGGGGAAAACTGGACACACTTGTTATCAATGATTCCTCATTGTGGTCGATGTGGCTGCTTAAGGTTATCGGCTTCGATACTTTTCAGGGTAATCATGAAACCATCCGTACTATAGGAATTCAGGGCACTCACGGACTTTGGATTGGCGACCCTTGTAACGGACTTACTTTGTTCGCGCTTTTCTCACTCTTCATTGCAGCTTATCCCGGCAAATGGAAACATAAACTCTGGTTTATTCCGCTAGGCGTTACGTTGATTCACTTCATGAATGTTATCCGGATTACAGCACTGTGTATTATCACACTTAAATCACCGCAGTGGCTCAACTTCAACCACACCTATTTGTTTCAGACGCTGATGTACCTTTTCATTTTTGCATTGTGGTATGTCTGGATACGGAAATTCAGCACAACAGAATCGCATGACACGCAACGCTAAAATTATTACAGCGTTACTCGTTCTCTTGTTTATCCTTACAGGATTCTTCAGAGAGTTTGTTTTCCTGAATGTAAATGAACAGATGCGTGTCACTTACTACAATGCGCCTGAAACGTTTGTAGCTCCATCCATGCAATGGCTGGAATCCATATCCTATACATCGCTTTATTACCTGAAGTGGATTCTTACGGCGACCTTTATCCTGATCTTTGCAGGAATGGCTGCACTGATTGTGAAGCTGCTTTTCAACGACAGGAAACTGATTCGCATTTCCGTTTTAACCTATTTACTGATTTTCGCGGCATCCTTCCTGTTCTATCTCATAGGAGCGTTGTCCGGCAATACGGAAACCACCTATGCCATTGCACGTTTTCTTGCCGGTCTCGCTGAATCACCCGCATTGCTGATAATTCTGGTTGGAGCGTTCACAATTATCAGACGCAACTGAACAGAGAATCTTTACTTTTGTGGCGTAAATTAAAAACGCCATGAAAAAAGACACTGCCATTTTCAAACTCATTACTGAAGAACTTCACCGTCAGCAAAACGGAATTGAACTTATTGCTTCCGAAAACTTCGTAAGCGATCAGGTAATGAAAGCGATGGGCTCTGTTCTGACCAATAAATATGCAGAAGGCTTGCCGGGGAAACGCTATTATGGAGGTTGTGAAGTTGTTGACCAGGTTGAAGAATTGGCAATTTCCAGAGCGAAACAATTGTTCAATGCTGCATGGGTGAATGTGCAACCGCATTCCGGTGCGCAAGCTAACGCTGCAGTAATGCTCGGTTGCCTCAATCCCGGTGATACAATCCTCGGTTTCGATCTTTCCCACGGAGGACATTTGACTCACGGTTCCCCGGTTAATTTCTCAGGGAAATTATATCGCCCAACTTTCTACGGAGTTGACAAAAAAACAGGTCGCATTGATTATGATGCTGTGGAATCTACCGCTAAAAAAGAAAAACCGAAACTGATTATCTGCGGTGCCTCTGCTTACTCGCGCGATTGGGATTACGTTCGCTTGAGAAAGATTGCTGATAAAGTCGGAGCGTTGCTCATGGCAGATATTTCACACCCTGCGGGATTAATTGCACGCGGTATTCTGAACGATCCGCTTCCGCATTGTCATATCGTTACAACTACAACACATAAAACACTGCGCGGACCACGCGGCGGCATGATCATGATGGGTCAGGATTTCGAAAATCCATGGGGATTGAAAACGCCGAAAGGAGAAGTGAAGATGATGTCTGCTGTACTCGACGGAGCTGTATTTCCGGGAACTCAAGGCGGGCCGCTTGAACATGTGATTGCAGCTAAGGCTGTTGCTTACGGTGAAGCATTGTCAGACGAGTTCATGCAATACACTTTGCAGGTTGTAAAGAATGCAAAAGTTCTTGCTGCTGAACTTATGAAACGCGGTTACAATATTGTTTCAGGCGGAACAGATAATCACAGCATGCTGATTGACCTGCGCAATAAAAACATCACCGGAAAGCAAGCCGAGAATGCGCTCGTGCGTGCGGACATAACCGTGAATAAGAACATGGTTCCGTTTGATGATAAATCACCGTTCGTTACATCAGGAATCCGAATCGGCACGGCCGCAATCACCACTCGAGGATTGAAAGAAAAGCAGATTCCGAAAATCGCAGAATTGATTCACACTGTTTTGAGTAATCACGAAAACGAGAAAAAGATTCTCGCCGTGAAAAAACAGGTAAATACAATGATGAAGAAATACGAGCTTTTCGCGAAGTAATCACTTCACGATTTTCAGAGGAAGGCGTTGCTCGCTTTCGTCCCTGATTGCGTAAACTTTGACGGTCACCGTGCAGTTGACTTGTCGTTGCTTTCCGTTCTCATGAACAATCCAAACACCCGGATACCAAATCCACAATCTTCGCATATGCGGAATAAGATTTCGCTGTAATCTTTGAGCGGAAGTGTCCTTGGCATCTACAGGAGCCGGCTGCATTTCGACATGACCGTTGCGATTTACCTTGTAAACAAATACAGCACTGTCAATTGAACCGGTATCACTCCACATAAAATAGTGTTCGTATTGATTGAGCCATGCATCCCAATCGTAATCCGCTGCAGGACGATCATTCTTCCGTTTGTAAAGAATCATGAAACTGCTGTCTTGCAAAGAATTTAATGTATCCTCTTCACGTTTCGGAAGCGTTACCGGCTGCGGCGGATAAAGATTATTTCTTTCGTGTGCCATCTGCATTGCCTCACGATCGCGTTTGTGTCTTCCGAAAAAATGAAAAACGAAACCGGAATTCCTTCCCGATGAATATTGATAACTGAGCTTCACCTCATACGAAGAAGGCACAGGCGGTCGACGCACAGTCACAACGCCCGTTGCAACGGAATCCTGTTGCTGCGCTGAAACATCAGAAATTCCGCACGTAAGAAGAACGCACATCGTGATGATCAACTGCGAAACCGAAGCGGAAATATTCATCGTTTTCGTTGTTCAGAAAGAGCGGGATCGATGTGATAAGTCTTCTCCAGATAATTCTGATGTTCGGCATTGTCAGGAGCGGAATTCACCGGAATATCAAAAAGCGTATAACGCGTACCCGTATTTTTTTGTTCCGGAGTAAGCGGTTTCGCGGAAGTGATGATATACATTACACAGTAGTAACTGGAAGGAACCATTTTTCTTCGTTGAAGAAATTTCTTTGGCGTCATATAACCGCCGCCTTTCCCCCACTCTGTCATGTTATTTATCATACGTGTGAGTTCCTGTTCCAAAGCGCGAGGCATATTCCCGTTGTAAGCAGTATCAGCTGCTCGCCATTTTATCTTTCCATTTGTTCCGATCCACAATTCAACAGGCAATGTATCGATGCTGGCGGTATCGCCGAATGGATATGCAAATGAAATTTCCTCAGCGAAAAGCCGTGATAACAAAACGAGCTTCTGCGGTGCAATTCTTTCATTGCGCATGCTGATCGAAGAATCGAAAACGGGAACCTTATCACGCTCCATCACTCCCGGAATTCCTGAAGCCGCCGGAACCAGTATCTCCACTTCTGTAACGCGAGCAGCTGTGAGGAAATATTCAACTTTGAAGTAAGGGCGCATTGCAGGTTTACGCACAGTGATTACACCCGGATTCACATCAGGAGGAGCAGCAACGCTCTGCGCGTTCAACAAAGTTGAACACCACAACATGAAACAAGTGATCACCGTAAACCTGTAAAGCATTACTTCGAAGCTACCGCATTATTGATCTTGAAAAACTGGCGCATATCATCTGCCGTTTCCAATGGCACAGGAACTTTTGCAAGTTTCACGTCAGCATCACCTGATTTCGGTAATCCTGTGAACTGATCGTTATCTGCAAAGAACAACTGCCCGTCTTTTACAGCCCAAATCAGATTTGATGATGATGTGTTCACACAGAATCCAACCATTGGATTTGTATTGTGATACGTCATCACAGTATTCAGGTTACGGTCAACATGATAAACCGCAGTGAATCCCGCGAACATAGAATTGTCGATTTCACGCACAGATAAATTCACCTTCGATCCCTCCGGCAATTTACCGGCAACATCACAATTGTAAATTCCGAATCCATCAACAGCGAACGTGCGCATTACGTCTTTGGTCATATCAATGCTCTCTTTGTCGTTTCCTGCAGTATACACCCAACCTTCATTCTGACGAGCAGGTGCGTTCGGCACATCAACTTTCACTTCAGGCTGATTGTTCTGCGCCACACCGTTACGCTGCGCTTCAAGCCATTGATTGTACTGCTCTTGCTTGCGAAGGAATTCTTCGTGTTTCACCTGGTAATCTGCATACGCCTTATCAAAATCACCACCTTCAAGCACCGGATACACATCCAGCTTGACAACAGTTATTCCTTTGCGCAGAGTGATCATGTATTGCTGATTTCCATCGCTGCGCGACAATGCAATACTTTCCCAAACCACTTTGTAGTTGGCAGGATCAAACTTCTCACGTGTTTCATCCACTTCGAAAAGTGCATTTTGATATGCAGCCATTTCAGGGAATTCATTCTTATTGATGTCAACACGGAAGCGATGTTTCTTCGGATCAGCTTTAACAGGAGCTGTTACGTCAACAGGAGCGTTTATTACCTGATCAGCAGACCAAAGCACAACATCATCACTATTCTTGTTCACTTTAGCAATGTTATCAGAAGCCTTCACCTCATCGAAAACGCGCGGAGCCACATCATCCTTTCCTTTGAATACCCAGTTGCCCTGAATTGTATCGAAATGATACAAATTGTACTGTGTGCCTTCGTATGCAGAAGCCATTTCCACCTGCATTGGTTTATCTTTCTTCAGGTAAACCACTTTGCCGTCAACAAAGGCAGCAATCTCCATCATTCCTGCAGAATGCAATTGCCAGGTTTGTCCGGCAGAGTCGTATTGCATTGGAACTCCGCTCAGGAAAAAGTCAACAGCATCGTGCATTTCACGATACTGCACTTCAACATTTCCTTTCACTTCATTACCGTTTGCGTCAACAAATGAGCCCGGTTGGAATGTGATTTTGGATCCGCTTGAATACTGCAACGTTCCGCCTTTGCGCGCGTTCACTTTGAATTTAGCGAACGGAACATTCATATCGGCCAACGGAGGTGTAACACTGCGTTTAGTTGGCTTCCAGGATGAAGCTATTTCTTCATCCGGTTGGCGCACTGTTTCATTACCTGCAATGTTGTTACCGTTCACTGAATCCTTATGTGCATCATCGTTTCCGGTAATTACAAAAGCCACAATGGCAACGGTAGCTGCAACTGCCGCAACGGCTCCGATGAATCCTCCTGTTTTCCACAGTGGTTTCACCGGCTTGTTACCGGGCATGGTTTTGTATTGATTCAACAGTGCATCGAAATTTCTGCCGGAAAGAATTTCTTCCTGCGTTGGTTTCGGTTTGTCGATATTCACTTTATAGTTTTTCATGGCAATGTTGCTATGAACGCGGAGCGACTACGCTCTGTTTTTCTTTTTTTCGATGAGAATCTTTTTCAGTTTTTCGAGAATACGATAGGTTTTCACCTTGGCGTTATTCTCTGTCATTTCAAGAATATCCGCGATCTCTTTAAACGGACGTTTCTCAAAAAACCGCATTTCAATCATCTGAAGATCATCTTCATTCAGATCAGCTACCGCCTCAGAAAGAACCGGCATCCACTCTGCATATGGATCTTCATCCATTTCCTGAACCATGTTCCCCATTCCTGCGGAATCGATGTTCACCGTGCGTTGCACCTGCTGCTTACGCAACACAGTGTACACTTCGCTTTTCGCTATTCTGTATAGCCACGAAGCAAAAGGAACACCTTTGAATTCGTACTTATACAGATTCTGCATGGCTTTGAGGAAGACCTGAGAAGTAACATCGTGCGCAACTTCCTTATCGTCTATCCGCTGCCATACATACAGGAAAATTCTTTCGTAATACCTGTTGTACAACGACCGGAACTGCTCCGGATCCCGTTGCGCAGCTTCTACCAGATGCTGCTCCTGCAGCATATCCTCTCTGGTAAGATGGTATTTCGAAACAACCTCCATATGTGGTGGTTTCATGGTTATGGACCGCATTGGCAACTGCTTATTTGCTCTTATAACGAGTCCGGATTGAAAAGATACATTCGAAAAAAAAGAAAGACCTGCAAGCAGTTACAGGTCTGTTCTTTACTTGAATTAAAGTGATATTACTTATTGACAACCAATCGCTTAACTACGCGCTGATCACCAAATTGCAATTCGTAGAAATAGACGCCGTCTGCGAGATTGCTCACATCAATTGTCCATGTGTTATAACCTTGCGGCTGATCCACCTGCTGAGACTGTACTTCATTGCCTAAAACATCGCGGAGCACGAGATTCACATTACCGCTTTCAGGAAGTGTGTAACCGATCGTAGCAGTAGTTCCTGTCGGATTCGGATACGCATCCTCGAGGATCAAGCCGTTACCAGCCTGCTCATCCATTCCCACGTTGCATGGAGGAATTTGAGAGAAGCACACATCATCAATTGCCCAACCTTCAGACTGAAGACTGGCATTTGAACCGAAACGGAATCGCATGATTACAGGTCCTGCTGTATGGAAACGAATGTCGCGTTCTTTCAATATCCATCCGGGTGCTGTTCCGCCCATATTCGGCTGGGAGCCTGAACCAAGTCCGGTACACGCAGCTTGGTCATACCAGTTCGGATCAGACAAACTTCCAAG
>JBJOKQ010000180.1:0-6681 GCA_046046005.1 Bacteroidota bacterium | reverse complement strand
TCCATGGAGAAGTGACGATTGTCGCCCATTACGAAATAGTAATTCATTTTGAACGTATACGTTTTCGCATATTTTCCGTTGATGTAAACTGAATCTCCGTTTACACTGAGTTCATTGTGTTCGTAATTCACAATGATGCGTTCCCAAAGTGATAAACTGTCCGGATGAAGCGTAATCGTCATTCCTTCTTTCGGAACAACCAGCGGTCCGAAGTTATCGAGGTTCCAGGATAGCTTTTCTTCGTGCGGAAATACGGTTTCATCATAACTTCCCGATGGCGATAATTCGGGCTCCACACTGATGATATTTGGATTAAGCTTCAGACTGTCGGCTGCAGTTTGACGGAGCGTGATGGTGTAGTACGCGTATTTTCCTTGCTGACTTTCCCGCACCATTCCGTATTGTTTGAAATTGAGACTGTCCGATTTTGAAGTGTCAGCTTTGATTACAAAATTGAAAACAGCTTTCAACGGAGCTTGCAGTTCTTTTCCGTTGATAAAAACAACTTTGTCTTTGATGGTGATGGAATCTCCCGGAATTGCAATGCAACGCTTGATGAAATGCGTTTTGTGATCCGTTGGATATTCATTAGGTCTTCCGTCCATGGGAAATTCATCTTCAGCAGGGAAGTTGAAAACGATTACATCGTTACGTTCAATTTCAGCGTAGCCCGGAATGCGCATGTAAGGCCATTGCCAGATATCAGAATAAGACTGAACCCCGAAAATAGTTTGATGTGTAAACGGAATGGTGAGGGGAGTAATCGGTAAACGTGCTCCGAAACGAAGTTTGTTTACTACAACATAATCGCCCGCCATCAGTGTTCCCGACATGGAATCAGAAGGAATTGCAAACGGCTCGAACACCAAGGCTTTGAGAATAAGAACTCCTAAGAAGGCAACAAGAACTGCTTCAACCCATTCCCGTACGTGTGATTTTTTCTTCTTCTCAGGAACCGGTGTTGATTCTGATTGTGGAGTAACTTCTGTTTCCGTTTTTTCCGGTTGCTCATAATCAGCAGAAGGATCATCAGCAAAAACAAAATTGTTCTCTCCTGATTCTTCAGGCGAAACAAACTCTTCAGAATGATCCGGTGGCCGGTTCTCCATTACGATTACTTGTTCTTACGCAATGAAGGACGTTTGGATTCAGCTTCCTTCTTCTTTTTTCCGCGGTAATAGCTCCATCCGGCGTAAATCGCAATGCCGCCGATCACAAACCACAAATACGACTTTGAAAGTCCGTCTTTGCTCACGAATGTCATCATCCGATCAGGACGCAATCCTGAATGTTCTCCGCGCGACATCCACACGAATACAGGTTTTCCTACCACGTGATCTTCCGGAACAAATCCCCAGTAACGCGAATCCAAAGAGTTGTGGCGGTTGTCGCCCATCATGAAGTAGTAATTCTGTTGGAAGGTATACGTAGTTGCAAGCTGACCGTTAATATAGATTTGTCCGCCTTTGATTTCAAGTGTATTGTGTTCGTAAACTTCAATGATGCGCCTCCATAAAGGCAAACTATCCAATGAAAGTTTTACGGTCATTCCTTCTTTCGGAATCAGCAACGGCCCGAAGTTGTCGCGGTTCCATTTGAAATGCGTTGTGTCGTGCGGGAATACATCGTCAACGGTCGACTCAAAAGCCATTGGTGTCAACGTTGGGATATCGCAGATTCCTTTCTCAAAAAATGCTCGCGAGACAGCAGATCCTGTGATCTTTTCAAGGATTTTAGAATTCGCCTCTGAGCAACTCACTGTAAACTGGCGCAACGTGTCGTTCTGTGAATAATAGAAGTTATCCGTGATGCCATTTGCATTCAATTCATCCTGGAAAGATTCCCATGAACCGTAACCTTGCGGAATATTAAAGTTGTACGAGAACTGTACTTCCTTAGGGTATTTCTGTACTGCTCCGTTAATATAAATCTGCTGATCGCGAACTTCAAATTTGTCACCTGCAGTTGCCACACAACGCTTCACGTAGTTATCCTTTTTGTCGGTTGGATGAACTACAATCGAATCAGGAACATAAATCTTTCGGATCTGACTTTCCGGCATTTTTGTTCGTTGCGACATTGCACGAATAAACCCGTAATAACTTCTGTTTCGGTTTCCGGTATAAACCGTATCGCCTTCCGGGAAATTAAACACCACTATATCTCCGCGTTCTACATCACTCCATCCGGGAATACGGATTTCAGGAAGCTCAATCCAATCTACATATGATGGAGTTGTCTCCGTAAACGGCATTGTATTGTGTGTGAATGGAAACGTCAGCGGAATCGCAGGGACTTTCGCACCATAGCTCATTTTACTTACGAAGAGATAATCGCCGACACGCAATGTACCTTCCATGGAAGAAGATGGAATCACGAATGCTTCGAAGAAAAACGTGCGGATTAATGTAGCGGCAACAACAGCGAACACAGCAGCTTCGCCCCATTCCTTAAGGAAATGTTTGTTGATCTCTTCACGAGGAACACCTTTCCATTCATTAGTTGATGAGAATCCGAGCCACGGCATCCAAACAAAATATCCGCAAACAGCAAGTACATGTTCTCCGAATTTCCGTTTACCGAATGCGTTTGATGTAAGTACGATCAGCACCGCAAGCATGTAAAATCCAACAGCAGGAATGATCACCAGAAAAACCCACCACCATGGTTTTTGTAATAGCTTCAGCCAGACAACAATGTTGTAAACAGGAACTAGAGCTTTCCATGGCTGCTCACCGGCTTTCTTGAAAACACCGTACAAACCTGCGAAGAGAAGTATGAAGGAAATGAGAAGAAGAATCTGAATAATGCCCATAATGTGATTTAGAAGGTCGAAAGTTAGCAATGTAACTTTGAACAGTTGCAATTGTGTAACTTCTTGTTCGCGGATTTAGTGTTTTTTAAGATCAATAGCCAAGAAGGTCGCGCATCGTAAACACTCCTTTGCGATTGATGATCCATTCTGCTGCTACTACCGATCCTGTTGCAAATCCTTTGCGGTTAAACGCTTCGTGCGTCATTGAGATTTTATCAATGGAAGATGTGTACGTCACCGTGTGTGTGCCCGGAACTTCTCCCTCACGAATAGCGATCAAAGGCAAATCCGTTTCGTTTGCAGATTCAGGACCTTTTTCGGTGTACAATTTCCAGTTATTCTTTCGTCCAAGGTGCGAGATAAGTCCGTCGGCTAATGTAATGCCCGTCCCGCTTGGCGCATCGAGTTTATGGATGTGATGAATCTCTTCGATTGAAGGCTCGTATTCGGGGAATGGCTTCATCAACTTGGCCAGTTCTTCATTCATTTTGAAGAACAGATTCACGCCCAGACTGAAGTTGGAAGCATGAAACAAGGCGCCGTTCGCGGAATGCACCTCTTTTTTTACGTTCTCGAGATTTGAGTACCAACCGGTTGTTCCAACAACAATCGGAACGCCGGCTTGAAGGCAGCGGGAAATATTCTGCATTACTGAATCCGGTCTGGAGAATTCTATGGCAACGTCGGCCTGTTTGAGTTCGGTATCCGAAAAAGTGGCAGAATTTGAAGAATTCACCTTCAAAACGATGGAATGTCCACGGGAAATGGCAATTTCTTCTATGATTTTGCCCATTTTGCCGTAACCGAGTAATGCGATTTTCATACGCCGAAGGTACTATTTAGACGGTAGACTTTAGACATTAGACTAATGTAACGCACCCTTGGAGGGTCGACACCCTTGAGGTAAATTTTCAATACAGTTGCTACAGAACAGGAAAATAATGTACATTTGCCGTCCCAAAAGGGAATTATTAACCATTTAAAAACAAAAGACCAATGCCTACAAAAATCAGATTACAGCGCCATGGTAAGAAAGCGTTCGCGTTCTTCCATATCGTTGTAGCGGACGGTCGTGCCCCACGTGATGGGAAGTTTATTGAGAAAATAGGCACGTACAACCCGAACACAAATCCTGCGACTATCGACATCGATAACGATCGCGCGTTTGAATGGATCAAGACAGGTGCTCAGCCAACTGACACTTGCCGTGCAATCCTTTCTTACAAAGGAATCATGATGCGTTATCACCTTCACCGCGGTGTAGAAAAAGGCGCGCTCACACAAGAGCAAGCTGATGCAAAACTCGCGAAGTGGATGGATGAGAAGAATGCAAAAGTAGAAGGCAAGAAAAACCGCCTTACTGACTCTGCGAAGAGCCAGGCTTCTGCACGCTTCAAAGCTGAAACTGCTGCTAAAGAAGCTCGCGCTGCGAAAATCGCTGCTAAGAATGCTGCTCCTGCTGCTGAAGAAGCTGCTGCACCTGCTGCAGAAGAATCAACAGAGAACGCATAATTCATATTTGAATTCAGAAATAGACCCGGGTTATTCAACTCGGGTCTTTTTTATTTCTTCGCGGTGTAAGATGAACATCGATTATTTTTGCAAAGCATGGAGCTGAATAAATTTTTCACAATAGGTTATGTTCGCCGCGTAATCGGTATCAGAGGCGAAATGGGAATTAAACTGGAAGTGGATAATCCCGCCCGCTATAAAGGAATAGATGCGATTCTGCTGGTGAAAGATTCCGTTGCGAATGGTGTTGAACTGGTGCAGGCTATTGTTCGCGGTGAGGAATTGGTAATTAAAATCAAGGGAGTAACAACTCCTGAGGATGCCAAACGATTTGTTGGAAGTACTGCAATGTTGCCCTTGGAAGTATTACCGAAACTCAACAACAAGAGATTTTACTTTCATGAAATTCCGGGATTCAAAGTCGTGGACGAAGAAGCCGGTGAAATCGGGAATGCAACTGAAATATTGGATCGCATGATGCAACCTGTATTGATTGTGAAACAAGGTTACACGGAAATTCTTATTCCGCTTGCAGATGGCGTTGTGAAAAATGTCGACCGCGAAAACAAAGTGTTGCATATCGCAGCTCCTGCCGGATTAATTGATTTGTATCTGAGCAAGAACGAAGAAGAAGAATAGTGGGAATTATTCTGCTTGGGATTAATGCAGGTCTAATATCTAACGTCTAAAGTCTATCTATTATATTGCTCACGGGTACGCGTCCAGTTCTTCGTTGAATCAGGTTTGACTCCTGCGTACTGGAAGTACGACGTGTAGCTCACAGTATCCGGCTTGTTGCGATGAAACGTTCGCAGCTTCCAATCAATTCTGTTTTCACCGATTACGCCGCGCATGAGAATACGATTGAAATTGCTTCCCGCTTCTTCCTTGTAAAATCGTTCCACTATTATAGTGTCGGCATTCACTTTGTAATTTCCCCATGAGTAAACAGCGGCATCAGGAACTGCTACAAGGTTACTGTCGATTTGTGTTTCAGCAACACAAGCTGATCCGTTGGCGTAGAGAAAAACCGGTTTGACATACTTTCCTTGTAAGCGTTGGACATAACAGCCATCAAAACGCAGTTGGTCATTAGTACCCGGAGAAAAATTCCTGTGATAAATCACGGGCATGTCGTACGATACGCATGCGCTGAAGAACAGAGAAAATATTATGGCCCGATAAAGCTTCATGATAACTTTCCACCTTCCATTACCTTGATCTCTGATCCTTCAGCAAGCATCACCGAGAAAGGTTTCAGATCGTTGATAAATGCGAAATCGCTTCCGTAAACTTTCCCGAAATCAAAATCACAGCTGTACGATTTTACCGGATGAACTTTCCAACGCGGATGCCATACTTCATACTCTGATGTTTCCGTTTCATTCAGTTTCGTGTAACCCCAATAATGTTCCGTGATGAATTCCGCTTCGCAGGAAACCGGAATTTCTTCGCTGGCAGGGTCAGCAATAACTTTCATGGAATACCATTGTTCTTTTTCGATTTTGTATTCCACTTCCAGTAATCCATCGCGTTCATTCCATGAGTGATCCATGTCCAGCGTTTCGTAATGTTCGCCATACAATGTGTTTGCTACAAACGTGATCATCATCTTCGGGACAATTTCTTTGATGAAGACAACGCCTCTGCGTTCCGCTCCGTTTTTCGTTTTGTGTTTGACATAGAACCGAAGATTCACTTCTTCGAAATCCTGATGAAAAGGAACAGGAATTCCTTTCAGTTTGGTATTCACAAACATAAAGCCGACTAAACTTACATAGCAGATGCCGTTGTAAGTATCAAGTTGTGTTCCTGTGGGCAAATAGGGAAGAAGATGTTTCTCCTCAATGGCATAATTGATGAGAATCAGTTTGCTCCATTCGGCTGAGAGAAACGTGGACATGATGTCGTGTTATTTCGATGACGTTGTACTTCCGTCTTTCAATGAAATCAAGTACCAACCTGCAGTGATGAAGTAATTTCTAAAGTAAGGTATAGCGCCCAACCAACTCCAGATTACACGTGGCTTCAGTTTGAATTTTACTTCGTAATTCGGATTGATGAAGTAGCGGACTTTCTTATCGATGTTGTAACCGCGTTTATTGAGAATGCGTTCCAAACGATCGATTGTTATGCCTGTTGATTTCACTTCAAGAAGGTTTTCAATCGTCGCCTGACTTTCTCCGCACATTTTCAGAATGCCACGATACATGAACACCGGCAGAATATGATAGTAAGGCATTTTCGAAGCAAATTTACTTCTGCAAATCTGCTGATGTCCGCCATATGGCATATGCCACGCAGGAAATGCGGCGAAGAAATGTCCGCCCGGTGCAAGATAATTCTTCAGCACT
>JBJOKQ010000179.1:0-6753 GCA_046046005.1 Bacteroidota bacterium | reverse complement strand
AAGCATTCCCAGCGTGTCGTCGTTCTCTTTCAATAACATTTCGCTTTCAGTGCGCAGACTTACCTGCTCTAATTCGCGAAGATTGGAAAGCGAAGGCAGAATAAATTGATCGTCGCTGGTGAGAAAGTCACCTTCGGGATGCAACTTGAATCGTAATGCTCCGCTTCTGTAAAAATCGAAAACGCGTAACAGAAAATCTGCTTCTTTCAATTGCACTGCTGCACGATGTTCGCGTTTGGCTTTTGCGTTTTCATACCGTTGCAAGAGTGATTTTCCCCAAGTGCCGGGAGAAGCGTCACGCAACATTCCGAAAAGATTTTCAGAATAGAATTTGCCCGAACCGGAATGTATGCGCGGATCAAGTGTGTAAACAGCATTGCGTTTTAACCAATCGATGTCGTATTCAAATCCGTAGACACTGCGATTTGAATCTGCAACATTACACACACCGACCAGCGCGGGCTCTTCAAGTACATCCCAATGCGCATAAACATAAACCGGAACGCTTTGTTTCATTCTGAAATCTTTTTTGGTGCACGTTTCTTCACTTGCAACTGCGTATCCTGCAGCTTTCTTCCTAACTCATCATCCGATCCGACAGCAAGCAAATCATTGTCAAGTCCGAGCACAAACAACACCTGCGCATAGGCGCCGATTGCCACAGCCGGAGAACCTTTCTCAATCATCCATAACGTAGAGCGACTGATTCCCGCGCGCAAAGCAAGCTGCTCCGCAGATAGTCGACGACGGAGTCGCGCCAAACGCAGATTTTTGCCCATCTCCTGCAACTTTCTTGCAGTAGCCGGAAAAAGAAGTATCGGCTTTTTCACATTGTCTGTTTTATTATACAAATATATCCATTTTTGTTTGTTTTATAAGACATTATGAATATTTATAGCCTGATCCGGAGTTCCGAAAAACGGCGTTTTGGGCTGATTTTCAGTGTTATTCGAATGGAAAGAGTACGCTTCGTTTTGTCGCGCGATGATTGTATCTATCTTTGCAGCCCCTATTAGTAAATAGGATTCTGCTGACGTAGAACAATTAATAAAACAGAACAAGTGGATACACAGTCTTACAAAACTGTTTCAGCCAATAAGGCGACAGTGAAAAAAGAGTGGCTTCTGGTAGACGCGGAGAATGAAACCGTTGGTCGCCTTGCCTCTAAAGTGGCATATCTGGTTCGTGGAAAGCACAAAACCAGTTATACGCCGCACGTTGATTGCGGAGATAATGTTGTAATTATCAATGCTGACAAAGTTCGTTTCACAGGAAACAAACTGAACGATAAAGTTTACACGCGTCACACCGGATATCCGGGAGGTCAGCGTTTTGCAACTCCGAAGGATTTGCTGAACAGCAAGCCTGAGCGCGTTCTGGAACTTGCGATCGGCCGTATGTTACCAAAGACAATTCTTGGTGACCGTCTGCGTCGTAACGTTTTCATCTATGCGGGAACTGAGCACAAGCAAGAAGCTCAGAATCCAAAGAAAATCGATCTTAAAACCGTTAAGGAAAGAGCATAATGGAAGTTATCAATACACTCGGACGTCGTAAGACAGCTGTTGCACGCATCTACATGGAGCGCGGCAACGGAACAATCACAGTTAATAACCGCGATTATAAAGAGTACTTCCCAACGGAAGTTCTTCAGAACAAAGTAACTCAGCCTTTGGCTTTGACAGGAAACAACGGACAGTATGATATCCGTGTGAATGTTGAAGGTGGCGGTTACACAGGACAGGCAGAAGCTATCCGCCTTGCAATTTCCCGTGCACTGGTTGAAACAGACGGAGAATTGAAGTCTAAGCTTCGCGCTGACGGTCTGATCACACGTGATCCGCGCATGGTTGAACGTAAGAAGTTCGGTCGCCGCAAAGCACGTCGTCGCTTCCAGTTCAGCAAACGTTAATTCACGATTATTACAATCATTAATAAAGAAGAGTTCATGTCAAGAACATCATTCAACGAACTTCTCGAAGCAGGTGCTCATTTTGGTCACCTCCGACGCAAGTGGAATCCGGCAATGGCGCCGTACATTTTCACTGAGAAGAATGGAATTCATATTATCGACCTCAACAAAACAGTTGTAAAACTGGAGGAAGCATGCAGCGCGATGAAACAAATCGCACGTTCAGGAAAGAAGATTCTTTTCGTTGCTACTAAGAAGCAAGCGAAAGATATCGTAGCTGAGCGCGTGAAGAAAATCGGCATGCCTTACGTTACAGAGCGTTGGCCTGGCGGAATGCTTACCAACTTTGCTACGATCCGTAAAGCGATCCGCAAAATGGCAAGCATCGACAAGATGGCTACAGACGGAACTTGGGAAATCCTTTCCAAGAAAGAGCGTCTGATGCTTTCACGTGAGCGCGCGAAACTCGAGCATAACCTCGGTTCTATCGCTGACCTTACACGTCTTCCTGCTGCAATCTTTATCGTTGACGTAGTTAACGAGCACATCGCAGTAGCTGAAGCACACCGTCTCGGAATCCCGACTTTTGCAATGGTTGATACCAACGCAGATCCTAACGTAGTTGATTATGCAATTCCTGCAAATGACGACGCTTCAACTTCAATCAGCCTGATCCTTGACATCGTTTGCAAGGCAGTTTCTGAAGGACTTGAAGAGCGTAAGATCGACAAAGACAAAGGAGAAGAAGAAGTTGAGGACCTCGACGAGCGTAAACTGAAGAAATACGAAGCTGACGGTGAAGATGAAGTTGGTGGTGCGAAAAAAGGAGCTGCCAAGAAGCCTGCACGTCCTGCTGCTAAAGGACCTGCTCGCAAGTCATCTCCGCGCGCTTAATTATTGTTGAACCGTTTATTATTCAAACAGAATGTCAGTTACTATAACCGCATCAGACGTAAATAAACTCCGCACCATTACAGGTGCCGGAATGATGGACTGCAAAAAAGCGCTCACTGAAACAAACGGTGACTTCGAAGCAGCTATTGACCTTCTTCGTAAGAAAGGACAGAAAGTTGCTGCAAACCGCAGCGACCGTGATGCAAAAGAAGGATTCGTTATCGCTCAGACTAACGGCACCCGTGGTGTTGTTGTTGTTCTGAATTGCGAGACCGACTTCGTTGCGAAGAATGAAGATTTCGGAAAAGTTGCAACTGCAATGGGCGAAATCGCATTGAACCATAAGCCAGCTAATCTTGATGCATTGCTCGCGTTGCCTTACGGCGATGGAATGACAGTTGCAGAAAAAGTTACTGAGCAGGTTGGTCGTATCGGTGAGAAAATTGAATTGTCACGTTATGAGCAGCTCGAATCGGCTCAGGTTGTTGCTTACAACCACCCTGGTAACCGTCTTGCTGTAATCGTTGCGTTCAACAAATCAGTTGGCGAAACAGTTGCGAAAGATGTTGCAATGCAAACTGCAGCTATGTCGCCGGTAGCGGTTGACAAAGCGGATGTTGACACGACAATGTTGGAGCGCGAGTTGGAAATTGCTCGTGAAACAACACGTCAGGAAGGTAAACCTGAAGATATGGTTGAGAAAATTGCTCAGGGCAAACTCAACAAGTTCTACAAGGAAAGCACACTTCTTAACCAGGAGTTCATTAAAGATGCGAAGCTTACCGTTCGTCAGTACATTCAGGCAGCAGACAAGGAAGCAACAGTTACTGCTTTCAGTCGAATCTCTCTGAGCTAATTACTTATTGAATTAAAAAAATCTCCGCAATGCGGAGATTTTTTTTGACCTTTTGAATATGAAATACAAAAGAATACTTCTCAAGCTCAGCGGTGAATCGCTCATGGGCGACAAACAATTCGGTATTGATCACAACATGCTGAATCAATACGCAGAAGAAATCAAAACCATTGCTGATTCAGGCGCACAGGTTGCTATCGTAATCGGCGGAGGAAATATTTTCCGCGGAATACAAGCTGCAGACGGCGGCATGGATCGCGTGCAAGGCGATTACATGGGAATGCTGGCCACAATGATCAACAGCATGGCGTTGCAGGCGGCGTTGGAAAAACTTGATGTTCCTTCACGTCTTCAATCTGCAATTGAAATGAACAAAATCTGCGAACCGTTTATCCGCCGCAGAGCTGTACGTCACCTCGAGAAAAACCGGGTGGTGATTTTCGGTGCAGGCACAGGCAATCCGTACTTCACAACTGACACTGCGGCTTCACTGCGTGCCATTGAAATTGAAGCGGAAGTTGTGCTGAAAGGAACGCGTGTTGACGGCATTTACACTGCAGATCCTGAGAAAGACAAAACTGCGACACGTTACGAGACGATTTCATTTGATGAAGTTTATGAAAAGAATCTGAACGTAATGGATCTTACCGCTTTCACACTCTGCAAAGAGAACAAGTTGCCGATCATTGTGTTTGATATGAACAAGAAAGGCAACCTGAAAAAAGTGATTGACGGAGAGAAGGTGGGAACGCTTGTTTCCCTCTGAGAATTCTAAATGATCTTTAGTACATTTACTCAAACGAAGAGAATATTATGAACGAAGAACTTCAGCTTATTATCGATACTGCAGAAGAATCCATGCAAGGCGCATTGGTTCATCTGGAAAATGAATTGGCGAAAATCCGTGGCGGTCGCGCAAGCGCTGCAATGCTCGACGGTATTATGGTTGACTATTACGGAACCAACACACCATTGAGTCAGGTTGCCAACGTAAATACTCCGGAGCCGCGTACTCTTGCTGTTCAGCCTTGGGAAAAATCAATGATTGATCCGATTATGCGCGCGATTCAGGCTGCAAACCTTGGATTCAATCCAAGCAACAACGGAACGATGATCATTTGCGCAATTCCTCCAATGACAGAAGAACGCCGTAAGCAACTTGTGAAGAAAGCGAAAGAAGAAGGCGAGAATGCAAAAGTTTCCGTTCGTACTGCTCGTAAAGATGCAAACGAAGAAGTGAAGAAATTGGTTAAAGCCGGTTTGCCTGAAGACGAAGGCAAAGGCGGTGAAACAAAAATCCAGGCAATTACTGATTCGTATGTATTGAAAGTGGACAAGCATCTGGAATCGAAAGAGAAGGAAATTATGACGGTATAGTGTCAGGCTGAGCGTAGCCGAAGACTGACATTATGCTTGATGAACTCTCGAAAAAAGCACTGCAGATCTGCGGTGCTTTTTTCGTTTGCGGACCCGGCACGGAACTTAACAATTGCAGCGAACACATTTCTGCAAAATCATTTCTGCGCAGTCTGTTTTTGTTAACTTAGAATACCTGATTCATCTTATGTGCGCTACCAACGTTAAAAGAAGAACCGGATTGTTGCTGTGCGTTCTTTTGTTCGGAATGCTTTCAGAAGCTTCCGCACAGCAGAAACGTCCGAATATTCTCGTCAGATATATCAATCGTCTTATCAACGATACAACGGAACCATCCAAGCCGCAGTTTCTGGGATATCCGACTCTTGCCTATGCTCCTGAAACCAGCTGGGAATTCGGAATCAGCAGTCTGTATGTTTTCTATGCGAAACGTGATACCACAAATAGACTTTCCGAAATCAGCGCGTTCTCTTTTTTTACACTGGAAAAACAATACGGAATCATTCTGGACAATGCGTTGTATTCCGATGACAATAAGTGGTTTTTGCTTGGACATTCAAAAATGCAGAGTTATCCTTTGCTGTATTTCGGGATAGGTCCGGAAAGTCATGAAGAACATATTGCACAGGTAAACGCGCTTACATTACAAATGCGACAACGCGTTCTGCGCAAAGTGAAAAAGAATTTCTACGTAGGTCTTGAGCTCGATTTTCAGCGATTGTCGTCAGTGAAATTTGTGCCGGCTACAACAGATCCTTTTACACTTCCGGTCGGTTCGAACGGTTATGCCAATCTGGAAATCGGAACAGGATTGGTTTACGACAACCGACACAATGTTCTGAATGTGCGACATGGATTTTATTCGGAAGTGGCGTATCTGCATTCTGATAAATCATGGGGAAGCGATTACAATATGAGCACATTGTTCATTGATAACCGATTATTTATTCCGATGCAAAAGCGCAATGTGCTTGCATTGCAGATGATGGGACAATTCAACTGGGGAACCGTTCCGTTCAATCAGCTTTCGCTCATGGGCGGTGAGATGATGATGCGTGGATACTATCTCGGGCGCTATCGTGATCACAATCTAATTGCTACGCAAGCAGAATTCCGGATGCTACCATTGCCGTTTCGATTTACAAAACGTTGGGGGTTGGCAGGTTTCATTGGCGCCGGAACTGTATTCAACCAATGGGACTCTTTGCAATTGCGAAATGTTGTACTTGCAGGCGGAGGCGGAATACGTTTCCTGCTGTTCCCGAAGAAAGATATTTACACTCGTGCTGATGTAGCATTCACACGTGAAGGACCGGGCTTTTACATTTTTGTGGGTGAAGCGTTCTAGCCGTCACTGTCATTATTCGCCTTCGCTCAATATGACAGTAACAATTACTCCACCTCCAACCCGACTTTCGTTCCTTCAGAACAATTCGTGCAAATGTCGATTTGATTTCTTCCGCCCAGTAACTGCGCTCTGAAGTTTTGATACGCTTCGTTGTTCCAAATTACATTGAGCGGTTTTTCATTCAATGATCCCAGCTTGTACTTCGCGTCTTTATCAAAGCAGCAAGGAACTACATTGCCATCCCACGTAATCACACAGCTGTGCCACATGCGCCAGCACTGATTCTCCAATTTGTTTTTCAACTCCCACTTTCCGGAAGATGTTTTTCTGTAGCGCGAATACGCATCGTTATGCGGAATCAATGGG
>JBJOKQ010000178.1:0-6879 GCA_046046005.1 Bacteroidota bacterium | reverse complement strand
CAAACGATAGAACGCGATTGCACCCGGAGTATTTTTTGCAGATTGTTCCAGTTGCGCCAACGTATAATATATCTGGTCCTGAAACTCTTTGTTCTTCTCGTCAACGAGCATCTTTTCCAATTCACGACGAGCTGCGTTGCGGTTGGTTGCAGATGATGCGCTTAAGCGTGCGCGGTTCAACTTTGCATTGAACAGCATTTCGTATGCAGGATTCAGTCCAATGCAGGAATTGAAATTTTCCGCAGCTTTTTTATTATCACCTGTTTGCTCATACAATTGTGCGAGGATGTAATAATAGCGGGCTTTGGTTTTTTTCTTTGTGGTAAGCGCAATTGCTTCTTCAAGATATTTGATTGCATTCGGGAAATTTCCGGTATGCATGTATAAATCCGCATATGAAGCTTTCACTTCACCTTGCTGTGATTTGGATAACGTTGTGTTTTTTGCGATTACATCGAGTTGACTTTCCGCAGAAGAGTAATCTCCAAGTTGAACGAGTGTGCGTGCTTTCCACATGATCGCCAGATTCTTTGTAGGCGTATTCGGATATTTCTTGATGACGTAATTGAAAATATCCAAAGCAGTCATGAATTCCTGCTTGTAATAATGCGCCTGACCGACAATCAGCCAGTTTTCATCCGTCCACTTTACAGCGCCTGTAATTTCTTCTCCGTTTCTGTTGGTGATCGCATGGCGCTCAATCACCATCGTCGATTTCTTGATAGCGCGCTCGAGGTCGGTGTAGCTGGCTTTTGATTCGGAACTGTTCGGAATTCTGAATACAGGCAACAATTGTGTGTAATCGTCCTGGTAGCTCTTGTCAATTTTCGCACCGGCATCTTTCATTGCTTCCTTCGCATAGAAGTAGCCGTTGTATCGAGCCGTTAAGTTGTGATACGTACGATTTACGAACGTGTTTTTCGTTTGCGAGCAGGCTGCAAAAAGAGCAAGCACAAACAGCGCAATTGCGATATGATATGATCGGATGGAATGCTTCACTTTATGATAAAAATCCGGGGCAATAACGCCGGGACGACAAAAATAGTGTATTCTGCTTACTGAAGACGGTAAATCGGGGAAAGGTTGCCTCTTCGGAGCATGCGGATTTGTGGAGTCGTGCGGCTTGCAGATAACCTTATATTTGTGATTCTACTCAAAATGGAAGGTCAGAGCAAGAAAAAATCGTGGAAAGACAGGTTGCGAACCCGTTTCCGGATGGTTGTAATGGACGACAGCACATTCGAGGAACGTGTATCTGTAACATTGACTCCATTGGGAATTCTTGTTGCGATTTCCGCCATTACGATTGTGATGACGGCGCTGGTGGTGAGTCTGATTGCATTTACACCTATACGCGAATATATTCCTGGTTATGCGGATGTAGGCATGCAGCAGGATCTGATCGAGCTCAACGAAAAAACGGATTCGTTGGTTCGGGAAGCAGAAGCCAATGAGCAATATCTGGCCAACATCAAGAAGATTCTGAGAGGAAATGATACAGCCGTGATTGTTCAGAATCCGACAGACACGACAAAAAAATATGAGAAACTGGATTTTTCCAGATCTCCGGAAGATTCTGCGCTGCGAGACGAATTTGAAAACAGCGATCAGTATTCATTGGCAATCGGAGTGGCTCGTAAAACCGGAATCAGCGGATATTTCTTTTTCGCACCGGTGAAAGGGAGCATTACCAGTTCATTCAATCTTGCAGAAGAACATTTCGGTGTTGATGTGGCTTCATCGGAGAATGAATCGGTGAAAGCCACATTGGACGGAACGGTGATTTCATCGGGATGGAATCCGGAAGACGGATATGTGATTCAGGTGCAACACTCGAACAATCTTATTTCAGTTTACAAACACAACGCCGCGTTACTTAAGAAGACAGGACAATTTGTAAAAGCCGGAGAGCCTATCGCGATCATTGGCAATTCCGGAGAACACTCAACCGGGCCGCATGTACATTTCGAAATCTGGTACAACGGTGCGCCTGTAGATCCGCAGGAGTATGTTGTGTTTTAAGTTATTAAGTTAAGCAGTTTAAAGTTTAAAAGTTAGTTGGAAAAGTCTCTTAAAAAACTCGCCATACTCGGATCAACCGGTTCTATCGGAACGCAGGCGTTGGATGTTGTTCAGGCGAATCCCGATAAATTTCAGGTAGAAGTTTTAGCTGCAGGATCGAATGCGGATTTGCTGATACAGCAATCATTGAAGTTCCGTCCGAATGTTGCGGTGATCAACGATGTTTCTCAATTGGCAAAAGTCAAAGACGCATTGCTGGATGAAGGCATTAAGGTATATGGTGGTGAAGACGCGCTGGCTGATGTTGTGCAGATGGAATCTGTTGACATGGTGCTTGCAGCAATTGTGGGTTACGCCGGATTACGTTCTACATTGTCTGCAGTGAATGCTGGAAAACAGATTGCGTTGGCGAACAAAGAAACGCTTGTTGTAGCGGGAGAATTGGTAACGAAAGCAGCGAGAGAAAAGGGAGTGAATCTTTATCCGGTTGACTCCGAGCATTCCGCTATTTTTCAATGTCTGGCAGGAGAATTTCACAATCCGGTTGAGAAAATTTATCTCACTGCTTCCGGCGGACCGTTCCGTGGGAAGAAGCGCGAAGAACTCGTTGGTGTAACCAAAGCTCAGGCGTTGAAACATCCGAACTGGGCGATGGGGGCAAAGATTACCATTGATTCTGCAACGCTGATGAATAAAGGTCTGGAAGTGATTGAAGCGAAATGGTTGTTTCATCTCAATCCGGATCAGATAGATGTGATTGTGCATCCTCAGAGTATCATTCACAGTATCGTGCAGTTTCAGGATGGATCGATGAAGGCACAGATGGGATTGCCGGATATGAAATTGCCGATTCAATACGCCATCGGTTATCCCGATCGCATCAAATCCGATTTTCCGCGCTTCGATTTTCTGAAATATCCATCACTCACTTTCGAACAACCTGACAAATCCACTTTTCGTTGTCTAGATCTGGCTTATGATGCAATGCACAAAGGCGGAAACTCTGCTTGTGTGATGAACGCAGCGAACGAAGTTGCGGTAGCAGCGTTTCTTGAAGATCGTATTCCATTTTTGAGGATTGCAGAGGTGATAGAGGAAACGATGAGAGCTCTTGACTTGAAGACGAATTTGCGCTTCGAGGATTTTGTGGAGAGTGACAAGGAGGCCAGAATCAAAGCTTCATCATTGATTTAATTTATCTGCAATGAAAAATCCGATTTTCATCTTCCTGTTCCTGATTATCGGATTGCAGCTGGCGGCGCAGCAATCAACAGTTATTCGCGACACAACTTATTTCCGTCGTTTGTACAACGCAGGGTCAGCACGTACGTTGACAAAAGATTCCGTTATTGCCGCTCCTGTCAAAGAAATACCGAAGAGTTTTGCAGATACGTTGCGGAAGTACGATTGGCTTCTATTGCAGAATGTGGATCGCTCCGGACACATGAATAATTTTTTCGGATTCCCGCCTTGCGTTCGATGCTACTACAATGTGATGTGGATTGATACCGGAGTGACAAATCATCTGTTGACATTGCAACCTGATTACACATTGCAGCATGATGTTCAGTTATCCGAAGGTCATTTCAACGGGACAACGACCAGAAACGACACCAACCTGTTGCTTATGCAGGTGTACCGGAAAAATACATGGTCAGGGATGGATTACCGTCAGTTCGAAATGAAGCGGATTGTTTCGTATACGAATGGAGTTCTGATTGTTGATCAACTCGATTACACGCAAGCCTGGCATCCGATCATTATCCGAAGTGTTTTTCTTCGTATTGAGCGAATTCCGTGAAGAATCAAGCCGCATATTAATAACCATTTAGAAGAAATACGGGATAATTCAAGCTGCCCAAGCTGAGCACCAAGGATCAGACTTAACAGTATTTCACGAATGCGTGTTAATACCCTGGTATTTTAAGAGAATCATCCCCTGTTGTTTTCCCTATCTTTGAACCTTTCGTAAATAAACCGCAGTGGTAAAATTCACATTATTCTTTTTGAGTCTTTCGTTCCTGATTATTCTTCATGAATTCGGGCACTACATAACGGCACGTTGGTTCAAGGCGCGTGTAGACAAGTTTTATCTGTTCTTCGACTTTCTGTTTCCGTTCGGGAACCTCTTGAAATTTTCAATTTTCAAGAAGAAAATCGGCGGAACTGAATACGGACTCGGTTGGTTTCCTTTCGGCGGATACGTTGACATTGCCGGAATGGCTGCTGATCCGGAAAAACCGGATGAGCCGATTAAGCCGGACGAATTCAGAGGAAAGAAACCATGGCAACGAATGATCATTCTTGCAGGTGGAATTATTGTGAACTTTTTACTCGCGATCATTATTTACAGCATGATGATGTGGGCGTGGGGAGAAGAATACATTCCTACAAGTGAAGCGAAGTACGGAGTTGCAGTTGATTCACTTTTCATTCGCGCAGGATTGCAGGACGGAGATAAAATTCTTTCGCTTGATAATGTTCCTGTAGAGAACGTCAACACTGTGGGTGTTGAAATTCTCATTGAGAAACCGAAGACCGTTCAGGTAGAACGCAACGGTGCGAAAGTGAATGTTGTTCTGCCCGATTCCATGGATAAAATGCTGATGAAAGTTGCGGATCAGGCGAAGTTTCTGATTGCACCGCAGCATCCGTTTGTATTGGATACTTTAATTCCTGATTTTCCTGCAAGCAAAGCAGGTTTGATGAAAGGTGACAGTCTTGTTACACTGAACGGCGATACGCTTATTTTCTTTGAACAATTCGTTCGTCAGTTTCAGCGTTATAAGAGTCAGAAGGTTGACATAGGATTCTATCGTGGAGATTCATTGCAGCATGTAACTGTTGCATTGAATGAAGAAGGTAAAATGGGCGTTGGCGATAAATCTGTGCTGAAATATCTTAAAACAAAGAAGATTGAATACGGTTTCTTCGCATCGTGGGGCAAAGGTTGGTCGCTGACGATTGATCAACTTTCGAAGTACATCAAACAGATGCGTTTGATTTTCTCCAGAGAAGGCGTTACCAAGGTTGGGGGTTTTGCAAGTATTGCAAGTGTGTTCCCTTCTGAGTGGAATTGGGCAAAGTTCTGGGAAATCACAGCAATGTTGTCCGTAATTCTTGCGTTTATGAATTTGTTGCCTATTCCTGTTCTGGATGGCGGTTATATCCTGTTTGTATTGTGGGAAATGATCACCGGAAAGAAAGTCAGCGATAAATTCATGAACCGTGCTTTAACAATTGGCATGTATCTTGTTTTAGGATTGTTGATACTGGCCAACGGAAACGACATTTATCGGTTCCTGATTAAGTAAGAAACTATGAAGCGCATCGGCATATTTCAGTTTTGGCTTTTTATGCTGACAGCTGTTGTTTCAACAGCGCAGACTACAACGCGTTCCGATTCTGCGGGAGAACAGACTCCTGCAAATTCAAACGGCAAGCCGAATGTGCTTGTCATTCCCTGGCATCCGAAAATGTTCAATGGAAGTTCTGATGTAACGAAGTCGATCAGCACCAACACCGGGCAGAATTACAATCAAATTCAGGAAGCGTTGCGAAAAGGAATGTGTGACCAATTTCGTCGTTCGTTTTCTGCGCAGTATAATGTTACCACCTTGCTGGACGATACTGCAAAAATGAAAGTGGATCTGATGTATTGTTACAACGTAACAACAACCGAGTATATTCCTGTGAATTCTCCGTTGAACCCATTACCCGCGACTCAGCAAAAAGGAGAAGTGAAGAAAGGCGCTGTGAAGAGCACAACAGGCGTGAAGAACGGACAGGTTCAGGTTGAGCAACAGGAAGGTGAGAAGTTTATGAATACGGTTATTCTGAGTCCGAATCTGTTGGGTCACCTGAAGAAAATCTACAATTGCGATTATGTGATTTTCCTGAATCAGATGGATCTCCAGAATGAATTAGGTTCCGATCCGCTCAACACTGCCGGGTCAACAGATTTCAAGCGAAGCGCAATTTTGCACTACACAATTTTCAATGCTTCGACTGGAAAGCGCGTAGCGATGGGCAAAGCGAAAGGTCTGTTTGCGAATTCGGTGAATACCTCAAAGAAAATCATCGATCAGGCGTTTCAGCCGATTTGCACAGCTGTATTCAACAAATTCAAAACCGCGTTGAATCCGGCGAAACCGAGATAATTCCACCCGTTTTTATTTACCGTTTTACAATTATTTATCGGTTTTTGGTGTAACAAATACGACATCACGCACCAATGAAATTCCCTACCTTTGAGCGCTCAATAAATCGACGCGAATATGACACAATTGGTAGCCGACAAATACGGTATTACGAAAGCACTCAAACAGCTAGGAATTAATGAAATGAATTTCGGTGCTTCAACCGGAACCGTTCATTGGAATACATCAGGGAAAAAAGTTGATTCCTATTCACCTGCAGACGGACAATACATCGGAAGCACGAATCAAGCTACGGCAGAAGATTACGAAAAAGTAATGAAGACTGCTGAAGAAGCTTTCAAAGTTTGGCGTATGGTTCCTGCTCCTAAACGCGGAGAAGTTGTACGTCAGATCGGCGACAAACTTCGTGAGTTCAAAGAGCCGCTTGGGCAACTTGTATCGTACGAGATGGGCAAATCACTACAAGAAGGTTTGGGTGAAGTGCAGGAGATGATTGATATCTGTGATTTCGCAGTTGGACTTTCCCGTCAGCTTTATGGTTTGACAATGCACTCTGAGCGTCCGAAGCACAGAATGTACGAGCAATATCATCCGCTTGGTGTTGTTGGAATTATTTCTGCATTTAACTTCCCTGTTGCGGTGTGGAGTTGGAACGCGGCTCTTGCATGGGTATGCGGAGATGTTTGCGTGTGGAAAC
>JBJOKQ010000177.1:0-6960 GCA_046046005.1 Bacteroidota bacterium | reverse complement strand
TGCAGCAATTCGTCTTTTTGCAGGTACGACGCGTCCGGCTTGAGTTGAATTCCGTTCTCCGGCATGCAATACACACAACGCAGATTGCACCGATCTGTCAGCGAAATACGCAGATACGTGTGTTTACGTCCGAATGTATCGGTAAGCGGTTGGAGCGTCATGTTGAATCATAAAGATACAACTGATTTTCGCTCGTAAATCTCTCAGAATTCCGGATCAGAAAACTTCGGCGGGAATGCCTTCTCTTCTCACCTGCTCTGCCAATTGCTGCAGTTTTTCCTTGTCAACGGGTTTCACCGAGTGTAAAGGAGCTTCACGATCTACAGAATACAATTGCACGGAAAGCGGCTTGATCAGTTTCAATTCACGAATCCATGCAGCAACAGACTCAGGAGTCGTGTTGTCGATAGCGTGTCCTTCTGATTGCGCCGTGAGAAACATACTCTGCACTTCAATCTGTCCGGCGTACGATTCCAACGTATCCTTGATTTTCTGAAACGCATTGGCACTGTGCGGACTGTTGATGTGTTGCAGCATTTCGGCATCTCCGGCGTCGAGTTTCAGAATGCGTCGATCCGCCATCATCAATCCTCTGCGCACATTCACACGATCGGCGAGTAAAGCATTGGTCAATACAACAATCTTCGCACCGGTCGCGAACTGATCACGCACGTGAATCACATCTTCAATTATCTCCGCAAACTCAGGATGTATCGTCGGTTCTCCGTTACCGGCAAACGTGATCGCATCAGGAACAATTCCATCTGCTTTCATCTGAATCAATCTTTCGCGAAGCGCAAGTGCCAATTGTTCACGATCAGCAAACTCTGCCTTCGAGTGCTTCTCTTCTGTCCAGCCGCATTCGCAATAAATGCATTCGAAATTGCACAACTTGCTATCCGTTGGAAGCAGATTAATTCCCAACGAAACGCCGAAGCGTCTGCTTTTCACCGGACCGAAAACAAGTTGATTGAAGAGCATCAGAAAGATTGTTGCTCAAAATTAGGAAGCGGTGTGTGGGGGTGGAATGATGAATATCATGTGAAAGTATGGTACACGGAAAGGACGGATTTGACGGATTAATTTAGACTTACAATCCGCGGTAATCCGCTTTTTCCGTTAAATCCGCGTACTATCTTTTCCGTGTACCACAGACGTATATTCTTAAATAACCACTGAGGCACGGAGAAATCAATTCGCGTTAATCCGCTTTTTGTTTTTTTCCGCGTACCATCTTTTCCCGCTAACCATTACTTCGCGTACTATCTTTTCCGCGTACTATTTCTTTCGCATTCTCGATACGCTGCGCTACTCGAACTGACGAAATAAAGTGATCCGCGCCAATCCGTGCCCTGAGCTTGCCGAAGGGTCCGCTAAATCCGCGTACTATCTTTTCCGCGTACTATTCCACCACCATCAACTCCCTCGCATTCTCCATCGCCGCTTCACCCGGTTTACCCGCGCTCAGCATCTTCGCGATTTCCTCCACACGCTCAGCTTCATTCAATGTGCGGATCTTACTCACCGTCTTCCCTGCCCGCTCTGCTTTGTACACGTGCAAGTGCGAATGACCTTTTCCTGCTACCTGCGGCAAATGCGTGATCGTAATCACCTGCATGTCTTTGCCCATCTCTTTCATGATGTTGCCCGCTTTCGCTGCAATGTCACCTGAAATACCGGTGTCGATTTCATCGAAGATGATCGTTGGCAACGATGCCCTCTTCGACAACATCGCTTTCAGACTTAACATCAATCGCGACAACTCACCGCCGGAAGCCACTTTGTTCAACGGTTGCAACTCTGCACCCTTGTTCGCATTGAAAAGGAATGTCACTTTATCGAACCCTGAATCTTTAGGTTCTTCCAGTTGTTCAAACTCCACGCTCAACTGTGCGCTCGCCATTCCCAAACTGCTCAACAGTTCTTTCACTTTCTTCGAGAAAGAAGCGGCTGCCGCTTTGCGTTTCTCTGTGAGTTGCGCGCCCGTTTCACGAAGTGATTTCAACAAACGCTCCGTTTCTTCTTCCGCTTCTGCCAATTGCACATCAACGGAATTGATTGCTGCAATTTTCTCTTCAAGTTCATTGCACAATGTAATCAGCTCTGCGGTCGATTTCAATCCGTGCTTGTGCTGCAAACGGTAAATTGCATTCAGTCGCTGGAGAATCCATTCGATGCGTTGCGGATCATACACGATTTCCTCTTCGAGAATTCCTGTTTCAGCGGCGATATCTTTCAGCTCAATCAAAGCGGAATTCATGCGCTCCGTGAGCACCGCCACTTTCGGATTGTACTTCGCCAATTGTTGCAAAGTATTGCGAACGTCAATCAATCCGTCAATCAGATTTTCTTCAGCAGCATGCAGCGCATACACCGACTTCGATAATCCGCTCTTGATTGCTTCAGCATTTTCAAGTGTGCCTTGTTCGGCTTCCAATGCTTCGATTTCATTGTCTTTCAGATCGAGCACCTGAAGTTCTTCGAATTGAAACGTATAGTAATCGAGATCTTTCTTCGCACGCAGTTCCAGCTCGCGGAGTTCTTCCGTCTTTGCCAGAACTTTTTTGTAAGCGGAAAACTGTTCGCTGTATTGTTGCAGCAAATTTCCCGTTCCGGAAACCGCATCAAGAACGGATAGCTGAAATCTGGAATTTCCCAGCGTCAATGTTTCATGTTGCGAGTGAACATCTACAAGCTGTGCGCCCAGTTGTTTCAGCAAAGTCAGACTCACGGGCGTATCATTCACGAACGCGCGTGATTTGCCTTCCGCTGTTACCTCGCGGCGAATAAGAATCTCGTCGGTGTAATCCAGATCATTTTCCTGACACAACTTTTCAATCGCTTTGGTCTTGATGGCAAAACGACCTTCCACGATGCATTTTTTCTTCTTATCGAACAGCACACCCGAATCGGAACGATCGCCGAGCAACAGTCCGAGTGCTCCGAGCAAAATGGATTTCCCTGCTCCTGTTTCACCGGTAATGGTGGTGAATCCCTTCTGAAAGTCGATCTCCGCTGAATCAATCAGCGCGTAGTTGGAAATGTGTAATGCAGCCAGCATAGCGTCAATTTTCCCGTAAAACTATTGCGGGGGAAAACGGCGTGCTTGGAAAACTAAATTTTTTAGTCGGGCTCCCTGTCAGACCGAGTGTTCGCTTCGCGAATGTATCGAGGTCTGGACAGGAGCTGTTGATCGGGATTGCTGCGCAATGATCTTTGCGGCGTTGCCGCGATCGGGACAGCAAAGCTGTTGATCGGGATGCTGCGCAATGATCGGTGCGGCGCATTGATCGGGATGCTGCGCATTGATCGGTGTTCCTGCGGAACGATCGGTGACGCATTCGCGTCGATCGGGAGTTAATGGATCATCCGATCAGCACGAAGTGCCCCGATCCACACGAAGTGTGCCCGATCAGCATGAAATGCCCCGATCGTGCGAAGCACCCCGATCCACACGTAGTGTGCCCCGATCAGCATGAAATGCCCCAATTATGCGAAGCACCCCGATCAGCACGCAGTGCCCCGATCAGCGCGAAGCGCTAAACAGCCACTCCAAAAAAATACCCCACCAACGCCGTCAATCCCATCGCCATCGTTCCCCAGATGGTGATACGCGCAATAGCTTTCACGACTTTCGATCCGCCCGTTTTTGCAGCGATACCGCCGAGCAACATCAGGAAAATAATTGCAGCTCCGTAAAGGAAATATTCCATTTGCAACACCGGAGCGAATACAACCACAAGCATAGGTAACGCACCGCCAATGGTAAATGCTGCACCGGATGCCAATGCAGCTTGTATCGGTTTCGCTTGAGAGATTTCTGTAATGCCCAACTCATCACGCACGTGAGCACCGAGTGCATCTTTCGCAGTGAGTTCTTTCGCTACCTGCGCTGCAGTTTCGGGTTTCAATCCGCGACGTTCATAAATCTGCGCCAGGATTTTCTGCTCTTCTTCCGGCATGGCTTTCAGCTCTTCCGCTTCACGCGCAATGTCCGCTTGTTCTGTATCGGTTTGCGAACTCACGGAAACGTACTCACCCGCCGCCATAGACAAAGCACCTGCCACCAATCCTGCGAGCGTTGCCAGCACAATTGGTTCACGCGTTGAACTTGCAGCGGCCACACCAATGGCAATACTGGAAATGGAAATGATTCCGTCGTTAGCTCCGAGCACAGCAGCACGCAGCCAGTTACTGCGGTGTATGTAATGCGGATCTAAATAGTTGTCGATGGTTAGCATGGCAGCGCAGAATTTGAAGTGTATTCTACAAAGTTACGGCAACTCGCTACAGCATCAATAAACTGAAAACTGAGATGGGTAAGATGGGAAGGTGATGGATGTCAGTGGAGGGATGGAGAGTGAGAGATGATTCTATGCAACTATAAAGGACATTCCACATCAGTCGCGGAGGAATGTTATTGAGGGTGGAGATTTTTGTGTGTGGAGGATGTATAAGCTCATGGGTGGGGTTGATAATCTTCGTTAACGTTTTGCGGCTTTGCGTTGTGGCGGATTAGATGCACTAACCTGTCTAAACGCACACTGTTTATTAATTGCACTACTGTTCATATTCGCACTTCCCCCGCCATAACGCGAAGGTGCTGTTATGGGCTGGGCTTTTGTCATTTTTTGTTGTCATAGAAGTTGTTTGCATAAGCGAAATGAATGTTGTTCCCACTTAGTCCTTCGTTGATTTCATAAATTTTCTCTTTCTCAATTGTCGTCATAATAAGTTTTTCGTATTCCTTTTTCAGCCAGAGATATTTCAAATGTGTTTCCGAATGTTCAAAATTGTCGTCTAAACCGTTGATGATTGTCTTTCTGATTTTTTTAAGTTCTCGTTTCAACATTTGCTTGTCAAGCATGTTTGAAGACTGAAGTACTTGAAAATATATCATTTGATGAAAACCAACACAACCGTCTTCAAACCTTTGTAGATATTGGTGATAAGGGTATCTATTCTTTTTTGTGTCAATAGGATAATTCAAACTTTTAATTAGTTTCTCGGATATTAAAATTCTCGGATATTTTGCCGAATTACTCTCTAATTGGTAGGCGTCAATTAAACCTTGTCCCATAATTATTCCGTTGTCCAAGTGTATTAACTTTCCAACAGTTATACCGCCACGTAGTAAAATGCCTTCAGTCATTAACTGCGCTCCGATGTACGAAAGGTTTGCAATTAATGTAGATGTAATTTCATTTATATTGTTGTCTGTACACTTTACTGAAACCACAATCGAGTCTGAAAAACAAGTGCAGGTCGTTAGTGATTGAATGTCAAAATTACTTACGCCTTTTTTTTGTGCGTCTTCTTCTATTTCGATTAACTGCAAATTCCATTTATAGGAATTCTCTCTTTTTTTGAGAAATTCTAATGTCTGATAGAGCAATTGTAATTTTTTCAAATTGCGTTCAGACTTTTTTATGATTTCTTTAAACCCTAATATGTCAACAAAAGCAACTATTCTATTCTCGTAATTTATGTCCGTGATGTCAGTTGTCATTGTCTATTAATTGTTACTTGTTTGTCGTCATAGCCTTGCCCATAACGAGTAGATTGGTCTGATATACTCCTAATCTTCTCCACTCCCCGCAATTTACCCCACCACCTTCTCTTTTCCTACCGTAGCCGTTTGTAAACGGATAATAATTGATAAGTAATTGATAACTATCAGTGCGCGCGCAAATTGAACCGCAAGTTTCGTTTAAAGAAAAGCTGTGTTGCTTTACGGGTTAATAAAAGGTTGATGTTTTGTAAAGAGTGTTTGGGATAGTACACAGACCCTTCGGCAAGCTCAGGGCACGGATTAAACGGATTTTCTGAATTCATTATCCGTGTTTATCTGTCCTTTCCGTTAAATCCGTGTACTATTCTTCCTTCACCATCACAGACATTTCCTTGACCTCAATCTCCGGAAAGGTTTCAGTTATTGAATACACTGCAGACTTCACCCGGTCGTAATCCGCTTCAAGAAAATTGAAGTACGACTTATAACTCTTATGATAAAATACAATACAACTATTGTCTTGATCAAGCGCAATTCCATTTATATTCTCCCAAGGAATATTCTTCAAATAAAACTTCTGTCTTACTACTCCCTTTCGGTCAAACACCAAACCATCAGAATATCCGGCATAGAACAAATCATTAAAGGCTCGTATAAAAGCCATTGGCGCAATAATAAACAGCGTACCGGTTCTCTTGAAATCGAAATTATAATAAAGCAACATCAGAAAAATGACCCCTGAAAATATGATAATGCTCCATTTGGAAAGACCGCGAGAAGCAGAATCACCTCGCTGAAAAATAAATACTTCCTCTCGTTTCGATTCAATGCGAGAGAAATAATAAAACAAGGTTTTCATTGGTTCTATCGCCAGTATTACAACACCTGCTGAAATAATAAATGACATACTCATCCAGCCACTATTAATTCCAGCAACAACAACTACGAACGCAATTGCAACTAAAACAAACTGGACAGTGTCAAGCGTTTTGACTTTCCGTATGGATGTTCGTGAATTCATCCTATCGTTACCATGAATGCAATTTACAAATTCAAATTATATAGCTGGGATCGGATGGTAACAATGATAATCCGCGTACTAACACTTCGGGATTGCTTCGTAACCTCGCAATGACCCGAAGATCCGCGCCAATCCGCTTGATCCGCGGCATCCGCGTACTATTACTTCCGCGTACTATCTTTTTCGTGTTCTCGATACGCTGCGCTACTCGAACTGACGAAAAAAGGGAAACGCTCTACTCCTACTAACGAAAACAATTATCCGCGTTGATCCGCCAAATCCCCGTCCAAATGGACATTCGTCCGGGCGGGCGCGTACTAATAATTCCGCGTACTATCTCTTCGGGATTGCTTCGTAACCTCGCAATGACCCGAAGATTCGCAATGACCAAAATAAATCCGCGTCAATCCGCTTTTTCCGTCCTTTC
>JBJOKQ010000176.1:0-6965 GCA_046046005.1 Bacteroidota bacterium | reverse complement strand
GTTTTTTTCCTGTGCTGTGATCGACGGTAGTTTCGGGAACTCAAACGTGCAGTTTTTACTTACACGAAATCCGTTTTTGTAGTTACAATCTTTGATTACACGACCGGTACTGTCGCGTTCTTTCCAAACTCCGTTAAGCAGATTATTGCTGTAATGTTTCTCTGTTTTCAGAGTTCCGTCCGCCCAGTTTAGAAGTTCATCCCGGGAATCAGGACCATAAAAAATTTTGCTTTCAATATGCCCGTTAGCATAATAGGTGATGCGCACCTGATGCGTTTTATCATCGACTTTGCGAATTTGCTGATTAGTTTTTATCTGTCCGCTCTCATAGTATTCACGAAAGTCTTGTTCTCCGTTTTTTCGCAGAATGTTAATCTTGCACAGATTGCCTTTGTTGTAGTACACTACTGATTGTGTATCGTTCTGCGGACGCAAATAGGATATATGCGTTATCTGTCCGTTCTCATAATAGGAGCGCTGTTCAGCAACTTCACTGGGACCGTATTCATAGCGTTTCCATTCTTTGGGATTGCCGTTTTCATAATAGGAAACCTGATAACCTTTTCCGTAGAATTCTACTTTCCGTTCGTAGGCAATTTGCCCTGTAGCATAGTAGCGGGTGACGTGACCCATATTGGGTCCGTATTTAGGATCATTATCGATTGTGCTCTCAAGACTTCCGTCCGGATAGTACGATTTCCAGATTCCCGTATACATGCCTCTTTCGAAATACAATTCTTCTCGAACACTGCCATCAGGATAATAGTATGTATGTTTCTTATCATTGGCACTTTGAGTGTAATAGGCAGTTGCCTTTATCTTACCGTTCTCATAATATTCAGTATATGCACCGGTTTTTGAATCGCCGCTATTGGGATTATTCGTTACTACATACTGATATTGTTGCCGTGATTTCAGTTCACCGGTAAGGTAGTAGTTCAGCTCCTCATAGATCTGCACCTGAAAATCTGTGTAGCCTTCGGAGTCGATCAAATGTTCAGGCCGCGGTTCCAATTTCGCTTCGGCCAATTCTTTACTGTGAACACTACGGAAATAACGTACCTGATTCAATACGCCGTTGTAGTACAACTCATCCTTCATGCAACGATGATTGCCTTTGTCGTAGTAGTACGTTACATGTTGTCTGATTCTGTTTTGATTGTCGTACGAGTACATTTCTGCGAAAACAGAATCGTGTTTCACACGTTTGAATTCAATCGTCAACGTGTTGTTGGGATTGTAGTACAGTTTTTCCTCCTGTATTATTCCATCTTTAAAAACATAGAATCGATACGGCTTGCCGTTCATATATTGCATGCATGTATCCTGAAGCGGTGTGGATTTAGAGTAATCCTGATAAAATGTCGAGAAGTAGTATTGGGAGCCCTTTCGGATATGTTCATTGAAAATGCAATCCTGCCCGCGTAATTGCGGAAGTAAGGCAAACAATGTGGCGAACAGAATGATGTAACGGGTCATAGTGCAAATTACTTTAAAATGGAATCCGGACGTGACGAATTTGATGATTGAATCTCCGGACTTTACATCTGAAATCTGTACACTTGAAAAGCCCTAAGGTTCAGATGAATCTTCACATTCCGGCTCTGTATTTATCGGCCAGATTATTTAAAATCTGTTTGTTTCCTTGTTGAATGGCCGTTTCAATCACGGAATAATCTTCCTGGTCGACCAAAAACAGCTTGTCCCAATAAGCTGCCGAGCGGTTGTTAAGGACTTCTATGAATAACTGATCGCGTTCTTGGCTTCGCATCACGCTGTAATTCCAGTTGTCGTTCGCCAATTCTTCAACTTCAATCTGCTGTCCTTCCCAAACGATCCATCTTCTGTATAATTGATACAGGTTGTCAGGAACTTCAAAGGAGCCGGATTGTTTCAGCAGCGACAGAACCTGAATCAAATATTCAACGCCTTCCTGCTGCGTAACAGATTCTGCAGTGAAACGGTAAGACATTACTTTGGATTGATAAATGCCGAGATGGCACGAAACATCGAGCATCTTATTCCGGACCAGTCCGTTAATCGGTACTTTTTCAAATTCTGCAAACAATGAGGTGATATTGCGCTGCATTTCTTCCAATGAAATGCCCGACTCCAGCTCACGCGTTACCGAGTTGATGTAACGCAAATCGTTTTCGGAAGGATTGAAGTTGGTTACGAGCATGCAAATTACTTCGCGGTTGACAATGCAGATCTGTTACGATTAAAAATCGCTTTGCGGATTTCGAGAACTGTAAGCAAGGCAACAGCTCCTATAAACGCAGGAATGTAATGTGAGAATCCGGGCGAACCGAAACTGAACAGATTCTGTAATGCCGGAATATTAGTAAGCATGAGAATGAGAAGCGCATCTACAATGAGTATAATCCACAGTGCAGGATTGCGATCTGTGAATATACCGAAGATGCTGCGGGAAGCGGAAAGGTTCGTGAGAATCATAAAAACATTCCCGGTGATCAGGGCGGAGAAGGCAATGGTGCGGACTTCATTAGCAGTATGACCTTCGTCAATGGAAAGGAAGTAAACTGTTAAGGTCATTACAAGGAGTAACAATCCCTGCAGCAAACTTCCAAGTATCTTTTTCATTCCGAAGAAACGTGCATTGCGATCGGCAGGCGGACGCGTCATTATATTTTTTTCTTCACGTTCACTTTCAAATGCAATTGAGCAAACCGGATCAATGATGAGTTCCATCAGAATGATGTGCAAGGGCATCAGCAAAAGCGGAAGCGCTGAGTTGAAAGCGGGGAGAAGTGTTAATCCGATAATCGGAACGTGAATGGCGAGAATATATGACATCGCTTTCTGAAGGTTGTCGTAGATGCGTCGACCGGAACGTATAGCGTGTACGATTGATGCAAAGTTATCATCGAGCAATACCAAGGATGCCGCTTCACGCGCTACGTCTGTTCCTTTGTTGCCCATTGCGATTCCTATGTCCGCGGCTTTCAAAGCGGGTGCATCATTTACACCATCTCCGGTCATGGCGACAACTTCGTTGTTGGCTTGCAAGGCACGAACGATCCGCAGTTTGTGTTGAGGATTAACGCGGGCGAAAACAACAATGTGTTGGATTTGTTTTTGTAATTCCTCATCATTCATCGCGTCGAGTTCCTGTCCGCTTACAACACCTGATTCAGTGCGAAGTCCTGCTTTGTTAGCGATGGTACGGGCGGTTTCTGCGTAGTCACCGGTAATCATAACGACCCGTATTCCTGCACTATGACATTCATGAATTGCTGCGGGAACTTCATCACGCACAGGATCTTCAAAGGCAAGCAATCCGCGAATTTGAAAATCAAAACCGGATTGATTATCGGGCAATGTGTTTGGAATCGTTTTCGCTTCGGCTACAGCCAGCACACGATAACCATCACTCGCCAATTGATGAAGTTGTTGTGTCCATTTCGCAATTTGTTCTTCCGATAAATTACAAAGACGGAAAATTGTTTCCGGCGCTCCTTTGCACGCGATCCGTTGCTTGCCTTCAATACTCGCAACGTGCGTCATCGAAGTTAATTCCGGTGTCAATGGATACTCTTTATCTAATGTGAAAACCGGTGCTTGACTTCCATGTTCAGTAAACATTCCTGCGATGGCTTTTTCCATCGGATCAATACTGCTGATTTGAGATGCGATAACAGCAGACTCTGCAATCTGACTTACAACATCGTTGTTTCGAATGAAGTTGTCGCGCGTGATAATATTGTTTTCGTCTGCAACAGCTGCTACAATCATTTTGTTCATTGTGATTGTGCCTGTTTTGTCGCTGCACAAAACACTGGCGGAGCCTAATGTTTCAATCGCCGATGGATTTCGCGTCAGCACATTATTCTTAGAAAGTCTCCAGGCGCCCATTGCTAAGAAAATGGTCATCACCACAGGGAATTCTTCCGGTAACATTGCCATTGAAGCGGCGACACCTTGTAAAAGAGAGTTAAGAAAGTTTCCCCGCACCAGATAGGACGCTACGATTACCAAAATGCTCAGTGCAATCCCGATGAGAAAGAAATTTCTGATCAGAATTTTCATCTCTTTCTGAAGTCGCGTTTGATCTTTGGTTATCGATTGCAGCGATTTTCCCACTTTGCCGAATTCAGTTTGACCGCCTGTGGTTTTTACTTCAAACGTGGCTTTGCCTCGAACTATCAGCGTTCCGCTGAAAACCTTATTCTCTGTTGCAGATTTGTTTACCGCGGCAGATTCTCCCGTGAGTAATGATTCATCTACTACCAAGGTGCTTTCACCCTGTATTTCTCCATCTGCCGGAATACGGTCACCTTCATTCAGAATCACAATATCGCCGGGTACAACTTCACGACCGGCAATGCGTTGTTCTTTTCCATCCCGGAGCACCAAAGCTCTCGGCGCTGAAAGATTCTTTAGTGCAGCTAAAGCTTTTTCTGTTCGGCGTGATTGGTAAAATGTAATCGTGATGATCACATTTACAGTGCACAGCATGATGATTCCTTCACGTATATCTCCCAACAGAATGTAGAGTACAGAACAACCGATCATCAATGAAAACATCGGCTCTTTCATAACTTCAAGAGCTATGCGGAGAATGTTCTTTGGCTTTTCACCTTCCAGTTCGTTGTATCCGAACTGCTTCAGCTTTTCTGCTGCGTCTTGTGATGAAAGTCCTGTGTTTTTCAAATGAAGGAATTATTGTGCAAGTATGAAATCGCTTCCTTCTGTAAAGTTACGTTCAATAAGCATACGGCGGATCGATTCCCGTGCGCCTCGATTTCCAACTGTGCTTAGAATAAACAGCTGTTGCGGACTCGTGATGTGATCAATCCCGTAAACCGGAATAGTATTATATGCTTTGCCTACTTTCGAAGGATCCACATCAATATACCCGTTGATCTGAATTCCGGCAGCCAGAAGCAGATCGCTACGCTGTCTTGTAACGCGACCTGCGCCGCACACGTATATCGCGCGACCGTTATGAAACTTTCGGATGTCTTCAATCAGATATGGAAGCTTTGCTCGTTCGAACGCTTCGTTAGAATAACGATCATCATTTCTTGTGATGCGTTGCGGAGGATCATTCCAGATGTGTAGTTCTTCTTCCACTTTTGCGAAACGCGCTCCGCCTTGCATCCAACGCAGCCACATCTCATAATCTTCAGGGAAATTGCCGTGACGTGCAGCTCCGTGTTTTTCAATCAGACATTTACGGAACATCACACTCGGATTGCAAACAGGTGATTCCACAAAGCGATTCAGAAAGATGTCTTCGTGAGTGATCAGCGTGTTGATCCAATCCACATGCAAAGCGTAACCTTGTTTTGCGTTACGATCTCCGCCGAATTTTACCAGCGAACTTACAACGCCAATGTCGCTGTGATGATCAAGAAAGGCTTTCTGTTTCTGTAATCGTTCCGGATGCATTTCATCATCTGCATCCATGCGGGCAATATATTCTGCTTGCGCGATTTCAATTCCTGCATTGAACGCAAGTGCTACACCTGAATGCGGAACGGAAACAAGCTTTATACGTTCATCTGAAGTCGCAAGCTTTTTTGCGATACTTTCCGTTTCATCCGTTGATCCATCATTAACAATGATCAATTCGAAATTCTTCAGCGTTTGCTTTAGAATGCTGTTCACACTCGTTGGAAGTAACGAAGCGCCGTTATATACCGGAAGAACTACAGAAACTGCCAAACCGCCCATGGTGTAAAGTTACACGCAGGACGGTTAACGCAGGAGTTATCGCAGGAAAATGTGTTGAGCGGTTGCGATAATTATCTTGAAATGACAACGCGTTCGGATTTCAGAAAGCGGTCTTCTTCCATTATGCGCACAATATAGATTCCATTCGCAAGTTGATCGGTTGGGATGTCTATGCGATTACCGCGAACGGAATTCATCGTTTGCACGGAACGACCATCCAGTGTTACAATTTCAACATGTGCAGAATTCAGATCGTTCTGCGTGTTGATCGTAATCAAATCTGTTGCCGGATTCGGACTGATGTTGAATGACTCTTCATTATCGATTTCCGGAGTGGAAGACATCGGACATGGATAAGGCAAGTAGCATGTATCGTTGTCGAAAACGAATACTACTGTTCCTACGAAATTATTCCAATTCGTATTGGTGCTGGTTGCAGGATAAATCTGTGTTGTTGTTCCGAATTGGCCGAAGAAGAACATGCTTCCCGTTCCGATCACATTGTTGGATTGATCGAGGATCTGATGAACGTAAGGATAGTTGATGAAGCCGGAATCAGCGATGCTCACGGAAACTGCCACACCGTTGTTGATTGAATCGTTTGCAATCAATGTAACGCAAAGCGAACTGCAGGTAATGGTTTGTGCTTGTTGTGCTAATGGAGCGAAAAGAAGCACAAGAAAGAGGACGATTGTGTTGAGGCTTGTTTTCATGACTGTTGAGTTTAATTGTTTTGTCAAATGTACAGGCACGCAAGAACGCTTGAAAGGTGCATTGCACGGCACAAACGGTAAATTATTTACCCTGTGTCGTTCGATAATGTACGGGCGTATAACCGGTCTTGGTTTTAAACCATTTGGTGAAGTTGGTGCTGTCAGAGAATCCAAGCGAGAACGCAATTTCTTTTATTGGCAGATCTGTGTGAAACAACATTCGTTTCGATTCGGTGAGCATTTGTTCGTGGATGAGTTGCAGCGGAGTTCTTCCGGATTGTTGTTTGATAACATCAATCAAATGTTTCGGTGTTACATGCAGCAAATCGGCGAAGGCTTCCACACTTCTCAGTTCAACCGCTTTCGGCAGTAATTCTTCGAAACGTCTGTATAATTCAGGAACAAGATTGTTGGTGTTAACAGAAGCTTCGTTGACATAGCGAGATAATCTTCTCAGGAATGCCTGGAAATAATTCCGGAGAATATGCAGATAGCCGGGCGCTTTTTCATTGTATTCCTGTACAATGAGATTCAATAGTTGTCTGAGCTCAT